>JAGVKD010000017.1 GCA_020050795.1 Candidatus Babeliales bacterium
GTTCATCCTGCTGCAATTTCTTAATGAAAGTAGCAAAGGTTTGAACTTTGAAAGATCTATTTCCTGATGATCCATTGAAAATTCCCTGATGCATGGCATATGCCTGCGCATAAACATCTCGTGATTTTTCTTGTTGCATTGCACAACAGACACTGGGCATAAGAAATAGCGCCAGCCATAACTTTTTCATACAATTCCTGAAAGAAAAATAATGATTTACTGGATAAAACAACATTTATTTTTTTGAGCGCGCCGCTCTTCAGCTTTTTTGTTAGCCAGTAGGCGCAGAACTTGCGTCTCTTGAAAGCCCCAAATCCTAACACGATCCGGTTCTTCCACGCCCTGTAATATCTTCATAGGCTGCCAACACTGTTCTGGGGTTTGCCTGAATAAAACTACACTATCTTCAGTTGGCAGGGCATTGACATAGTCAATCAGTTCATTAATTGCCTTTTTTTGATCCGCCTCATTCAGTGATCCTGATCGAATGGTATCATGCATTGTTTTCACCATAGCAAAGTGATAATCCATTGCGCGCGCTGATTGCATAGCACAAACACTCAGCACAAAAAAGATTCCTTGCAACAATTTTTTCATTCGAAAATCCCGATTAATTATTGAATGCCACAGCACTTGTTTTCAGCAGCTATTCTTGCCCGCTCTTGCTGAAGCGTCTGATGATCGATCTCTAACTTTCTCCATAATTTAACTTGCTCTTCAGGTCCGCACATCGCCAAGCATCTCGCGCGTGCTCCACATGGACCAAGGGCTCTATAATACGCTTGCTCGTCACAGATTCTTAACTTCTCAATATAAGCAACAAGCTCATTAATTTCTTTTGCCTTTTCATCACCCCAGCTCAATGATCGGATTTTGTCATGCATCTCTTTCACAAGAGCACGAGGATCCGTTTGGACTTGTTGCATCGCACAACAAAAAGTAGGCATTACTAACAACGCCAAATAAAACATTTTCATATAAATCTCTTTAATAAAAAAATACCACTAGTATCTAAAATACCGTATATTTTAAATACTTTAAACAGTTATTGTGCGATAGATGTTACCTGCACAATAAGCTCCATCAAATCTGAACCTTCCATCGTGATATTTTTTTCCGATTCTATAGACATACTTCTTTTGGACAGCCTGGGCACCGTTGGAGAATCCTCCACTATTTCTTCTATGATTATTTCTACCTCTTCTTCTGTCCCACTCGAAGGAGGTGGAGATTCTGATCCATAACTGGATGATGGATCATTGTCTGGCGCGGCTTGCGATGCATCAGCAACACACGGCCGACTTTCCGGATTGACACGAAGCCGCACTGCATCCAGCATGAGCCCCACGGCACTATCCATCTGCGCATTTGGACCGACTAACTTGGCAAGTTCTGGGCCACCCATTTTATCTATAAATTCCATAAGTTTATGAAAGCGATAGGTCAATACCCCAATTGCTGCTGCTTTAGGATCACCTTTAAAGAGGCTCTTATAACAAACCAATACCTCTGGCGAGCGTGGCAGCTTACTGACTACCGCCTCGCTGCTAGGAAAGCGTTCTGCTGGCATATCAAGCAAGTGTGAAATCGTAGATAGATATAATTGCGCCACGCCATTGCGCTTTTCAAGCAGGGTGTGAATGGGATATTCTTGCAATTGTGATTCTCTGACTTGAAGATCTCGTAGTCGCAAGGCCTGTGAGGTAAAAAAAGATAATGGTTTATCGTCTGACTCCATACCAAAAGACGATACCGCAGACATGCATGCCAGAATGGCATACACCAAATGAGTTGTGCGCATAGCTCCCCCCTTGTGCACAAAAAATAAGAAATGTTCTGATCCCTAAAATCTAGAATAAATCTTCGATGCTTGAAACCGCATCATCAATAACCATTTCAAGCTTATCTTGTTCTTGTGGCGCAAAATTGCTCAGCACATAATCGGGCACATCCTCTTTTCGCTCTGGTCTGCCAATGCCAAAACGAAGTCGTGCAAAATCTGCGCCGCATGCATCGATGAGCGACCGCAGTCCGTTGTGTCCTCGGTGACTACCACCCACTTTGAATGCCAGGCTTCCAAATGGTTTTTCAAGCTCATCATGAACCACTAAAATATTTTCGGCTTTTATGCCCTTCTTTGCCAAATAAGGAATCACTTCGCCTGAAGAATTCATAAACGTTGTTGGTTTTATCACGATGATTGGCTTGCCATGAATCTCCACTTGAGCAGTGAGCATATTTCCTGTTTCTTTCCAACCACCACCGCAACGATCAACCAAAGCATCCACAATACGAAAGCCAATGTTGTGCCGATGTTTCACAAATCGGGGCCCTGGATTGCCCAATCCAATAATCGCTTTAATTTCTTTATTTTTTATTTCTTCCACGATACTGCCTCTGCTGATCACATGCGCAACGATCACAACACCGCAGAAACATGGTGTGCAATCACTTCGCTCACATCAAATATATCTATGTTTTTAGTATGACGAACCGGAATTGAATTTGATACAAAAACGGTGTCAAATCCGCTTTTTTGAATTTTTTCGCATGCATTTCCCGAAAGCACCGGATGCACAAAATACCCAAACACTTTCTCAAACCCTTCGCGCTTGAGCACATCACACACATTGATCGCAGTGCCGCCCGTATCGATAATGTCATCAACGATGATTGCTACCTTGCCATCACTCACACCACTGTGCCCGATCACTCGTGTTTTGTCTGATGCATATCGTTCCTTTTGAAACACCATTGTGCTGACACCCAGTGGCTTTGCAATCTCGGTGGCCATACTTTCTGCGCCATCATCGGGAGCCACGATACAAAGAGACTGATCAGAAATAGTATTCCGAATATGCTGCGCAATATAATCACGCAATAAAATATCGTGCACCGGAATTGAGAAAAAATCTTTGAATGCTGGTTCATGAAGTTCAAGAATGAAAATTTCATCCAACCCGGCTCGCTCGAGCATTTGTGCAATCACCCACGCATGTCCTGATTTTCCGGTTGCTTTGCTCAATTCTTGGCGAGAATAACCCATGTAGGGGATCACACCAATCACACGCGCTGCGCCCGCATTTTTTAATTCATGCACAAGGAATGGAACTAACAATGTTGTTTCATTAACGGGAGCGCATGTCGATTGCACCACAATCACCGTTTGTCCGCGAAAGCAGAAAGGATCTTCAAGTGCCACGTGAACTTCCCCATCGGAAAAAACAACGGGGGGACAAAGTGCAAGAGGAAGATTCAACCGCTGCGCTACTCGTGCAGCAAGTTGAGTTTGATCAGTTAAGGCGGCAACAATTGGCACTGCAGCTCCTTTTTATCTATAAGTCCTTCAAATCTTTTTTTTTACCGAAAGAGAAAAGTCTTTGCCAGCACACACAGCAAGCGCCTTGTTCAAGTTCCTCCACTGCATTGCCATCTGGCAATTGTGGCACCACAATACTGATGCGTTCAGGAGAGTAAGTCTGTTGCCAAATCAAATTTTCTTCTTCCGCTATCGCATGCTCAATAGATTCTGGCACTGGCGCCGACAGATCATTAGCTTCAAATGATTTTTTAATATGCCGCAAATCAACAAGCGATAGAAATTTAACTGACCGTGTTGCGACTGGGTTGCTGTTGTTCATCCAAAGGGTAACCCGCACCGATGGTTTTTGTTCCTTACACCAGTCACCGACCGCTCCTTGAAACGACGCGTCAAATACATTCGAACCTTTCAGCTCTTGATTATCCATTCGCTGCCGTAGATGTTCAATCAGCGCTTGGCGAACCGGTCCCTTCTCCTGTGGATTAGAGGCCGCAGCTCGCTCCATGGAGAATGCGAATGAATATGATACAAGCACTAGTAACAACAAATAATATTTCATGCTCAACCTCTTAGAGAGAATTTACAAAAAAAGGCAGCTCATGCTGCCTTTTAAATTTACAAAACTATCTGCGCATTATGCAGTGACTTTTTTGTCATCTTTTTTCGCTGCTTGCGCTAATTTTACGCTTTCAGCTGGTGCTTTTTTATTGCTCGCAAGTTGGATCTTACGTTCGCTGTCCATTTCTTTGACTAAGCTTGAAGTATAGTTCGCTTTGTTTTCAACATAAAGAACGCGACCGGTTGATGTATCCACCACTGCGTCTAATTTTTGGCTTTTTGCAACTTTGGTGATTGCTTGCTCAACTTCTTTGCCAAGTGCATCAGTCACTTTTTGCATTGCAAGCTTCATTTCCATTTCAGCTTCTTCGCCACGAGCTTTCAATTCACGTTCCGCTTTTGCCAAACGTTTTTGCTCAGCCTCACGCGCAGAGTCACTCATAGTTGCTTGTTTGGTTTGAAAATCGCTCGCCTCTTTCATCAATTTTTCTTGAGAAGTGCGCAATTCATTCGCAAGTTTTTCCTGCGTTTTTTGCAAGTCTTCGCTCGCTTTTTTGCCTGAATCTGATTCACGCATCGCAGAGAAAGAATCCACAAAGCCAATATTCAAATCGCTGCTTAATGAAGTGATTGATGGTGCTTTGCTCACAGATGTTTCTGCTAAAGCGATTGGCGCAGACAACAAGAGCGCTAAGCTCAATGCATTTTTTTTCATAATAAATCCCTTTCGTTTGATATTCATTTGGTTATACAACTTTACTGATCCGTCCCGATTAGTCAACCTAACCTACTCGATAATCACAATTGGTCCGGATGCAGAAATAACTACCAATCGTGAACCGAAAGCGATAGTGCTTTGCATAAATAGCAGATGAATAATAGCGAATTGCTAAAAAAAGTACAAATGGTATGGCAATGATTTTTTGATATGAGAGCGCGAGAGGATGAGAAAAAACGGACAATAAAAAAAGCCCGCTTTTTTAAGCGGACTTTTTTACTTTAGCTTTCGTCATCTTGTAGCTCCATCAGACGTTCTACATCTGGCTGGACACAAGAGCGAATCGCTTCTTCCAGATCTTCCCATTCCCGCGGGGATGCGCCGCGCTCCTTATAGAGAGCAAGCAACAAGCCGAGTTTATGAGTCGCATCATTACAACATTCGGAAAGTGATCGATTATTCATGGTACCCCCCATTTTTCGATCAGATACACACTACACTACTTTACACTTTACCAAAAAAGGATCCGCCCAAACAACGAATGCACGAGCATTTGAAAGTCTGAGCGGAAATTTTTATAAACTATCGTAATGTATTATTACGCAGATTCAGCTAAATTTTTCAAGTTTTGAAGACTTTGTTCAAACATACCGCCCATCATGCGGTCCATAAATAAGCCCATCCAACGAGAAATTGGATTGTTGCCTGTCTGGCCTACATCGATCCAACGAACAAGTGTGCCACCTTCAACTGGCGTGAAGAGAATTTGACCGCGCAATGTGGCGTCATATTTGTGCATAGTCAAATCAAATTCGATGCCTTCTTTTGGATCAGCTTTAACAATCGTTTGTGAACCGTCACCCATTGTTGCCGATGTCCACGCACGAGTTGCGCCAACGCCGGATTCTGGTCCTGAAGATGAATAGACCGAGTCTGAATATGCCGCATCAAAGGCACTCCATTGTGGCCAGCCCGTATTAAAATTGGCTACCAATGAATAAACTTTTTCTGGGGAAGCATTGATGGTGATAGATCGCTCAACTTTCCATTCTGATGGAAGCAGAAAACTGATACCCACGAGCGCTGCTACGATTAACACAAGCCCGAATAACAAACGCATAAAAAAATTCATGTAAACTCCGTATATTAAAGATTATTTTCCTTATGGACCTACACTTTATAATAGCACCATTTCATCAAAATCCTATTACAAAGAGGCAAAAATAATGCACAATGAAATGAGGGAAAAAATAGCTTCTGTTTTACTACAATAAAAACTGGTTCAGAGCTATTGCATTTTTGGGGCCTTAAACAATCGAGTTTGTATGAATACCGTTATACAAATCATCACCAATCCCGCCGTTATAAGCTTGGGCATAGGATTTTTTTGGGGGTTATATAGAACTCTCCAAATTCCTGCCGCTCTCATCGACTTGGTATCGCTCTATCTGATTTTTAGCATTGGTCTGAAAGGTGGCATGTGCTTGGGCGTCACCAATGTGTGCACCCCACCATTGATCACCCTTGCGCTCTGCGGGGCAGTGATTGGATTTATTCAGCCATTCATTTATTTTTTCATACTCAAAAAATCAACAACACTCGATAGACAAACTGCTGCGGTGATCGCATCACAATATGGATCGATTAGCATTGTCACTTTTCTGACCGTAATCACTTTTTTGAATCAACAGGAAATTGTTTATGATACATTTATGTCCGCTCTCGCGGGGATCATGGAAATACCGGCAATTTTTAGTGGATTGTTATTGCTAAAAAGTGCACACGTGAAACGCAAAACATTATTACAATCATGTCTGAAAACATTGTATGAAATAATGTCCTCAAAAAAAATAAGTTTCATCTTTATCGGATTTTTTGTTGGATTTCTTCTCAGGGACCATCAAGGATTCATAATCCCGACAATCATTCTATGGCCATTCACGCTCATGCTCATACTCTTCATGATCAATACGGGCATCAAGATCGCGCAACAACGGGCACATATATACCAGTTCACCTGGCAGCTCATCGCCTTTGCACTCTACACACCAATCATCAGCGGATGCGGTGCACTGCTGCTGTGCTATTTTCTACACATTCAACTCGGCACAGGAGTTTTGTTTGCAATATTGGTTGGCAGTGCTTCCTATATCGCCGTTCCGGCAATAATGTCCACCCACGCACCGCACGCGAAAGAAGCAATCTACTTGCCACTCGCATTGGGCATTACCCTGCCATTGAATCTCATATTCGGCATTCCATTGTTCTACTGGATTGCTCGCATGCTGCTCTAAAAAGATTCTGTTACAAGCACAAAAAAAGCTCCCCGTAATTGGGGAGCTTTTTTTAAACACTTTAATACTATTGCTGTTTTTAAAAAGGATATCGTTGCTTGACAACCTGTTCAAACCCAACAATCTTTTCTTTCAGTCGAGCAACGGTTGCCTTACCTGCGAAGGTAGGAATCCGTAATATTGGTTGAGTAAGCTGACAATCGTTAACCCATATCGATCGATCAATTTTTTTCTCTGCATCAATTTTAAATTCGCCCGTTTTTAGATCTTTAACCACTTTTGTGACGACACATTGTCTAGCATCTTTAATACAGCATCTTTCGTAAAGATAGAATGTACCAACTATTTGATTTGTTTCAGGATAGTAGGCTACAGCCATATTTGCATCCATGGCGCAAACTGAGCTGGCATACATCGAAACACATAACAAAAGTAATTTTTTATTCATTATAATAATCTTAAAAGGCTTAATCATTCCCATATTCAGCGTGCCTGACCGGGGCTAGATTGTCAAAATCCCTAGGGATTGATATGGGTAAAAAAAAGTAACCCCTCTAGAGAAAGGGGCTACTAATATCTGGAAAAAATTCTGATTTTTATGCTCAGCCCTTGCGCCTTCCTGCTGCCGCATGGCGCGCTCGAATGCTTGCCTCTGCGTTTGCCTTGCTATCTGAGTGGGCAATAACGCTCCATTTTCCATTTTCAAATTTTAAGATTGGCCAACCTTTTGTTTTCGTCTTTTTACCAACTTTATATGGCATACAACCTCCACAATTAGATTTTACTACTCACCAGATATGATCGACTAAAATTCCACCCAAAGACTTTTTATCACCCTTTTGCTTCTCGTCAATCTTATCTTCTTGCTCGTTAGGTAAACCCTCAAGCTCTCGCGCATAATCAGATAGAGATGTTTGCAGTTCATTGCCATAGCGCAGTATATAACCGGGCATCTTATTCCAAGCAAGACCAGGGATCCAAAGCATTGGATTTGTATTTTGTCCATGATCACCTTTTCTAATCATGGTAGCCGGTAGCAATTTTACCATTTCGCTTCGCTGCAAAAATCGTAGTGAGAGACCCGCATATTTGAGTAATTCGGGAGTTAACCGGCAACTATATGCAATCTGCGGCACCCTATCACCATCAACGCACAGCAGAGAGTTGCCTTCCTGGTCATCACCGCGAACCGTTGCAACCACTATTCCACAAATTGCCAATCCAACACCGCTAAGAGAAGGATCCCATGCTCCCTCGGTCTTAACGCTAATCAATAAATTTCTAAAGAGCGTAGCATCTTCTGGCTTTTCAATAGCTTTCCAGCGGCCATCATAGGGCACAGATGCAAATTTTTCAGCCCCTTCCATCGGCATAAGCGAATGAGAAATGCAGAATGCGGCAAGCAAAGATAGACGCTTGAGAGTGAACATATTAATTCCTGGTATAAAAAATTTTGGACAATTCAAATCAGCATTTTTACACAGAAATTGAGGATTCTCAAGCTATTGCCATATATCGCACTATTTCCAGTAACTTTGTGCTTTCTCTTTTACAGCTCTCCATACGCGCTGGAATAACCAGGGTCGCGGCCGCACAACGTGTTCAGGCGATGTCCCCATTATTCGTTTTATATTTATCTCAACGTGTCTGCGGAGCATCGCTTGCGATTCTGGGTTATCCAGATCTAATAAGTCTGCAATTGCTTGAAGCTTTTTTGCCGACTCGGGATTATTCTTTGCCAAAGCCTCGTCTCGCTTTTGCAAGACAAAAGTTTGTAGAGTTTGGCCATCCGCTCGGGTTGATTCTGCTATTAATGCCCTCGCGCGTTTCATAACATATGGCATTTGTTCTTGAACTATGGGATCAATCACTTTTTGCCCAATTAAATTACTCATTTCTATAGGGAGTTTTGGTTGAGCATATCGGACCCCAATCAGCCCACGTATATTTGCCCGCATCTCCTGATGCTTGTCGAGCGGAATGAATGTTAATAATTCTGCTATCGCATTAATATCACCCTGAGCACATGCCGATCTCAAAACAGAAACAGTCATGCCATCTTTGTTTACCGTATACATATTGGCTCCCGATTCAAGCAAAAGCGTCACCAATCCAGGCCGATAGCTACGAGATGCTACCATCAAAGCGGACCACCCGTTTTCTCTTATTGCATTTACATTCGCTCCGTGATCAAGCAAAAGCCTCACCACTTCAAGATGACCTGCCGAAGATGCTAATATCAAAGCAGAACTCCCAGCCCAATCTGTTTCATTTACATCTGCTCCTCGATCAAGCAAAAGCCTCACCACCTCAAGATAGCCTCTCATCGATGCCATCATCAAAGCGGACCATCTGATATCATTTGTTTCATTTACATCTGCTTTTCGATCCAGCAAAAGCCTCACCACCTCAAGATGGCCTGCCGAAGATGCTATCTGCAAAGCAGTATTACCTGCCATCTGCAAAACAGTATTACCATCTTTTGTTGCGGCATTAACATTGGCCCCACGATCAAGCAAAAGCCTCACCATTTCAACATGCCCGCGTCTAGCTGCGCCCATTAAGGCAGTCAATCCACTTTTATCAGCGGCATTCACATTGACTCCACGATCAAGCAAAAGCCTTGCCACTTCAACTTGCCCTTCTATAGACGCCCCTACAAAAGCAGTCCAACTCATTTTATCAGCGTCATTCACATTGGCTCCAAGATCAAGCAAAAGCCTTACCACTTCAACTTGCCCTTCTATAGATGCCCCTATTAAAGCTGGAAGCCCCTCATAAAGAACTGCGTTCATATCGGCTCCACGAGCAATTAATTCTTTAGCTCGCGAAAGGCTCCCGTCCAAGACCGCCTTAGTCAGGTCTGCATTGAGCGTTGCTGGGTCCACCTGAGGTTCCATTCCAAAAGCTAGTTGCGCACTGAGCGCGAACAATAGAACTATTATTTTTTTCATCACAAGTCCCCTCTAATTGATTCAATCAAAATAATTCATATATTCTAATTGTAATAAAAGAGGGGGATTAAAAACTAGAATTGGATAATTGTTTAACAGGGATAGACGCAAAAAAACAACCCCTTTTATAGAGGTTAATGGTATTTTGGATGGGAAAAGATTGTAGGGAAAGAGAAATTGCGAGGACTTGGCGAAGACAAATGTGGAATTATAAATAGTCTTGTCCGTCTACGCTCCTCGCAAGGCTTGGAACTTCTTTGGACAGTTTTCTCACTTTGCTACCAAGCTTTTACTGTTCTACCTTAGAAAAAAATGGCGTCAGCCAGACGAAGCAGCGTAGCAGCGAAGACTGGTGGAGGCGATGGGAATCGAACCCATGTCCGTAATGCTGCAAATCAAGAACACTACATGCTTAGTCTTCGATTATACTCTCATACCTCCTCAAAGACACAAATTGGTATGAAAGTCATATTTGTGATACTGCTCCAGGCTACAATTATGAGTAACCTCACCTGGGAGTTCTATCTTTTATTATTCGAGTTAATCAAGCTGACAGACACGCCCGATTAACAAGTTTTCTTTCGAACTAGGCGAAAGAAACAACAGAATTAGATTCTGCACTTATTGGTTTTAACTAATTGTTTAACGAGCACTCAGTAAACGCTCGACATGCTTTCCTGACCATCAACACCACGTCGAAGCCAGTACGCCCCCGTATATTTCAATGATTTGTTATCTTCAAACTACCCGGTTATGAGCCTACTTGTCAAAGGCCTATGCGCAGAAAAGACTAATCACGCCCTCGCAGCTCCCGCTCGGTTTGCCGATTGATATCCTTTTCTCGCAGCTCTTTCTTCTTGTTCTCTGCCTTTTTGTGCTTAGCCATGCCAATTTCAACCTTAATCCGGCTCTTCTCATTCAAATAGACTTTGAGCGGAATAAGCGTGATCCCCTTTTGGGCGACTAAACCGATCAGGCGATTGAGCTCTTTGCGATGGAGCAGCAGCTTGCGACGCTTGGTTGGATCATCACTGGTTTTTTGGTACGCCTTTTCATAGGGCGTAATGTTGCAGTTGATCAAATAGAGCTCGCCCCCATGGAGAGTTGCAAACGCGCCGTTGAGGGATATTGTGCCCAGACGAATGGCTTTGACCTCATCGCCGGTCAGGACGATACCCGCTTCCATGCGATCAAGGATCTCATAATCGTGAAATGCTTTTTTATTGCTAACGATAACTTTCATATTACCAAGGTAACATTAGCGTAGTCTGCAGGCAAATTTCTCCTGGGGCATTGGTCTGCTAAAATAGACCCGATCTCGACCCATCCAATCAAAATAGCTCAGCGAAGAACCTACGGTTAGATTGAAAAAAAATAGATTTCAAGTATGGTGTTTATGTATTATTTATCCTCATTTTTTAACTATACGAGGAAGTCATGAACAAACTTTTTCTTTTCGTTCTTGGCTTGATCATTGCCAGCCAGCAAACATTTTGTGCATCAGAGTTGATCATGGGCACCATTCAATTTCCCTACGAGGCACACACCGGTTCTGATGTTCCACATGTGCGCGTCTATTGCGGTGGCCGTAAAATCAAATGTGAAACGGACAAAGAATCAAAAAAAATCACCTTCACCGTGCCACGTGAACGCAAACAAGATGTTTTTCATGTGTTGGTAACAAAAGATTTTTCCTATGAAACGGTGGCACAACCAGGATCATCGCCTAACCTTATCAGCCATTTGTGCGTTAATCCTCACTGCACCTACAAACTTTTCGAAATGAAAGTTCAAGAACCTGATGCGGCTACAAAAGCAAAAAATGAACAAGCGTCTCAAACCCCTCGCGCATGGCAGATCAAAGAAGTCTTTTTACCAGACAACAAACGCGTTCCTGATAATGCAATCATTATCTACTATGATCCGGCATGCATCGAAAAACCAAGCGGTGGCCGCGCACTTGAATTGCCCACTATCACCGTTAAAAAAGATATTATGACTGAACAAAATTTATTTGATCTTTCAAATGAACTTCTTTTATCCGCTCTGGATAATGATGCACTGCATGCCCCGGCACAGGAGCAGCAAGTGAGATTTGAATATGGCCGCGCATTAATTGCGCCAACCGCATAGCAGCCAATTAATGAACCAGACAACTCCTGAGCAGATAACGCTTGGTATCGAAACCTCATGCGATGAAACATCGGCAGCGATCTATTCATCTGAACGCGGACTTCTTTCGCACACCATTTTCTCGCAACCACAGCACAAAATGCATGGCGGCGTGATGCCAGAAATTGGATCGCGCACGCAATTGGAAAAAATTAATCCCATTGTGCATCAAGCGCTTGATCAAGCGAATGTCACCCTTGATGATATCACCAATATTGGTGTAACGCACAAACCGGGATTGCCTGGATCATTGCTTGTGGGTCTTTGTTTTGCAAAAGCGCTCGCGTGGGAAAAGAAAAAAAAATTGATAGGCATCAATCATCTTGAAGGTCACGCTTTTTCTGCCTTCCTGCAGTATCCAAATATTCCTTTCCCGCACATGTGCATCACCGCATCGGGCGGACACACGGCAATGTATGTGATTAATGGATTTGGCGATTATCAGATGCTAGGCCACACCGTTGATGATGCAGCTGGCGAAGCATTCGATAAAATTGCACGGCTCGTTGGACTGCCCTATCCTGGCGGACCAGAAATTGAAAAACGCGCACGCGAAATGAATTTTAAAGATTTCTTTTCTTATCCACGCGGGAAAAAAGATACGCTTAATTTTAGTTTTTCCGGTCTGAAAACTGCAGTGCTCTATGATTTGGTCAAACAAGGAAAATTTAATCTTGTCCAAAAACAGCTGCTCGATGATTCGGAAGAATTGAAAAATCAGGTCGCCAGTTCTTTTCTCGTGTGTGTTGCCGATATCTTTGAACACAAATTAGAACTTGCATTCCAAGAACATCCTGAAGTTAAAGCGCTCACTTTTGTGGGCGGCGTGGCATGCAACAAATATATCAAACAACGTCTGGCCGATTTTGCACAGAAAAGAGGCATAGAATTTTTTAGTCCCCGTGCTGAATTTTGCACAGATAATGGCGCAATGATCGCATTTGTGGCAAACTATAAAGCTCTGCAGGGGAAATTTTCTGACATGAGTTTGGACATCTCCACTAACAAACATCACAAGCATCAAAGCGATCTTTAAGGATATTATGAAAAAACTATTAGTTTATAGCACGCTGTGCAGCGTCGTGTGTGGTCTTTCTCTTAATGGCATGGAAGGTGAAAGTTTATATAAATTCGGTACCTATATAAATCGTGAGCCCAAAGAGGAAACAGTACAGGCTGCTCCTATATGTGCCATCCAACCTGATGAAACTCAGGATCCGACTCCGATTGAAACATTGAGAAAATGCACCTTTGTATTCGATAGCACAGACTGTGTTTTGGGAAAATTTAAAAAGGATCCTAAAAATACTAATCCAGATGGAATGGAACTCAGCTGCGAACTAAAACACAAAACTATAGATAAGCCGCTCAAGTTCCCTCTCCATCCAGGAAAAATAGATGAAAGTACCGGAGAATTCGTAGAAGAAGATGCAAATGCACCCATTGATTTTTGTCTCAAAACAGGAAATCTTCCTATCAGCCAACAGGATCGCAGAAGATTCTTGTCTGAAAATCCTTACTATGCCGATGTGAGAATAGAAGATTTAATTGCATACAACCAGATAAAATGTCAGGTGCAATTGCTCCCTACTTTTCGCATAGGTATACCATCTGTCGATATAATAACCGGGCAACCAACATTTGAAGAAGTCATAGCGTATCCGGGGGATAAAGTCACATTCACTATCAAGCGAGATGGAAACCCTCAACAAACTTTTTCAACGTCCATAACAACGGCGCAAAGTGCGGCATTCAAAGCACCTGAGCAGAAACTTTCTGCAGCGAGCATTGCTGGAGCACAAGTGATCAAACGAAGTGCTGCGATAGCTGTGTCAAACACAAGAAATCCAAGAAGCAAAAGTCCCATCCGAAAAGATCCAGAAGCTGATCGTCGGGAAGTTAGCACCAAAGCACTCGCAAGCAAACGAGTTGTTGAGCTAATCAAAATAGAAGTCCCAAATATAAATGAGTTAAGTTGCATATTTCATGACTCAGAAGACTCTTATGAATCTTTATAAGCGGACATAAGTAATAGAAAAAAAAGCCCCTGGCGAATGTGCCAGGGGCTTTTTTTTGATATTTTTTGATAAACCTGAGTATGAT
This sequence comes from Candidatus Babeliales bacterium, assembly GCA_020050795.1. Taxonomy (GTDB): domain Bacteria; phylum Babelota; class Babeliae; order Babelales; family Vermiphilaceae; genus JAGVKD01. Next base: position 14,122 of record JAGVKD010000017.1, read on the forward strand.
GTCCAGTGCTCCCTGCAAACAAAAAAGGTAATAATCATGAAGCAATCTTTTTTTCTGACACTCGCACTCTCCCTTCTTCTTTCTGCCACCATCTCTCGCGCGACGATACTGCCAATCGCCAAGGGTGATGGCATTTGGAATGTGGCCACACGCATCGCATCGGAACTTGCAACTATTACGCTTGATACCCCCTCGTGCAGTTTTCCTATTCACCAGTCGGACATCGGGTTTGGTGGAACGTTTGTGATCACCGCAAGCAATACCACCTATTGCTTGGATGAGAATATTACCATCACCTTCGGTTCGGCTATCAGAATTGCAGGCTCTGGCATCACGCTCGATTTGAGTGGAAAGATTATTGACGGGCAAAATTTCGCGACCACCGGCATTGAGCTTGCAGGCGGCGTTCAAAATGTGACTATAAAAAATGGAATCATTCGGCGCATGGGCGGCGCAGCACCGAATGGCACTGCGATACGCGATACCGTGGGTATCACAAGAACACTGAAAAATATTGTCATTAAAGATATGAATTTTAGTAACAACAGTGTGGCGGCGATAAGCCTCAACAAAGCCACCTCTCCAACTCCCGATGTTGATGAAGTGTTAATTGAAAATTGCCGCGCATTCAATTCGGGAAATATCAACATTGTGGGTAATGCTGGTGTTGTGCAAGGTTGTGAGGTTGATGAGCGCAGAGGTGGAGCTATTGTCGGTGGGATTCAAGTTAGCGGTCCATCTGCATCTATTGCCCGAAGCTTTCTTATTCAAGATTGTATTGCGACGAGTTCATTTGGTTCAAACAATATTTCGCTTGCTATACAAAGAACTTACGACGCTGCCATACGTAATTGCAATGTGGAGGGGGCTAATTCCGCCATATTATTGGCTGGCGGCATTTTCGTATCTTTCTGTAAAAATGTGAGTATCGCCGATTGTGTTGTGCAAGGAGGTCCTTCAATAGGTATAGGGATTTTAGTGAACAATCCTCTCGCGCAAGGAACCGTCCTTATTGAGCGGTGTGTTACAAGCAACTATTTTCGCGGCATTGAAGTTTATACTGATATAGCTCAAGTATTTTCTTCAGTAAAATTGATTGATTGTTTTGCAGAGTACAATGTTCAATGGGGGATTGTCATACCGCAAATCAGCACTACTACCCAATGGTCTGACATTCTTATCAAACGTTGCTCTGCAACTGCAAATGGTTCAGTCGGATTTCTGATTGATATTGAAGGTGTTGCTACGAGTTTTTCACAAGTGATTATTGAGGACTGTATTGCGCAAGACAATGGAAGCGATGGTTTTAGTCTACAAAATTTGAGCATATTCAACGGTATTCTTTCCAATGTGGTGTTTCGGAATTGTATCTCACAACGAAATCGGAGTGGCACCTCGGTAGGCGTACTCTACAACGGTGATGGTTTTGGTATTGGAACGGGAAGCCTCAGCAAGGGTGCAATTCGTGATGTTATTTTTGAAGATTGCATTGCGCAAGGTAATGCTGGTGATGGATTTTCTTTTGCATCAACTACTTCGAATATAGAGACAATCAACTGCTTTTCAATGAATAACACAAATACTGGATTTCATCTTTCCGGCAATAAGAATTACGCGATTGGCTGCATGGCAGTCGGCAATAAATTTGATTTTGTTGGTGTCAGTGACCCGACGCAAGTGATCCCTTATAGCACTCCGGGTGCGATTAATGGCATCGGTCGGTTTGTGAATGTGAGTAGTTAAAATAAGTGAAATAGTAGAAAGAGAAAGCCCCCGTCATTTGCTTTGCAGTAAATGACAGGGGCTTTTTTTTATTGTCCAGTTTTCTTGTTTATTGCATCAAGAAATTCTTGGTTATTTTTCGATTTCTTCATCTTCTCAATCAAGAATTCCATTCCTTCAATGGTATTCATGCCAGACAAGAATTTTTGCAAGACCCAGACTTTATTAAGATCTTCTGGAGTATGCAACAAATCATCGCGGCGAGTACTTGATTGCAAGAGATCAAATGAAGGATAGACACGACGGTTCGAAAGCTTACGCGTCATATGCATTTCCATATTACCCGTACCTTTGAATTCCTCGTAGATCACTTCGTCCATGCGAGAACCGGTATCAACCATCGCAGTGGCAAGAATGGTAAGTGAACCACCCTCTTCAACCGCGCGTGCTGCACCAAAAAAGCGTTTTGGTGCTTGCAATGCATGCGCATCGATACCACCAGTCAGAATTTTGCCTGATGCAGGCGCCGTGGTGTTATATGCACGCGCCAAGCGTGTGAGAGAATCAAGCAGGATGACCACATCTTTGCCCGATTCCACTAAGCGCTTTGCTTTCTCGATAACGAGCTCTGCAACTTGCACGTGACGTTCTGCAGATTCATCAAAGGTAGAACTGATCACCTCTGCTGATGAACCTTTGACCGTACGCTTCATATCTGCAACTTCTTCTGGTCGCTCATCAACGAGCAACACAATCAGATGCAATGTCGGATGATTTGCGATTAATGCGAGAGCAATTTCTTTGAGGAGTAATGTTTTACCCACTTTTGGTGGCGCAACCATCAAACCACGTTGCCCCTTACCAACAGGAGTGAACAAATCCATGATGCGCGTTGCAATAGCATTTTGATCAAATTCGAGATTAAATTTTTCTCGTGGATGAATAGGACTCAATGAATCAAAGTTGTGACGATCCGTCATTTTCATTGGGTCTTCATCATTCACTTCGCTCACTTTGAGGAGCGCAAAATATTTTTCACCTTCTTTTGGTTTGCGGATCACACCTTTTACGGTGTCTCCCGTGCGCAAACCAAAGCGGCGAATTTGTGATGGAGAAACATAAACGTCATCTGGGCCAGAAACGTAGTCATAGGCCGCAGAGCGTAGGAATCCAAAACCATCCGGTAATTTTTCAAGAACACCCATTACTTCCATTTCTAGATCGGGATGCTCTTCGATATATTTCATGCGCTCAATAAGAATATCTTTGCGCATAAGACCGGCACCAACAATACCAAGTCTGCGGGCATACAAACTTAAATCTGCAATCGTAAACTCTTCGAGTGGAGTGCTGCGATCGCCCGGCATTGGTACTGGGGGACGACTGTTATATTGTTTTTGTGGAGGTTGTTGCTGACGTTGTTGTTGCTGCGGACGGGCCTCTGGCTGAGGACGAGCGTCATGTTGCTGATTGGTGGTCGTGCTTCGCGGTGCTCTGCGTGGCGCTTGCTGACTCGCTCTTGCGCGAGCTGGGCGAGGAGCCTCAGAATCATCATCTTTAGGCAACCCAACGAAAGATTCAGGAGGAGTCACCATTTCTTCTGGTGCGTTATCTGCCTCTTGTGACGCAATTTTTTTTGCATCTGGATTTGTCTTCGTTACCATTTTCTCCCTAACACATCAATGAAAGACGTACACAATGAAACCGACATAAAAACTCCCAAAAAATCTATATATGAATTTGTCATAGAAAAGAACAGTTAAAGAGATAAAAAAGAACAGGAATGCGGCGTTATAACCGCGTGTAACAGACAAAAATACTCATTACAGGAAAAATAGATTACCCAAAGCGTCGCTAAACATAGCAAGCACATAGAGATACAATCAACAATTCAAACTCAAAATTTTTTAATTCAGAGTGCGGGTCTTAAAAAGAGAGATCCGCACTCTGTTTTTTTACGATTTATTTGCGATCCAACATCATCATTATTGGACTTGCGATAAAGATCGAAGAATAAGTACCAAAAATAATACCCACGAGGAGCGCAAGTGAAAAGTTACGCAAACCTTCACCACCTAGGAAAAACATTGCACCAACGGTGAGCGCAGTCGAAATACTGGTCAACAAGGTACGGCGTAATGTTTGATTCAATGAAGTATTCACGATTACATTGAGTGGCTGACCGGCCATTTTTTTAAGGTTATCTCGGATTCGAGAATAAATAACGATGGTATCGTTAATCGAATAACCAAGTACTGCCAAAATAGCACCGATCACATTCACAGAAATTTCACGATCCAAGAAGGCAAAAACTGCCAACATAACTAAGGCATCATGAAAGAGTGCAACAACTGCACCAACTGCAAATGGAATTGAAAAGAATCGTGCTGCAATATAAAGGAGCATAATCGCAAGTGCAATCAAGACTGCACGAACCGATTTCCAACGAAGGGCTTCACCCACCGCAGGACCAACCGCTTCACTTTGCAAAATTTCAATGGAACGACCAGGCAACTCTTTTTCAAGCGCAGTACGCATGTGCTCACCAAGGCCTTTTGCGTCGCTTGAGAATTTCTGGACACGGATTAGGACCTCGTTGCGACCGGAAAAATCCCGAGTCTCAACATTCTCCCAGCCATTTTTACTCAAAATTTCTTTAACTTGGGCCCCGCTGACATCCTGATCGAATTTCAGCAAAACTTGGGTCCCACCGGTAAAATCAACACTGTAGGAAAATACATATCCGCGATGTTGATAATTGTAGATGGAAAAGGCCGCAAATGCAGCGAGAATTACCACCGAGAAAATGGCGGTCAATCCACGATATTTTAAGAAATCAATAGATGCGTGACGATTCATAAACACTCTCCAGGCATACGGCCGTCATGGTGTGATTCTTACTTAACCTTCGGTTTTTTTTAGCATTATTAGCGTGAATGTGCAACTAATTTGAGTCGCAATTAGAGCTGAATAATGGACACATATTTGCGTCCCTTCAAGCCATAATGATGCTTGATAACGCCAGGACCTGTAGCAAATAAGGTATCATCACCGCCGCGAGAAACTTGTTTGCCCGGATGGACACGTGTACCACGCTGACGAACGATAATTTCGCCACCTTGAACCACTTGACCGTCAAATAATTTGATACCAAGCCGTTTGCTTGCACTATCCCGACCGTTCGAAGTTGAACCGCCGGCCTTACTGGTTGCCATACTGAGTCATCCCTTGGATTTGTTTTTAGATTCTTTGAAAGAATTTGGATTGCTAACTTTAAGATTAGTCTCGCATTTTCCCGTTGTTTCTATACTTAATAATATGCCGAACTGGCGCTAAAAGTCAACTCGCCTCTGCTATTTGGTAACGTCCTTCCAGTCAGCTCCTTGGCGGGTTGTGACCATCAAGGGAACTTGCCAATTGACGACCGATTCAAGCTCTGTTTTAACCAGAAGTTCAACCTGGTCAGCCTTTTCTCGTGGCGCTGATATCAACAGTTCGTCATGGATCTGGAGAATTATCTTGGCACCAAAGCCCTGTTTGGCCAGTGATTTGTGTAAATTAATCATGCCGATTTTCATAATTTCAGCGGCGGTACCCTGGGCAACGGTATTGATTGCCACCCGTTTTGCCTCATCATACAGCACTCTATTTTGTTCATAGATAGCAGGAATATAACGGCGACGGCCATAGAGTGTGGTCACATAGCCATTCTTTTTAGTTTCTTGCACGACCGTTTCCATCCACCTGGAAACTCCTGGGTATTGGGCAAAATATTTATCAATATAGGTTTTGGCATCCTTGAATGAGATGTCCAAATCCTTAGAGAGCCCATAGGGAGTCAGGCCATACAAAATACTAAAGTTAATGCGCTTGCCCAGCTGACGCTGCTCGTGAGTGACCATATCGAGCGAAACTTCAAAAAGGCGCGCTGATGTTTCCCGGTGAATATCATGCTTTTGCAGAAAGGCATTCACCAGATGGGTATCTCGAGAAAGATGTGCCAATACTCGCAACTCAATTTGAGAATAGTCAGCTGAAACGAATACATGGCCCTGTTCTGGCTTGAAAGCCGCACGCACTTCAATGCCATGGCCCGATGAATCGGCTGGAATATTTTGCAAATTGGGGTCAGAACTAGAAAGGCGGCCAGTGGCCACTAACCCCTGATTATAGCTTGTATGAATGCGTCCTGTTTTTTTGCTCACATAGTGCGGCAATGCATCAATATAGGTTGTTTTTAATTTGAACAGTTCGCGGTAGGTAATGATTAATCCTGGAACTGGATGCAATTTAGACAATTCAACGAGCACTTCATTATCGGTGGAATATTCACCCTTAGCGCTCTTCTTGGCAGGCGGCAGGCCGAGTGTATCGAATAATAATTCGCGCGTCTGCTTTGGTGAATTGAAGTTTATTTGGCCACGCCCTCTGCCCAAGAGTGCACAAATCTGCGCATCGATCTCATTGAGCTCACGATCCACTTTCTCGCCAAGTTGCGCGAGCTGTGCCGTGTCGAGATAGATTCCCTCTTTTTCCATGGCATAAAGCACTTGGACCAGCGGATGCTCGATCGTGGCATAGAGCGTTTTCATATGCTCTTTTTCCAACTCTTTCTCAAAAATTGGCACAAGGCGCAATGTTTGATGGGCATCATTGGCAGCATAATAGGTTGCCAATTCAAGAGGCACCTGCGAAAAATCTTTATATTTATTGTCTTTGACTACTTCTTGAAAGGTAAGCATTGATTCGTTGAGGTAGTACTCTGAAAGGCGCTTGAGGCCAATGCGCTGCCAATCTTTGGTAATCAAGCTTGCGACGATCATGGTATCCATCGCAATGTTGCGTATCTCTACGCCGTGCGTTGAAAAAAGTACCAGCTGATCAAATTTAGTGTTGTGCAAATATTTCTTTATGGCCTCATTTTCCAAGACTGGTCGCAGTGCTTGCATAACAGTATCGCAGCTGAGTGTTTGTTCTGGAATGGCATGGGCACAGGGCACATAATAGGATGTCCCTTCTTGCACACAGAAAGAAAGACCAACGAGATTACAATCAAAGACGTTAACCCCGTCAGTTTCTGTGTCCATGGCAAAACTGTCTGACTGCTCAAGCAGTGCCACGAGCTCATCTAAATCTTGTTGAGTGATAACTGCTTTGAAATTATATTTTTTAAGCTGCTCAATCTTATCGGCAACTGAAAGTTCCCGCGCTTTGCCATCAATTTCATCAATCATTGATTTGAATTCAAGCTCGTGAAAAAGCGGCAATGCTCCACGCCAATCGCTGTGATTGAATAAAAAATCTTCTTTAGTGAGCTTGGTCGGCTCATAGTGGAGCAAAAATAGCTCGCGACTCAAAAATGCATTCTCTTTATTTTCCTCGAGCGCACTGCGCATGCGAGGTTTTTTGATCTTATCGATATTGGCATAAAGATCTTCGAGCGATTCAAACTGCTGGACCAGCTCCTGCGCACCTTTTTTGCCTATACCATGCACGCCAGGAATGTTATCTGATGTGTCGCCAAGAAGCGCAAAATAGAAGGGAAGCTTCTCGACGGGGAACTCATTTTTTTCTGCAAATGATGCGGTATCGATAACCACATCTTTGAAGGCATCATACATAAAGACTGAATCACTCAGCGCTTGCCCCATATCTTTATCGGAGGTAACAAACACTACAATGTCCCCTGCCGCTGAGCGATCTTTGGCAATTGAGAACATGAGATCATCCGCCTCGACACCCGATTTGCTCACTTGGGTGATGTGAATGAGATCGGCAAATTGTAGAATTTTGTCTTTTTGAGTGAATAGATCACTCGGTGGCGCTTGGCGCGTCGCTTTATATTCAGGAAAGATTTGATGGCGCGTGGTTTTGCCTGGACTGTCCCAGACAAGGGCAACATACTGCATACCGAATTTATCGACAAGGCGCCGAATCATGCGGCAAAAACTGTAGACCGCCTGAACGGGTACGCCTTTGGAAGTGTGCAGTGGGCGCAAGCCATAATAGGCGCGATACAGAAAGGATGAACCATCAATGAGAAAAATTGTTTTTTCTGGATTAAATTTTGCCAATTTAAACCCTCAATAATCCGAATGAATCACTATATTACCTAGTATACTATTTTTTTGGCAATTAGCCCAAAAATGGGCTCTTGTGCTCATCGCGGATTCATGATCAACTATTTCTCATCTCTTGATTCTTGCACTCCAACCGAATAGATTATCCCATCATTAACTCAAAACTCATGAGGCCCAACCATGATGTTTTTATTACTTTTTTTGCTCATAAGCAGTGCACTGCACGCGATGGAAGACAATGGCTTTTCAGAGTATGTTTTCGAAGAACCTCTCACCATCGAATCGCTCTATCGCCCAGGAGATCCAGACTTAGATTGGATTGATAATCTTACCTTTGAATTAATCCCAGAGAGAAAGCCGGACACAGACGAGGAACCAGAAGTTAAAAAAATAAAGCGAACGCGAGCTCCACAAATAAAAATGTCCTGCAAAGAACGAATGCGTGTTGTTCGCCAAAGGATCGCTCATCTACGCAGCCTGCCACAACCAATATTAATATTGCCAGCAATAGCCCGATCACTTTTCAACCCTCAAGTGACTAATGGCTCCCGACAGTTTTCTTGTCCCGTATGCTTATATAGAATCACCGCAAATAATCAACACAGAGATCAATCCAGATCACAACTCCAAAGACATTTTGAAAAGAGCAAGCGACATAAAATTAACCCTGAGCAAAGCCTCAGCAGTCAACTGCTCAAGGATCTCGTACTGCCCCTCTATGACGCTATGATCCAAGAGCGGACATTTGAGAAAGCTCCAGAAGGATACGATGATGATGATGAATAACCAAATTTTCAAAAACTCATGAGACCAAACCATGACATTTTTATTACTTTTTTTGCTAACGAACGGTGCACTACACGCTATGGATGGTAAGAATCTTAAAGATAATTTTTTCGAAATATCTCTTGAGGCTCCAGATCATCAAGATGATTCAGAATGTGATTGGCTTGACGATCTTGCTGTTGAACCAATCCCGACGAAAAATGAGGACATGGCCAAAGAGCCAGCGGTTAAAAAAATAAAGCGAAATAGAGCCAAGCACAAAAAAATTGCGCCCGAGTACCGCATCGAAATTGTTCGACAAAATATCTACCGCTTAGGCGGCCTGCCACAAACAGTATCGCCAGAAACTGCCCAATCACTTTTCAACCCTCAATTTATTGATGGCATGCGATACTTATATTGCCCAGTATGCCAATATAAAATTACATCATGCGGCTCAAAATACAAACTCAAACAACAACTCCAAGGACATCTTGAAAAGGGCAAGTGGCATTGCATTAATACCAATCTGCCCCTCGCCCCAGAATGGCTCAAACACCTCGTGTTGCCTCTTTATGACACTATGTGCACGAAGTGGACCTTCAAGGAAGAATCCACACCAGAAAAATGTGAAGATGTATTACTGAAAAAAGAAAAGTGTGAGAATCCTAAATGAGAGGACAATTATGAAATATGCATGCCTTCTGGGCTTACTGTGCGCAGCAAACGCAGTTCACTCAATGGAGTCGAGTGGAAAACAGAGTACCGTAGCTGAATTGCGAAAAACTCGAGCGCCATCAACAGGAAGGGCGCTGCTAAGCCTCTTAGATGACTCAGATGACGATAATAACAAGGGAATTCTGCCCGTTCCAGCAACTATCAGAGATTCCGAGGGAGAGCAATCAGACAAAGAAATTAGAAGACTTGCTGGATGCGGAGCTATTTTAGGTTGCATGCTTGCGGGTCTGAAATGGATAGGATTTGCACGTTATTATCTCTTATAAGAAAAAAATCTTAATTTTTAAAAAACTTCTGTTACACTACCTGAACATGTTTTTTGCTGAATATGGCGAAATATATGGGCAAAAATTTTCTGTGCAGTAATGCATACCGCTTTGCAAAAACATCTTTGCGCATTGCTGTGCAGACTCAAAAAGCTCCTCAAAATTATGAGGAGCTTTTTTTGTTATTCATCGCTGCAATAATGCTTTTCTGTTATACTTTCGACCATGTTTATTCAAGTTCAATTGCTCACCGGATTTTCAAAACCATTGTGGTACAAAGTGCCTGTGCATCTTGCGCATATGCGCTTGCACAACACGATCATTCAAGTGCCGTTGCGCAATCAGATTGTGCCTGCTGTGGTTATCAGTGAATTTGAACACCATCCCAACGTCCCATTTGAGATTAAGGAACTGTCAGGTATTGAACCATTCCCTCCTGACATTCATTATTTGCCGTTCATCCAAAAATTAAGCACTTACTATCAACTTGAGCAACTGCACTTTATAAAACGCATCAAGAAATTTTTGGCGCAAGAAGAGGTGAATGAACGCGTACCGAAAAATAATTCTGCTATCGAATATAAAACAAAATTAGTCACACTCACTCCTGAACAAAAGACCGTGGTAGATTTTTTGCTACCGCATATAGCGCAGAACAAATTCATGCCTACGGTTTTGCATGGGGTAACTGGCTCAGGAAAAACGGAAGTTTATAAAGAGCTGATCAAGCAGGCAATTGCGCACAACAAAACTGCACTACTCTTATTGCCGGAAGTAACGCTCGCAACCACCTTTGCTCATCGCTTGCGCGCTGAATTGCCTGAAGAAATTACTATTCATAGTTTTCACTCAGCAGTATCGCCAAAAGAGAAACGCCATTTGTGGCAAAGTTTAGTGGAACAAAAACCGCTGCTCATTATCGGCGTGCATCTGCCCGTTTTGCTTCCGATTAGTAATCTTGGTGTGATCATCGTTGATGAAGAGCATGAAGTTGGGTATCAAGAAAAAAAACATCCAAAAATTAACAGTAAAGAAGCTGCACTTATGCGTGCGCAGCTTCATAACATTCCCATTCTTCTTGGTTCTGCAACACCTTCGATGCAGACATTGTATAATGTCAAAACGCGCAACTGGCATTTCTTTGAACTTAAAAAGCGATTTGCCGGCTCATTTCCAACGGTGAGAACCGTGTTGCTTTCTGATAAAAAACAGCGCAAAAATTTTTGGATAAGCCAGATCTTGCTCAAAGCAATAGAAGATCGTTTGTGCAAAAAAGAACAGACTATTATTTTTTTGAATCGCCGCGGTTTTAGTTTTTTTGTGCAATGCAAAGCTTGCAGCTTTATTTTTGCATGCAACACCTGTTCGGTGAGCTTAACGCTCCATGCGCATAATCAACTCAGTTGCCACTACTGCGATTTTGCCATGGTGCTGCCCCCCAAATGCACTAAATGCGCTGCGCATGAAGAACAATTTTTGAAAAAAGGTATTGGTACACAGCAAGTAGTTTCGATTCTGAATACACTATTTCCCACCGCGCGCATCGCACGTGCTGATTTGGATACCACCACCAACAAGAAAAAATGGCAGCAGACTATTCAGGAATTTGAGCACGGTGAGCTTGATATTTTGGTCGGCACACAAACAATCACCAAGGGATATCATTTTCCATATGTGACGCTTGTTGGCATTTTGTGGGCAGATTTGAATTTGCACTTTCCGATTTATAATGCGGGTGAAATCACGCTTCAGCAACTGATTCAAGTTGCCGGACGCGCGGGACGTCAAAAAGATGGTAGCGAAGTGATTGTGCAAGCGATGGGCGAACATCAGATATTTCAGTTTTTGAATGAAGTGGATTATCCAAAATTTTATGATGCAGAATTGGCAGTGCGCCAAGAATTGAGCTATCCACCCTGCGGACGGTTGGCAGAAATTGAACTCAAGCACACTGATGAAGAGACGATTGAAAGAGAAGCGCAAACAATTGCAGCACAATTATTTGCTGAATGTTTGCAAGGAACGGTGTCTGCACGCGTGCTTGGCCCGGCAAAGCCGCCGGTGCACAAAGTGAAGAATTGGTTTAGCAGAAAGATTTATATCAAGAGTCCTCAGATGGGCGATATTATCCGCTTGTATCAAATGATTGATCAGAGAAAATTCACCAGCTTTATCTATTTTACGCCCAATCCATAATCTCATCATCTAAATTAAAAAGCCGACCCTTATGAGTCGGCTTTTTAATTTTATAGGATCTATCTTTTATTTTCTTTGTGTGAAATTATGGCAAGCGCTACATGAGGAACCTGATTCATCTTCATCATCTGCCAAGAATAATTCTTCTTCATCTGGCAGGCCATCCAAACCATCTACTTCTTCATCATCACCATTACGCGCGGAGCAAGATTCTTCACGCAATGAACATGGGCAGTTACCTTTATAACGCGTTACACAAGCGCAGTTTTCACCGCAGCGTGTGGTGTGATTGCCATCGCTCATATTGACCGAAATTTCTCCATGGATGCCCTCAGCTGATGAGCTACGCGCTGTGCTGAAAATGTCTGCAAGCGCCGCGGGCCAAGCTATCCCATCATTGACTGCTCGCAAAGACTTGGTTGTTTTTTGGAGCACCGCTTCCCATGCTTTCGCATCATGGCCACTTTCGGTGCGATCTTTATACAGGACCACACTGAATTCAATCATGGCGATATTTTCTGCCGACTTGCCAAGATTCGATTCCAAAAGATCTGCCACTTCTTGGCCTGACTGATTCGCGGCAACGAGCGGTGCGCATGCAAATAATGCTGCAAGCGAAATAATATTCAATTTCATAAAACTCCTTTTGAGTGATGTATCGTTATTCAAAATTGCCACACTAGTAAAACATGAATTACATACGAACTCAAAAGCTTAGCGTACGAAAAAGTAGGCGCGATAGTGCTTCAATTCTGCGATTGATTCACGAATATCAGCTAATGCTCTATGCGTGTCGCTCTTTTTAAATAGTGCTTGTTTACTCTGTGGATACCAACTATTGACTAACCCTTTCACGGTAGAAACATCGATTAAACGATAATGAAGGTAGTCAGTAATTGATGGCATATGTTTGATTAAAAAAGCACGATCGCTCCAAATACTATTGCCAGCCAATCGAGCAGTTCCCTTCTCACAATATCTTTTGATAAATTCCAATGTTTTTTTCTCAGCGTGATCTTGTGATGTGGTCGCTGTTTCAATACTTTTGAGTAATCCTGTTTTTGTGTGCAAATTTTTCACCCATGGATCAATGGTTGAAAGTCTTTCTTGCGATTGATGAATGATGAACACAGGACCTTCTTCGATCACATTGAGTTGATGATCGGTAATGATAGTGGCGATCTCGAGAATCACATGCTCATCTGGAATGAGCCCTGTCATCTCAAGGTCAATCCACACAAAACAATCTGAACGTTGCATAATATCTTCACCCTTGCATAATAACGTAGTATTCTTAGTGACCATTTAAGTTTAAACATCAAAGCATATACAAAACAAGGACTGTGGTCGTGCATAAATTACGCGTCGGTGTTCTGATGGGGGGAAAATCAGTCGAACGTGAAGTTTCATTCAACTCCGGCCGCACCATTTGCGATCACTTGGATACAACACGTTACGAAATAATTCCACTCTTTCAAGCACACGATGGCACGCTCTACATTCTGCCCTGGCATTTTTTGCATCGGGGAAAAATTAGTGATTTTGTACACCGCCTTGCACATGAAGCACAGTCCATTGCATGGGATGATTTAAAAAGTATAATCGATTTTGTATATATCGCAGTGCATGGCCGCTTTGCAGAAGATGGCACTCTTCAAGGGTTTTTAGAAGTTCTCGGCATTCCCTATCTGGGCTCAGGTGTTTTTTCCAGCGCTCTTTCCATGGATAAAATTCGGCAAAAAATATTTTTGCAAAATGCCGGCATCGCGGTACCGAAAGATGTTTCACTCAATGCACACAAAGCATTGCATGCCCATGAACACAAAGATTCTATTCTTGCCGACTTGCACAAAAAAAATATTTCCTTTCCGTGTGTGGTCAAACCATTTCAGGAAGGCTCCAGCTTGGGCATTCAGATGGTGCACTCGGCTGAAGCATTATGTGATGCGATTGTACACGCATGCACTGTTGATGCAACGCGCATTCAAGATGTTCTCATTGAAGAAAAAATTGAAGGGATGGAATTTACCTGCATAATTCTGGTCGATTATCATACCGGCAATTACATTCCATTACCGCCAACTGAAGTTGTGCCAGAAAAAGGTAGTGATATTTTTGATTACGAACAAAAATATATGCCCGGTCGCGCAACCAAATTTACCCCACCACGCTGTGAACAAAAAGTCATTGATGCTATCCACCAAACATGCATCAAAACCATGCAGGCCCTGAATATGACCACCATTGGGCGAACTGATGGCTTTGTGCAGGCTGATGGAACAGTAGTCATTGTTGATCCCAATACTCTCTCTGGTATGGCGCCAAGCAGCTTCTTCTTTCGCGAAGCAGCAGAAATTGGTATGAGCCACACACAATTGATTAATCACTTAATCGAAACAGAACTGGAGCAGTACGGCATGTTGCAGGCAATTAAACAAGCAGAGCAGGCGCAAGAAAAAAGAGAGCACACAAAAAAAATACGTGTTGCTGTGCTCATGGGTGGCAACTCAAACGAGCGGGAAATTTCACTCGAATCGGGACGCAATATTAGCTATAAATTGTCTCCGCATAAATATGACGTACTTCCCATTTTTGTTTCCGATACCATGCATTTATTTTCACTCACGCAAGCACAACTGGTGCGCAACTCCACCAAAGAGATCGCAAAAGAACTCACCAAAGAGCAGCAGCTTCGCTGGCAAGATCTGCCCACGATTGCTGATTTTGTTTTCATTGGGTTACATGGCGGCGCGGGAGAAAATGGATCGGTGCAAGGCACCCTCGAAATGCTTGGCATTGCCTACAATGGATCATCTGTGCTGGCCAGCGCACTTTGTATGGACAAGTATAAAACGAATGAATTTTTGCTGCGTAATGGATTTGAAATCCCACAACACATGCTCATCGAAAAAAAAGAGTGGGAGTCTGATCAAAAAAGTATTCTTTCAAAAATCAACTCACACATTCCTTTTCCAATTATTGTCAAACCGCATGATGATGGCTGCAGTGTGATGGTGCAAAAAGCACGCAATGCAACAGATTTAGTGGAGGCCATTAACACCCTCTTTGCCAATAACAAAACAAGTGCATTGATTGAAGAATGCATTATCGGAATGGAACTGACAGTCGGCGTCATTGGCAATGAGGAACCACAAGCATTGCCACCGAGTCAGGCAGTGACGACTGCTGATGTGCTTTCCATGCAGGAAAAATTTTTACCCGGTGCGGGTGAAAATCAGACGCCAGCGCCCCTTTCCAAACAGGCGACCAACCTTGTGCAGCGAACAATGGAACAGGTCTATACAACTATTGGCTGCGTAGGGTATGCACGAATCGATTGCTTCTATCAGACTCAGGAACAAAGTCCAACGGGTAAGGAACGTGTGGTCATCATCGAAATAAATACGCTACCAGGAATGACCCCTGCAACCTGCATTTTCCATCAGGCGGCCGAAATCGGAATCAAGCCTATGGACTTTGTGGATCACATTATCCAACTTGGAATGCAAAAGCACACGCAAGCACAGATCTCTACTGCTGCAAAAACCGTGTCAATTTGACCAAAAAACCCTTTTCAGGCAGAATATAAGGATCACATTCCAAAGATTAGCTTTAGGGGTTAATTAGGGCGAATTTCATTTTCAACTAGAAAACCCTATCATTAGATTTAGTACCTCTGCTATAGCTTTATAAGTTGTTTTACCACATGGCTATGGTGGACAAGTATCGAAACAAGGAATATTGATGCCTAATCACAGAAAATTGATTCTGTTAATGTGCTTATTTTTATGCTCTGCACAAACATGGAATATGGAAGGCGAAGAGAAAATGTCCATTCGTGAAGGGCTTGTCACCTTCATCGAAAGTAAACGCAAAGATGCCTATGACAACGTGGATCGAACAGGGCTGAGTATCCTTGCGTGGGGCGCAGGCTATGGAGATGTTCAAAGGGAAGACCTCCTTCTTTTACTCGATTTTGTACCGGCAAAAAAAGAAGACATTCGTGAGCTCATTAGCGAGAAATGGAAACCTGATGAATCCCTTTCGCAAGAACGTAAAAAAGCTTGGCAGGGAAAAACATACCCAGAAGTTGTTGCCTATCTTAAAGAATGCAAAGTGAAAAGGCTTCAACAATTAGTTGGTAGAGAAGTAAGAAAAGATGAAATTTATGCAACCCTGCGCAGTGACGCCCTTTCGCCAGACAAGGCGCGTGAGATTATTCTGCAAGATTTAGCAGATCTTCATATGTTTGAAACCCAAATTCAAAAACGATCTTACTTTGGACGATTAAGCGGATTATGGAACGGTAATAAAAATTAAGGAATCTGCAATTCGATAGCTTCTGAATTACGAACTGCTTTTCGTACCCACTGCAATAAAAGATTTTGGCGCTCTGATTCTGTCAGGCGCCATTTTATTTTGGAATCATGCAGACGCGTCATAATGTTCTGCAAACAAATGGCAACACTGACCGAAACATTAAAGCTCTCGGTGAAGCCAAACATGGGAATCACAACATGCTCATCCGCTTGTTCCATCATTGCCTGACTCAATCCCGAATATTCTGAACCAAAAAAAAGAGCCAATTTCGTCGTGATGTTCAAATCTGGCAATGGCGTGGCACTATCTCCTGGCATGGTAGCCACAATCCGATAGCCATCCTTTTTAAGTTTATTGATACAGTCGAGAATATTTCTATACCGATGCATATCAAGCCACTTTGATGCACCCATCGCAACACCGGACATCAACACAAAAGGATTGCGACTTTCCACCACGTGCAGATCCTGCACACCCAAAATATCACATGAACGCAGCACTGCACTTGCATTATGTGGCTGGAACATATCCTCAAGCACTACAGTCAGATGGCGCGTACGCCAATCGATAACCTGTTCCATTTTCTGTTTTTTATGTTCGGATACAAAAGAAAAAAGGTGCTCGAGCACCTTTTGCTTCTTGTCTTGTTCAGAATTCATCAGAACAAATATCCAACGGTCATCCAAATGCCGCCATAACTCACTACTGCCGCAATGCCATTGCTGATCAGCGCAACAAAGAAAAATGGCAGAACGCGAACAATGCCAAAAAGTTGTAGCACAAAAAAGAAGAATGTTTGGAAGAAAAGAAAAATGGCACCAAGCCATAAATTTGCCATCATAACCTGTGTTGCTGTTAAGTTTGCCGAAATAATCGTTTGAGTGTATTCCCACTGGAGCATATTAATCATCACACCAATCACGAACCCTGAAAATGCGGCCAATGCAAAAAGATGTGATCCGACTGCTAGTAAGGAAGCTCGTAAAAAACTTCCCGAAGAAAATAAACGCAAACACATAAACATTATACCGGTCGAAAGAAAGATGTGGCTCCAATCAAATGTGAATGCCCACAACCATTCAGATAATAAAAAATCGCCTATGCGATGACTTATGGACATACCATACCCCTTTCTCAATTTTTTATTTGACACCCAATCTTACAAAAGTCCGCCTACATACATCAAGACCTGGAAATGGTAGTAGGATAATTGATCGAGTTCAGGACATGTGATACAGTAGTTCGGGTTTATAAATACTATACCAATTACATATAAAAAGGGAGTTCTAATGATAAAGCCCTTAGCGTCCTACGATACCATACGAACGTATCACGAAACAGTAACCGCGCTCAGAGATTTTTTCCTCCAGCGCGGTTTTTTAGAAGTTAATCCTCAATCTCGCCGTAGCATCCTTGCCGCTTGCGAAGATCCCAAAACAATATCGACCTACAAATTCGCTGGCGTTACCTGGCCTCTGCCACAAACAGGACAAATGTGGCTTGAACACGATCTTCTGACGAACCCCGATGTGCCCGGGGTTTTTTGTTCCACAACAAGCTACCGTGATGAACCAAATCCCATCGCGGAACGTCACATGAATATATTTCCTATGTTTGAATTTGAATCACGGGGCGACATGCACACGCTTCAAAAAACAATGGAAGATCTTTTTGAATGGCTCGGCTTTGGTCCACGTGATCAGTATCGAGAAGGTGATTACGATTTTATCGCCAATTATTACGGTGCAAAAATGGATATTTCTGCAGAACAAGAAATGAAAATATGGCCTGATTTTGGGCCCGTCTTTTTTCTGAAAAATTTTCCTCTTGGCACAAGCCCATTTTGGAACATGAAAAAAGTGGGCGGTTACTCGAATAAGATTGATGCCATTCTTTATGGCATGGAAACAATTGGATCGGCAGAACGTAGCTCTGACCCACTTGAAATGCGCGAGCAGTTTCATAGCATCAGCGATGGCATGTATGCAGATATTTTATACCACCTTTTTGGCAAAGATCGTGTAGAACGAGAACTTGATGAATATTTAAGTCTCAATTTCTTTCCACGCTTTGGCGGTGGCATTGGCGTGAATCGCATGATTCGCGCGATGAGTTTGCTTCATGGAGAAAACGAATCGTGGAATGGTGCTTGGAAAACAAGTGGCCCACAATCTCGACTACAACTCTAAAAAATAAGAAGGCCCCGTACAAATTCGGGGCCTTCTTATTTTTTATTCCGCTCGTTTATATCTAATTTTTTTTCCATCAATGGTGAATGAAAATCCATTCGCCGATAATTCTTTTTGGAACAATTCATCTTGCGTAATCAGTTGAGTGCCGAGCGCTCTAAAGCTCGCAGCCTCGGGAACCACTGAATACACAATAGCTTCTTGACCATTACTGCTTTTCCGGGGAGGATTGCCAAGAACTTTTAAACGCAACTTCTCTTGGTCATTTGATAATACCTTGAGTCCTGCAATAACATAACGAGTATCGAATGAGTGCTCTGGTATGTACGCATTATCCTGCTCATACATACTCATTAGAATTGAAGATGAAGAAAGAAATAAAAGAGAAAGAAGAATACGCATAACGATCCTCCTGCTTTGGAAAAGTGATATACCGCCTTGTTCTAACACAAGAGATATGTAACGCGCAAATACCTTCTCCATTTTATTGGTAAAAATAAAAAGAGCCCCGATTAATGGGACTCTTTTTAACGCCATGATTTAATTTTTTGAGAAAGTTATTTCTTACTCTCAACAAATTTTCGCGCACGAACAATCACCGTGCCCTTTTCTTGCCGTTCTACTTTGACCAGATAGCGCCATTTTTTATCTTGAGCATCGAATGGTACTGAATCTTCCATCTGTTTTTTATGAAGATGTGTGTGCTCTGC
This sequence comes from Candidatus Babeliales bacterium, assembly GCA_020050795.1. Taxonomy (GTDB): domain Bacteria; phylum Babelota; class Babeliae; order Babelales; family Vermiphilaceae; genus JAGVKD01. Next base: position 33,108 of record JAGVKD010000017.1, read on the forward strand.
ACCAGAAAGATCAACAGGCTGGCCACCGCCCTCAAACCCATCCTGGTACTTGAAAGCTGATTTAAAATCTGGCTTGCCATCTTTTTCCCACACAAGCGCAAAGCCTAAATGCGATGCTCTACGGTCATAATCGTCAAAATCATCTCCTGCAAAAATGGAATACACACCATCGGCATTCGCAGGAACATTAAATTGGAGCAGCTTGTTAGCCCAATCTTCTTTCTCTTGCATACCAAATGCGATAGCGCAACTGCACAAACATCCGAGGAGTATATTTTTTTTCATTCGAGCTCCATTAAAAATAAATTGTGCGCATCACGTTCCGTGTACATCTGCCAATTGAACAGTTTTCTCTTGCGAGCCGGATTGACCGCAAGGCTCATTTCTGGAAGGCGCTGATATTTCTTCCTTAGAATATTTCTTTCTATCGGCAGCGGGCGTTCTTGCAAACTCAGCTCGTTTTTTGAGAATACCAATAATACCTTTTTCTGGATCGATGATTCGTATTCTCAAGGAATGAAATTGTCCATCTATAGGAATTCTAGTTAACTCTACTGGCATTCCTTTACGGCTTTCATAGTCATGGGACCACAGAATTCCACGCTTGAAGACCTTAGGATCCTTTTTAGCAGAGTACACTTCCCCATTATTATCTTGTCCAAAAGCTGTTATAAAAATACCTTTTTGGTATTCGGGCTCATTGATTTCCGTGCCATAGAGCAGGACTGTGTGCACCGGTTTGCCCAACAGACATATTTGTTCGCCCTCTTCGATGCCAAGCTCTTCATTCTCATCACCAATCTGATTACCCTCGAACCTTTTATCTATTGATTCCAGCAGGAGATCGACGTTCTCCATAGCAACAAATGTGCTAACGTTCACAAGAAGACTAATCGCTAGTAATGTTTTCACGTGTTCCCCCTAAACCTATGTTAGATACGTTTCAGATATGATTCCCAACCAACTACTTGATACTCTTGCGCAGCTGCAACATAATTATCTGCGTGATAAATTCCACGACCAACAATGATGCAATCTGATCCATCACGGATGGCAACCTGTGGTGTTAGATACTGCTGCCCCAAAGCATCACCTTTCAATGCTAGCTGCACACCGGGCGTGAAGTGAAGGAATTTTTGATCCTCAACCAACTGCTGTCTGGCTATAAATCCAATCACAAAATCATCATACTGCTGCGCCCATGCAACCGTTTTTTGCGTGTAATCACCCGTTGCCAAATTATCTTTCGAACTCATCTGAGGCAATAAAATAAGTGCTCTGTTTTTAGTCAGCCCAACTGCACGCAGCCCCTCGATGATTCCTGGTCCAGGAACACTGTGCGCGTTAACCATGTCTGCCCACTCGGCAATGCGATAGATGCCTTGCTGATATTGCAGCTGCACCGTGTTGCCAATATCGGCAAACTTACGATCTTCAAAAATAATAAAATCATGAATCCGGGCTAGCTGTTGTAATTGCTCAATCAGATCCCAATCGAAATCATTCACAATATCAATGTGAGTTTTGATTGCACACACATGGGGCCCGACAGCATCAATCAATTCAAGCAATGCTTTTTTTTCTGTAACATCAGCGCTCACAATGAGATTGGTTCGCTTGCGCTCCATGGTTTCAAATAAACGCTTGGCCACTGGGTTGGTAGCCAACTGAGCACGCTGACCATAAGTGAGCGATTTAGCGCAATTGGTTGCTTTTAATGAAGGCGCCAACGTTTCTGATTGTTGCATCATCGATAATCCCTTGAGCAAAAAGTGCATCTGTTATATCGGAGAGCGTGTAAAGTGCGTGCACAAAAATTCCTTCGTGTGCTAATTTTTGTCGCGCACCTTGTTGGCGATCTATCACTACCAAAACATCCTGAACTTGAAGCTGCGCTTCTTTTAATTTTGTTACTGTTTCTAGAATCGAAGTGCCACTGGTCACCACATCCTCAATGATGAGTGCCACTTGGCCAGCAGAAAAAACTCCCTCGATGGCACGCTTGGTTCCATGATCCTTTACCTCTTTGCGCGGCATAATCATCGGAATCGAGCGATTGAGGGAAATACCTGTTGCAAGAGGCAATGCTGCGTAGGGAACACCGCACAAAAGATCGCAGGGAATATCAACGGTCGCCTGCGCAAGTCTTTCAACCACTGAACGCAATAAGTCGGGATAGGAAATAATCCGCCGCATGTCCACATAGATTGGCGATTGAGTACCAGATTTGAGTGTAAAACTGCCAAACTGAATCGCGCCGGCATCAAAGAGTTGTTTCGCGAGACTCATTTTTTCTGACGAACGTTCCATATTTGTTTTCCTTCATCTGATGATAGTTCATTGCCAAATCGGGATACCACATTGCACCCGTTGCACTCATTGCCACATCGGCCCCACAACTGAGCATCGTTTCAAAATCATTAGCAGTTAGAATGCCTCCAGTTCCGATGATCGTCAAACCCAATTGTTTTTTCTGATTTATGTTTTGCGCTTCCCGTACAAAGTTAGTGGCAACTGAAAAAATGGGCGCACCACTCAATCCAGAAATGAGTCGTGATGGACCAAAAAATGATTGTCCCTCTGCATCCACTGCACGCACTCTAATAGTATTGATTCCGGTAATGCCTCGCGCCCCTGCTCGCGCTGCTGCACAAAAAACATCATTCATAATTTCTTTATTGTTATATGCACCAACTTTGAACGTCAGCGGTGTGTCGCCAAGCACGGAAACTATTTTACGTGTTATTTCGTATACAAGATCTGCATTATTTGAAAGCACTCCACACGAAACATTCGGGCAGGATATATCCGCTTCAACCACCTGCGCACCTGCTTCTTTCACTCGTTGGGCAAGATAGGCAAAATCATCTGCGAGGCTGCGCGTTGGTGATTCCACACCGAAGATGGAGACAATCAGCAACTGTCCTGGCAATAATATATTTTTTGCCTGCCTAATACCGGCACAGACTGTTTCAAGATCGAACGATGGATTGCCAATCGAATTGACAAACGAGAGCGCGCTAGAATTTTTACCAATTCTAACCATCGGCACATCAAGCAAACTTTCTTGTGGCACCGAATTGTTATCAATCATTCCCACGTTTGGATGTGGATGGGGCGGCCGAAAGGAGCTTGCGACTGTTTTGTAGTTAATAATATCATACCCCAGTCGGGACATGAGCTTGATTCCCTTTGGAGTGGCTGTCAGTGGACATGCAGCAACGCCTATGCGAGACATGACAGGAACATCAAAAAGTGTATGCCATTCCTCTCGCGCAGGAATGGAACGCAAAAAAAAGGGTCCGTCATAAAACGGACCATCGGTAATATTTTCGGTAAATGATTTTGAAAGATCGTAGAGCGGTTTCATTTTTTAAATTTTCCTTCAAAGACAAACTCGGTTATTGGTTTGCGATCAGACATCACTTCCTTCTCTTGCAATTCTTTTGGCAGTGATTCTTTTTTGCCCGGTTTTCCAATCGCAATCATAGCCTCAACAGTATAGCCGTCTGGAATACCGAGAGATTCTTTTGCTTTTTTATAATCAAAACCTTCCATGCCATGCACCACCAATCCATTGATGGTCCCTTGCAGTGCCAAATTTTCCCACGCCGCACCGGTATCAAAAGAATGGGTGCGTTCTGGTTTTCCGTTATATTCAAAGGTATCACGAGAAGCAACAACTACAAGTGCTGCCGCATTTTTTGCCCAAGATTGGTTAAATTCAACAAGCAAGTTGAATAATTTATCCCAATGTGGCGTTTCACGTTTGGCATAAATAAAGCGCCATGGCTGACCATTATAACTTGATGGAGCCCAACGTGCCGCTTCGAATAATCGGAATAGTTCATTGTCAGATAATGGCTCGCCAGACATCGCACGTGGTGACCAGCGATTGAGAATAAAATCGGCAATAGGATAATTTGGCTTACGGTTCACAAATATACTCTCCGTGTATTTCAAAAATGGGGTCCGTTGTTAATACGGACCCCATTCTTAATTTCACTATAAAAAAATTTTTAATACGTTATTACTGCCCGTCTTTGAATGGACCTTCAAAAGAACCGTAGTGTACAAATTCTGTGATTGGTTTGCGACCAGATCGCTTTGTTTTGCCGCGCATACTTTCTGGCAAATCGCTATCTCTGCCTGGTTTGCCAATTGCAACCATTGCGTGGATTGTGTAGCCATCTGGAATCTTGAGTGCTACGCGTGCTTTGTCATAATCAAAACCTTCCATCGCATGCACAACAAGTCCATTAATGTATCCTTGCAATGCCATGTTTTCCCATGCTGCCCCGGTATCAAGTGCGTGAGTTTTTGAAGGTCGTCCCTTTTGATCTGTGTTACGAGAAACAACCGCTACTAATGCTGCTGCATTCTTAGCCCATGCTTGATTAAATTCACCTAAGGTACGGAAGAAGGTAGACCATTCTGCTGAATTGCGCCGGGCATATATGAATCGCCATGGTTGCGCATTGCCGCTTGAGGGTGCCCAACGTGCTGCTTCAAATAATCCAAATAATTCTTCTTCACTCATTAATTGACCAGACATGGCATATGGAGACCAACGCCCCAACAAAACGCCCGAGATTGGATAATCTGCAACCCGTTCCATATCAGGATTTTGTGCTGCCGCTGCTGGTGCTGGTGTTGTTTTTTTCTGCTCAGCCTTTTCGCTCCGTACAGACACGGAAATGGCTAAAAGAGCTAATGGTACGATGTAACGTTTATTCATGACGACTCCTTTTAAAAATTAAATCGAGACTACTTTACCGCACGTCGTTGCAAAAATCTAGCCCGCCGTGGGAATATGAGGAAAATAATATCCGTTCATATAAGGGGGAAGGAATTATGCGGACTCAATTATTTTTGCTGCTTATGTATGCACTCATTCAGATACAAAATTTATCTGGAATGTTCAGCAGAACAGAAGTGAACCAGGTCGTTAATGTTAATAGCTCACAACCACCTGTCGAATCATCATCCTTATTCTCTTATTATCCTGGCGGATTGATCAGCGGTACCACCTCATTTCTGAGTTACAACAAATACACACTTTTGGCGATCGGCATCTTGGGAGGTTATGGCTATGTCTGCTACACGCTCGTGAAAGCAAATAATATTTTGCAAAGTGGTCGTTCATGGTCTGCCTGGAAACATCATATTGAATTCTCTGACCTTGCCCTCACATCACAAGATGATCTCGCGCGAGAATTGCTTAATGACATTCAACGTCAATATATCAATTATGAAAACCCAACAGACTTTGTATCGCCACTCAGCCACTTTGCGCAAGACATAGAGAAGGAGCAGAGCCTGCTCAGCTCGTACATCAAAATTGGTGACATCATTATGAAATGTCATGCCTCAATGCTCTTTCCAATTTCTGCTGATCTGATTGAGAATGCGCACAAACGGCTCGAGCGACTCAGCTTTGTGCGCCACGTTTTCATCTCCTGGTCAGCGCATCACAACCTGCAGCAAAATTCGGTGATCAAGAAAGTTATTAGGCGGGTTAAAAGAATAGCGTAATCCCCACTGATTATGGGGCCCCCGTTCTAAAAGAATGGGGAAAAGAAAGAGGGGCGGAATTTCCGCCCCTCTTTCTTTTTATCTAAAATTATTCTCTTCTATGATCCAAGTGATCCGACTAATCCAGACAAGCTCGACAAGAAGTATTTCACATCATCATCACCGAATCGAACTCCGGCACCGAAGAACGCATTCGCGTTGTGTCTACTGATAAAGTCATCCGCACCGAATGTCATATATATGCTGCGGAACAGATACATTTTGTTCAACCATTTCAAATGTGGCCGCTTATCATCGATACGATTCCAGCCACGCGAGTCGAACATTTCAAGCGATGTGACCCAACGGAAATTATCGTTTCTGAACGGAATATCAAAGTCTATTGCCGTT
>JAGVKD010000010.1 GCA_020050795.1 Candidatus Babeliales bacterium
AAGGTCAAAATGAGCATGCGGTTCAACAAGAAGAGGGCACCTTAATTGGCGTCCTCTCTTTTTTGTTCTAAAAAATTAATTCAATTATGTTTTTGCATTCACCCAACGGCCGGCACCGAGCAGTGCACCGGGATTGCCGTTTGCTGCGATTTTATTCGGATCGGTCTGGCCAAAATAATCACCAAGGCTATTCAGCATCGATGAGTTGCCAAGAATGTAGTTGGCATTGCCCGCCATATTATTAATTCCCGTGCCAGTATTTTTCATCGCAAGGCAATTGAGAATTTTAACTTTCGTGGTGGTTGATGCGAATGCAAAACCATCATGTGCATTGTTCTGCGAAACACAATCTATGAATATCACATCACGAATCGGGCCGGCAGTTCCGGCAAATGTTGCGGTGCCAAGACTAAAGCCATCACCACGAAACGTTGTGGGGAGGACGCTGCCAGCACCCTGAAGGACAGAAAAGTAAGGACCACCGCCCTGATTGCGTTGTGCCACACAATTGCGAAACACCACATCTCGAATAGTGCCATTTGCCTTCTCATTTACTAATGAAAAACCATCGCCCAAATTATCTTGGGCAACACAATCCTCAAAAAGCACATGAGAAAGGTCTTGATTCAAAACACTAGAAAACACTCCTGTTACAATCCCAAATCCAATACCATTGGCCGTTGCGCAACACCGCTTAAAGGAGATATTAGAGACTGGTGGTAAATTAGTAAATGTAGCGTACAGGAATCCTGCCTCTCTATTATTTTCCGCAACACAATCAGTGAATCTCAGCGAATCTACAAAGCCAAAGGAACGAACCAAAAATCCCAGAGCATATTGAGAGGCAACACAACGCTCAATAACTGCCCGGTTGCCATCTAGAAGGTCCACAAGAAATCCGGCGGTGCCACTTGTAACAACGATACCAGACTGCGCAATGCAATCAGATATAGTGGCATTTTTGCATTCCTGTATTGCAATTGCAACTCCCTGTACTCCAGCAACTAAAGACCCTCCAACTAAAGACCCTTCCATTATACAATTGCGAACGATCGCATTACGGTGGCCGACAAGCGCCATGCCAGCACCAGTTGTGAATGAGCCTGTCAGTATGCAATCTTCAACCAGGCAGTAGCGGCTGGAGGTGATAGCGATGAGCTCTATTGCATAAGAGAGGGTCATCGAACTTTTAAGCAGGAAATTAATTTCACAGCCTTGTACAACGATTGCCCCGCCCAAAATGGCGATTCCTCCAGAGCTGTTTGCATGGCAATTTTCAATCAACAATTCGTTAACATCTAGTGATGCGAAATTTTTTTGCATGGATATCATGGATTGGCTATTGTTATTAAAATTCATGTCTTTAATGGTGATATTTTGCAGCTGAGTGGTGATAACGGCTGCGTCAGTTATTGCTGATCCATTACTTCCTGCTGTTGTTCCACCTATATTTTGGATCGTTCCATTTTTGATGATCACATTCCGCACGCCGTTACCAAGCGTGATGCCATTAGTGGTGTTGCGCCCCCCATCGATGACATGGCCATTCAAATCGAGTGTGACATTGTTTGCATTAATAGTAATTGCCGATCCGGTGTTGAAGGTCACTGATTGCGCGAGGCAATAGTAGGTATTCGATCCAGTGATAGTGAAGGTACCGCCATTGCCAATATCGCTTTGGTGAATGAGCACATCGCAGAGTGTTGATCCGCCGCACAAAAGCTGATCCAGTACAATCCCGATCCGTGTCGTGACATTCCATATCCCTTCACCTGGAATGATTGGCTGCACGGTTATTGCCTGGCATATGGTTGCAGAAAAAAGAAGTGTGAGGACACATCTCAGAAAGAATGATTGCTTCACTATCAGTTCCTTTTTTTAAACTCGAAAATGCATGCCCCCATCATACCCTGACTTTAAAAAAAAGATCAAAAGCTGGGAACCATTTCGAGCACCTCATTATTTGTCACGACTCTAAACTTGCGATAAGCTTATAAAAAAAGGCCTAAATTATCGGAACTCCCAATGCAAAACAAAAAAAATCTTTTTATAGCTATCGGCATCATTTCCACAATCATTGGCAGCTACTTTTTTTTAGGACGCAATAGACCTGAAGCAACAGAACCCGCAAAAATAAATGTTGTCATTGTCGGTACCAATGCAGAATATCCGCCATTCTCATTCATCCATGAAAACCAAATCACCGGCTTTGATATTGATATTATCAAAGAAGCCTGCGCACGCCTGAACAAACAATGCGAAATCCAAGACAAGCCATTTGATGCGCTCATTCCAGAAGTGCAACTTGGTAAAATTCATGTTATCGCTGCGGGCATGACTCCCACCGCAGAACGGGAAAAACAAGTCTTTTTCACGAGACCCCATTATTCAGGCGATCCATTAATTCTCATCTCTCCAAAAAGCGCTCCGATCATGAGTGTTGAAGAACTCAATGGAAAAAATGTAATCGTTAATGAAGGCTTCACCGCCGATCGCTATATCTCTTCTTTGACTGGTCCGAACATCAAACGATTCCCGGCTGTCAGCGAAGGATTTTTGGCACTCAAAAGCGGCCGCGGCGATGTGTTTGTGACAGCAGAATCTTCCGTGCAGGATTATTTTAAGCTGCACGACAGAAATGATTTTGAAATAGTGCCAATCGAAAACCAAATGGAAACATACGCACTCGTGGTCAGCAAAAAATATCCAGAGCTTTTTGCCAATCTCGATAAAATAATCGGTGACATGCTCGAAGATGGCACCATCGCAACGCTCAAAGCAAAATGGAATTTGAAGTGATTGATTTTGATTTAGTCACCAGCAGTTTGCCCATTCTTGCTCGCGGCGCAGTCGTGAGTTTGCAGATTGCGGCAATCAGCTGTGTGATTGGTTTTTCTCTTGGCACCCTTTTGGGCATCCTGCAAACAAACAAAAATGTGTTGGTCCGCGCACTCGTTACTTTTTACACAACGATCATTCGCGGCACCCCGATGCTGATCCAAATTTATTTCATATTCTTTTTGCTACCAGAATTGGGCGTTAAAATTTCTGCATTCTGGTCTGCTATTTTGGCCATAGGGCTCAATAGTGGCGCCTATGTTTCGAGCATTATTCGCTCGGGAATTGCTGCAGTAGGCAGAGGGCAGATTGAAGCGGCAAAAGTTCTTGGTCTGAATCATCTGCAAATCATGCGCTATATTATTTTGCCCCAGGCAGTGCGTGTTGTGTTGCCGGCTCTTGGCAATGAATTTATCACCCTGATAAAAGATTCAAGCTTGGCATCGCTCATCGGTGTTGCAGAATTGTCTCGCGAAGGGTCACTCATCAAAAGCAGAACATATGATGCTCTCAGCGTGTATCTCGCAGTTGCACTTATCTATCTTATTATGACTTCGCTACTTTCACTCGCGCTCTCTCGTGTTGAGAAAAGGATGAATCGCCATGTTAGCCATCACTAACGCACAGAAAAAATTTGGTTCGAAAAAAATTCTAGATGGGATTTCGCTGACAGTCGATCGAGGTTCAATCGCGGTTCTGCTTGGCGGATCTGGTGTGGGCAAATCCACACTGCTGCGCGTTTTGAATAATCTGGAAACACTTGATCAGGGCACCATTACCCTCGATGGAGAAGAACTTGATTTAAAAACAATCAATCAGACGCACACCGTGGGCATGGTGTTTCAGCAATTTAATTTGTTTGAACATTTAACCATCGCTGAAAATATTACACTGCCCCTTGAAAAAGGATTGGGCAAAACAAAAAAAGAAGCGAACGCGATTGCGCAACGGCTTCTTGAAAAATATGAACTTGGCGACAAAGGCAATTGCTACAGTGCGCAACTTTCTGGTGGACAAAAGCAACGAGTTGCCATTGCGCGTGCCGTTGCACTCAAGCCAAAAATTATGTGCCTTGATGAACCAACGTCTGCACTCGATCCTCTCTTGACCACTCATGTTGCCAACACGATCAAAGAGCTTGCGCAAGAAGGGTATATCGTTCTGATTGCAACACACGACACTGAGCTGCTCAAAAAATTACCCTGCACCATCTATCTGATGAAGGACGGCAAAATTCTTGAATCAGTATCGTCCGCTGAATTTGCAACTAATCCAGAATCATTCCCACACTTAGTACAGTTTGTCTCTGGCACAATCTAATTGATGATTTGACCAATTCATATCGATGGCGTAGATTTGGGTGCGAAAAAAAACACCCATACTTCCCCTGCATGGGTTTATCCCATAGTTACGGGGCCCCCATCTGACATTAGGAAGATGGGGATAAAAAAAGGATCGGTATGAAGCTCACATTTGGATTATTCCTCACCCTCTGCACTGCCACTACTGGCATATGCATGGAGGGCGAAACTCCCACACCAAGCAAAACATTACATGAAGCGCTTAAAAAAATGGATCCGCCGGCTGTCGATAGCACTAGTCAGGTGACAGGGCTAGAAGATCTTCCTGAGGCAGCACCACCGCTCGTTCAAATGAAAGATGATGAACAAACTCCCTTCAAATTATTTTTGCGCAGTCATGGATGGCATCCGCGTGGGGAACAGAAAAAAAATATCGCTGCTGCGGCAACATGTGACTGCTGTCTGATCACCTGCTGCATTCTCAGTTGCAATTGCTGTTGCGGCAAATATGGCTCCTTTCAATGTGCCTACTGCCATGATAGTTGCAATTGCTTAACCAAGAATGATTATTGGGATTGATACAAAATCAAAATATGAATTTGAAAAAGTTATGTTTAAATCGGAGCGGAAAATTTCACTCGAGTCAATTGGTTGACAAAGACCGGACGGCTTGATAGCATTGTCACGAATTTTAAGAGTAGAAAAAAGAGTCCCTAAATGAACGATACATCTTTATGTATTGTTCACCCCCCCTAACCCTTCAGCTTGTTCTAAGTTGAAGGGTTTTTTAATTTGGTATATTTCAGCTCACACATAAGCTCATATCGCTCATCGCCAGCCTTAATTCCAATTTTCTTACACTGAACCATACGATCATTTTTTTTAAGAGCGGCCAGAAAGGTCGTAATATTTTCAAGTGATCCCGCAAATGATCCATGCGCCTGTTCTCGTGCGTACCATTTTTTATCCACCGTCGCATCGATTGTGTAGGAATCAAATCCAAGATGGGATTTTTTTGCTTGTTCTAATACAAATAATAATCCGTCAGATTCTTTCGCCTGCTTGGCACACTGTGCTTTCAGATGCATATTGCAGCGATCAATATCTGCCTGCAGCTGCTCGCACTGATTTGCGCATCCTCCAATGGCAGCACACTGCTTGCGATACTGCACAATGGCATTTCTTTGCGCCTGCAGAGAGCGCTCAACCCGTGCATAGATGGCAAAATACCAAACGGCAAAAAAAAGTGCGGCACCGCCAAAAGTTAGGCAATACCGCATCATTATATTTTTGGAAACCGCCCATCGATACAGGCGGTTTCCTTGAGGAACAAAATATTTCAT
>JAGVKD010000016.1 GCA_020050795.1 Candidatus Babeliales bacterium
AAAAGGCGAGGAGACTATGTCCTAGCGCGGAGGGGAGGGTCCAGCAGGCTGCTGGCGCCTTTTCTTGCAGGTCTTTTGGGCGAGCAAAAGATCTGCAAATGGCTATATGACTATAGTAAAAAGAAAACAATGAAGGTGACGGTGGGATATCAAATACAAATGTAAAAACTAAATCAGCTTGTTCACCATTGTGATAATCGCTGCGGCATCAATGCCATAGAGTGCAAGCAACTCTTCCGGTTTTCCCGAACGTGGCAATTCATGCACTGCCAAACATTCAATCACGAAATCATGATTGCGCAATGCCGCACATACCGCATCGCCAATACCACCTTGCGCATAATGATCTTCCACGGTGATAATCTTGCCGCCCGATTTTTGTGCAACCGAAATAATTGTTTCCACATCAAGAGGCTTGATGCAATAAAGATCGATCACCGAAACATTAATCTCTTTTTGCTGCAACTGATCATAGGCTTTGAGCGCTTCATGGAGCGTGATGCCTGCACCGATAATACAGACCTGATCTTTTTTGCTTTGCTTGAGTACTGCGCAGCCACCAATTTTGAATGATGCATTGCTATCATAGAGCACCGGTGTTGCACCGCGTGTGGTGCGCAGGTAGGAAATTCCGTCGCTGTAGCGCGCCATTTGGCCAACCAAGGCATGAGTACTCACCGCATCGCTCGGATAGAGCACAATCGATTCTGGCAACGCGCGCATCATCGCAATATCTTCAAGTGCCATCTGTGATGGCCCATCTTGCCCAATTGAAACGCCACAGTGAGAACCGACTAAGCGCAATTTTGATTGCCCGATTGCAGCCATGCGAATCTGATCATGTGCGCGAGTAAAGAAACAACCGAATGTTGAGATGAATGGAATCTTGCCACGCAAATCAAAACCAACCCCCATGCTCACCATATTTTGTTCTGCAATAAAGCATTGGAAGAAACGTTCTGCATGTTCTTTTTCGAATAGTTCCGCATAGGTGGAATTTTTCACTTCCGCATCGAGAACTACCACGGTATCACACACATCGCCAAGTGCTGCGAGTGCGTGGCCATATGCTTCACGCGTGGCCATCCGTTCACCTTTTTTATAGGAGACCGCAGGCAATTTAATCGTTTGTGATTTGCAGCTTCGCTTTATTGGGTCGCTTGATTCTGGTGATTCTGGTTTCCATGTGCCACGCGATTCAAATGCCGCCGCTTCAGGAAATTTCTTCTGCAAACTTTCGAGCGCACGATCCAATTCTGCACCAACGAATGCTTTGCCATGAAATCCATTTTTATCTGCGGCAAAATCAATCCCGTATCCTTTAACCGTTTTTGCGATAATCATAACTGGTTGACCAGAAACCTTATGCGCCTGCTCAAACACATCAATGAGCGCATTAATATCATGCCCATCAACGGTAAATGTTTTCCACCCAAAAGCGGTAAAGCGATCAACATATCTTTGCAGATGATAATCAAGCATCGTTTCCGTTGTTTGGCCCAAGCGATTACAATCAACAATGCCAATTATGTTATCCAACTTATAATAGCTTGCGATTTCTGCCGCTTCCCAGACCGACCCTTCCGCAGTTTCTGAATCACCCATGAGCACATAGGTTTTATAATTTCGATTATCTAATTTCGCATTGAGTGCCATGCCCACACCAATCGAAAGTCCGATGCCAAGTGAACCCGTTGCCGCTTCTGTGTGGGAAAAACGGAATGTTGGATGCCCTTCAAGCGGTGAATTGATGCTGCGATACCCTTTGAGATCCTCCTGCGAAAGTATGCCAACTTCTTCCCACACGGCGTACAAAAGTGCTGATGCATGTCCTTTGGATAAAATAAAACGATCATTATCGGGATTTTGAAAATCATCGGGTGTATAACGCATCACATGAAAAAATAACACTGAAACAATATCTGCTGCAGACAAACAGGTTGTTGGATGACCAGATCTCGCATAGCCAGATTCTCGGAGAGACCAAGCGCGTAGATTATATGCTTTGTGTGCCAAAAATTGAGGTACCATGTTCATAACAAATGCCTTTTACGACGAAAAAATAGAATATTAAATTTCATGCATAGATTTTAATCTATTTTATGGGACCCCCGTCATTCCTAGTGGGAATGATGGGTATAAAAAAATCCTTACCAGGCTACCAAGCAGACCAGAAAAAACAAAGTTCCATTAAATTAGGTGACTGACCAATTGACGCTCAGCCCGTGCATGCTACACTCGTGGGCAACCTATTAAAAACAAGGAGCTTTCCATGAAATTAAAACGCATTTTAATATTTGCAGCACTTGTTGGCACACCATTGGCTCTGACAGCAATGAGTAAAGAAGAGGTCGATGCTTGGCGAAAATCACTTGCAGAAGAGCAAAAAAAAATTGCTATGCAGCAAGCTGTTTTTAATAAACTAAACACGCTTGAGCAAGAAAATATACAACAAGAAGATGAAATTAAAAAACTTAAAACCGAAATTTCCAGCCTCAACGCCAAACTATTTTTCTGGCGCACTCCTGCAATTATAACCGGCGTTGCTGCAGCGGTTTATGGATCGTGGATGGTATACGGCTGGTGGACAGGAAACGACAACTCAATCACATTCGACGATGCATCATTCGCGAGCGAATCTGATGAGCAAGATGTACAACCAAGTGCGCCTGAACTCTCAGCATTAGAAAACTCTCAAAATGAATTCGGTGTACCGAACAACACTCCACCGGGCAAATAGTTATTGATTATAACCATGTACAAAAAAATAACTTTTTTTCTGTTTTGCATAATCACCCTGCAACAACCAACTTTGCACGCCGGGATTTTTAGCAGTTTTTTTGATGGCGTTGGCAAGGGTGCGGGTAAAGAAATTGGCAAAACGGTCAGTCAAACTGTTTTGGGACCAAACAAAGATCGTATCATTCTCGCACTCCTTGTGGTTGGCGGACTACTGTTAGTGCGCTACATCTATCTGAGCGACCAGCAAAAAACACGCAAGCTTAGAATAAAAAAAAGCGGCTCCCGTTTTAGGGAGCCTTCTTTATCAAATCGGATTGCTATTTCTTCTTGCGCCGCCACTCATTGTTGCGAGCAAAAGCAATAAATCTATTAATATGTTCCACGCCTCGAGATAATTTTATTTTGCTCGAATCCATTGCTCGGCGCCAATATTCTCTCATTTGTTGACGTGTATTGGTTAAAAAGCGTTTCATGCGCTCCCCCTCTCAACCTAAAAATGTGTTGCTTATATTTTGCATTCTAGGCAATTTTTAGGCACATTTGCAATATTTTTAGGTTTTAAAAAATAATAATTTCCTTATTATAAAAGTATGGGGATACACAACTTTGCGCAGCGCACCGCATACAAATTGCGCACCTTCATAGTTTTGCAACTTTTTCTCACTTGCATGTCACTGCCAATCTTGGTTTGGTGGGGATTGCCCGTTTCATTATTATCGCCAGTAGGCAACTTAGTTTTCTCACCCTTCTTGACTGCATTTTTATCGCTCGCATCGCTGCTATTTTTTGCACAACTCTTGCACATCCCCAATGCGTGGATCGCATGGGCACTCGATCTTCTGACTAAAATCTGGCTTTCAATTTTAAAATGGTATCCGCCTGGCATGCTGATTGCATTTTCCCAACCGCCATGGTGGATCTTGGTGCTGCCACCCATTTTTGCACTTGTGGTAATCGCACATCCATTCACACGCTCTGCAAATAGAAGTGCTTTAGTGATGACCATTGGATTATTCTTTTTTGGGTTTGCGCTCAAACTTTTGTGCACCACATCGACAGACATATTCAGCATCCCCTGCAACAACACAGAATTATTTGTCATGCGCAGTAGCAACACTGTGGTGGTTATCGATCCTGGAGCTATTGGGCGCCGAGCATCTGGGCCATCATGGGTGCAATACACGCTGCTAGCAGAACTTGCCAAAAAATCGGGACTCCGCCATATCGATCATCTTGTGCTATGCAAAATTAATAAAACAGTTTTTGAATCGGTTGCAGAATTAGCACGCATCACGCATGTTGGCACCGTGTATATTCCTTATTGGCAAGGAAGATTAGCACCAGGAACTATTCGCGCATTTATGCAATTGAAAGAGGAACTGGGAAAAACGGGCGGAACAATTGTTCGTTTGGGAGAAAAATCAGAGACAATCCTGTGTGATCAAACTAAGAAAATTATCCTCGATCCCACAGCAAAAAAAATAGTTTATCAGGATGGATGGTATCATTCGCCACGCATTATTGCTCACATTGACAACGGCACTGTTCCTCTCTATGATGCAAGCGGGATACGACCTGTTCAGTCCATTCTTTCCGATTCACACCTGAACAGAAAAAAGGATAATAAATGACCAATGGGAAGTTGCTCTTCATAATCGCACATGAAGGTTTTCAACACAAAGAATACGGAGAACCAAAAAGAATACTTGAACAGGCTGGCTACTCAGTGGTCACCGCAAGTGATGGTGAATCTCCTGCAACAGGAAATGATGAATCAAAAGTAACGGTCGATATTCTTTTGGATAAAGTATCCCCACATCGATATCACGGAATTTTTTTCATTGGCGGTCCTGGCGCTCTTGAGCATCTCGACAATGAAAAAAGTTATCGCATCGCACAAGAAGCAGCAGAAGCAAATCTTCCTCTCGGTGCAATTTGTGTTTCAACGCGTATTCTGGCAAAAGCGGGTGCACTGAAAGATCGCCATGCAACCGGTTGGAATGGCGACAACAAATTAGAAGCAATCTATCAACAGTACCGCGTCATTTATAGTCGCGAACCAGTAGTTGTTGATGAAAATATTGTCACCGCAACTGGCCCTGATGCAGCAGAAGAGTTTGCGCAAAAAATTATTCAAATCATCCAAGATCACAAAGGATGGGGATAAGATTTCTTTCGGCATTCCCTTGCCTACCTGGTTTTATTTTTTATATTCAATATCCTTTCTTTTTCCTTCCTTGTTTTCTTTTCTCTATTCTTTCACCGCTGTTTCTAAGGGTATTGCTTGCCCAATACCCTTAACCCAATGCACCAGCAGCCTGCTGGACCAGCCACTCCGCGCTAAACATAGTCTCCTTGCCTTTTTTTGCGATGCAAAAAAGACGGCTTCAGAGCCATACGCTCTGTACCGCGGCCTGAATTATTTTCATAATTTTTTTATATGTGTTCGAACCCCTCGATACATTTTTGCTCACGCAAAACACTTACGTCTACGCCAAGGCTACGCCGCACAGGCAGAACGAACGGATTTATTTGAACCCATATCATCATAATAATCCTTTAATATAAGTCATGCCCCGTCACCATGGGTGGGAAGCATTATGCGCAGCATGATGATGAGTGCCCAATGCTTGGCGGGGACGGCTGGTCCAGCAGGCTGCTGGCGCCTTTTCTTGCATATCTTTTGGGCGAGCAAAAGATATGCAAAAGGGCGATATAAATATGCAAAATAAAGAAGAACAAGGAAGGCGACGGTGGGACTTTTATAAAATGTATTAGAAATCAAATAAGCCTAAGGCAGTGTCTATTCTTCATCCTCATCAAAAATCAAGATAGCGCGCGCTGGCGCGGCATCTAATCCCTGAAGCGCAAGTGGCAAACAAATAAAAGAATAATAAGCTTCTTGTGCTTGAGCTAAACGTAGCCCTTCTATGATAGGAATATCTTCCTGCAAAAGCAGCATGTGCGTATCATGTGCTTCTTGATTGCGCTCGATACCGAGATAATCGATCCCCACCGCGCGCACGCCACAATCGGCAAGATACTGTGCAGCTGATGCATCTAAATAGACAAAGTTTTGCAAAAAAGGATCGTTCGGCTGATAGTCACTATTCATTGTTTTGAGCAAAATGATTTCATCTGGCGCAATGTCATACATGGAAAGATGTTCTGCAGTGATTTTTTCCGGTACATCAGAAAGATCGAGCAAGGAACAATCACCAACAATTTTTTCGAGCAATATTTGGTCAATTGTTTTTCCATCTTTCAAAAAATGGGACGGTGCATCAACATGCGTACCGGTGTGTGATCCGATAGTAACGATTGTTTCCCGCGCACCATCTTTTTCAAATGTTTTGGTTGCTTTGAATGTTACAATTTTTTTGTCTTTGTAAGCAGTCATCTCAGGACTAATTGGCCAACTGATATCAATCACTTTCATCGCTCTCACCCACTTTTTTTTACACTATGTCCACCAAACTTTTTCCGCATCATGGCAACAATTTTTGTTGCAAAGTTTCCACCAGTTTCTCTCGACCAGGCACGAACTTTCAAGGATTCTTCTATCACACGCACAGGAACATCGTGAGCATGCGCCTCATCGACTGTCCATTTGCCCATGCCACTTTCGGCAACTTCACCAGAAATGGCTTCTAATAATTGATCTTGAGCAAAAATTTCTGTTGTCAGCTCAAGCAGGAATGAACGAATAACCGCATTTTTATTCCAAAGCGCAGCGATCTGGTGCAAATCAAGATTCTCATATTCATAGGTGCCATCTTTAATGAGATGTAACCCTTCTGCATAAGCTTGCATCAAACCATACTCGATGACATTGTGCACCATTTTGACATAGTGCCCCGCACCAGTTGGGCCCACATGCGCATAGCCACCTTCAACAGAAATTGCCGTAAGCAGCGGTTCTACCTGTTCATAAATTTCTTGATTGCCGCCAACCATCAAACAAAACCCATCTTCGCGCCCACGCACACCACCTGAAGTGCCGCAATCTAGAAAGTAGCCCCGCTTTGCAGAAATTTTTTCCGCATGAATCACAGAATCTTTGTAGAAACTGTTGCCACCATCAATGATAATCGCGCCATCGTTGATAAGATCAAGCAGCTGATTAATCACTGAATCAGTGACCGGACCTGCAGGAACCATCACCCAAAAAATAGAAACGCGACTTGCTAGATCTTTCAGATCACGCGCGATTGCAACGCCAGATTCTTTCGCTTGATTACGTGCACGTGCATCATTATCAAATCCAACCACTTCATGGCCACCTTTGACCAGTCGATATGCAATTGCATTACCCATTCTGCCTAAACCAATAACACCGACTTTCACGATCGCCACCTCATGCCATGTTTGCGTGAAAATTCTTGCAACGCCTCTGTTGGGCCCACAGTCCCTTGCTTATATGGATAGAGTGAAAAATGATCTTTACGAATTGTTTCGATCACTTTCCACGCATATTCAATTTCATCAAAGCGCACTGCTGCTGCAAGTTCGCCACGTATCACTTCTTCAAAAACAATTTCATATGCCTCTGCGCTGCGCTGTCCAAAAATACAACTGTGGCAATACTCCATCGACATTTGCACAAGCTCATTCGTGTATCCCGGTTTTTTTGCATTGAGATTCAGCGTGAATGTTGCATCGGGAGTCACCTTAATGGTGAGCCAATTTGAATCGCTCGGACAGTTTTTTGCAAGCAAGCAATCAACTTGTTTGAATTTTATATGAATAACAATTTCTTTTTTATCCAAACATTTGCCGGTTTTTAAATAGAAGGGAACACCAGCCCAGCGTGGATTATTCACCCGCAACATTAATGCTGCAAACGTTTCCGTTTTCGATTGTGGTGCCACGCCCGGTTCTTGAAGATAGCCCTCATATTGGCCAAGAAGACCATCGACTACTTCAATTTTTTGCAGAACCTTTGCGCGCTGCTCACGCACATAATCACCCTTTAAAAGTTCCGGTGCTTCCATGCCAACAAGCGCTAATAATTCAAGCATGTGATTTTGAACCACATCCGCAAGCGCGCCATACTTGTCATAGTAGTAGCCACGATCACCAACACACACTTTTTCGCTCAAAATAATTTGCACCTGATCGATGTAGCGATTATTCCACAATGGTTCAAACACACAGTTGGTGAATCGAATCAAAGCAATATTGCTTACCACTTCTTTGGTCAGATAATGATCGATGCGATAGACCTGATTTTCATGCAGGTGCCGCGCGATACATTCATTGATTTCATGTGCGGAGGTGCGATCATGCCCGAACGGTTTTTCATACACCACCCGGTACCATGGCTTTGCATCAGGCGCTGTTTTTTTTGCTAGTCCAGAGGCAACAAGATTGGTGGTGATTGGACAAAAAAATTGTGCAGCGGCGGCGCAATAGAGCATCCGGTTGCCAGAAAGTTTATGTTTTTTTTCAGCCTCTTCGACACGCTTTCTCAATGGCACATAATCCTGTTCATTGAGAAAATCCACCCGTTGAAAGTAGGTCACATTTTCTAGTTGTTTCCAAATTGCTTCATCAAGTGGCTCAATAAATTCGCGCGCCTTATTGAGCATATCTGACGCAGTAACATCATCAATTGCAACGCCAACGATAGCAAAGTTAGTTAATTTTTTTTCAGCTACCAACTGATAAAGTGCGGGAATTAATTTTCGTTTGGTCAGATCACCTGTTGCGCCAAAAATAACGAATGTACAATTATCCATGATTTAGAATCTTTCTTGTCTCACGTTTATACAATTCAACATTCGGCTGATCAAACGGATTCAGATCAAGCAAATAAGCCAAGTAAACAGTCTCAATCATTTTCCACTGCATAAATTGCCCGAGGGCATATGCTGATGGTTCTGGCAACTCTATTGCAATGAAGGGACGCAATTCATTGCGATATGCCACTTTCACACCACGCGCAATGGCATCCATAATGTGCGTAAGCGACAGACCTTGTGTGTTGGTATCTAAAGATTTTAATTCTGGTGCTGGTGGAATGGTAATATCTGTTGCGAATGATGCATAGGTCACAAATGTGGTAAAGGTATCGTAGGGGCCGCCCAAATAGAGTTGCGCAAGCGAATGCAAATCGGTGCTTCCGATTGCCACTGTTGGCGTTATGCCCACATGCACAACCCTGCCTGCTTTATTTTTCTCTTTGCCCAAACTTTCGCCAACTAGCTGACGATACCATTTGCCCAAACTTTCCAATTCGCTGGCAAACAAAAAGGTGTTATGAATGAAAATATTTTTTCCATATTGCCCAAAAATGGTTGTTGCGCTTCGTGCTGCTGGATTTTCCTCAACGCTCAATTCCAGGCAAGAATCGGTGATATCACGTGCTCCTTCGTGCAACTGTTTGATATCAATGCCAAGCATGGCAAGTGGGAAAAGGCCAACGGCAGACATCACTGAGTAGCGCCCACCAACATTGGCTGGAATGGCCAGAGCAGCAAACTTTTCCTGTTGGGCAACCTGCCACAATTTTGAATTTTCATCGGTGGTGGCAACAACATATTTGTGATAAGAATCTTTTTTGTATTTTTTGAGTAGATCTAAAAGCAGTGCCGCATTGGCAACTGTTTCAGTGGTGGTGCCTGATTTGCTCACAATATTGAGAATGACCGCGCGATCTTGTTTGAGCTGAGTCTCCATAATGCGCACAAGAGCTGTGAGCATATCGGGATCGGTCGTATCGGCAAAATAGACTTTCAGTGTGGCGTTCAGTTCATTATAGAAAATGCCATTGAGTGCATCATGGACTGCTTTGGTTCCCAGATTGGAACCGCCAATCCCTATCACGATCAGCATGCTCGGCTCTAGAGCTAAAGTTGCCTGCGCAACACGCGAGACTGATTGTCCCAAAGCATCATCATAGGGAAGATTGAGAAATGCATAGGGAGAATCATAATTCTGAGTGCGGGCTTGCCGAAGAACATTGGCTTCCATTTCTAGATGCCGTTCGGCAATCTCGAAAGTTGCATCTTCTATCAGCGCAGCATCCCAATCAGTAAATTGAATTACCTTTTTCACCGGTTTCACCTAAGAATCCTTTTTAGCCTTACCCTGCAAACTAAGCCCTCCCACTATAGATCAATCAGTGTGGTAAGTCCAAAATGAACGCATGTTTCCGGCCTACTCATTTGACAAATTAGCCCTATAGAATAGCCTGAAATAGGGGTTATTGTCGGGAAAATCAGAAATTAGGCGGGGGCCTTGTATGAATTGTTCAAAAATTATCTCTTTGATGGCATGTGTGCTTCTCATGTTGCCTGGATGTGGCAGCCATAAAACACTCCATCGCTCACGATCGCTTGATATTTTCAAGCCTCAACCAAATTATCAAGATCACAAAAATAACGTTTCTATCGGCATTCGGGAACTTGGTTCTAAGGATTGCGTAAAACTGTTTGGCTATGCGGGCAGACGCTTGGTTTCAAAAACACAAAAACCGTTTGTGCCACTGCACCTTTCTATCACCAACCATAGTGATGAGACCTACCTTCTCGACCCTAAAAATATCTCTTTGCCACTTGTCGATGCTCAAACAGTAGCAAATAGACTCAAGCCAAGTGTAGCATTTAAAACCATGGGCATGATTGCCGGTGGCGCGATTATCACCACTATTGCAGCCACAACAGGAGCGGGACTTCTGTTTCTTGGCGCAACGTTTGCATCGGTACCGCTATTTGTTTCCGGGATTGTCACTTGCGCATCGGGTGCCACCATTTTCCTGATTGGTACTCCGCTCGCATCGGCAGCCAAGGGATTTCAAACGGTGAAGGAACGACGCGCAATCAGCGATGATGTGTGCAACAAAACACTCATGCAAGAAGTGCACATTGAACCGAACCAAACAATAGATACACTGATATTCGTACCACTGCGTACTATGAAAAGAAATTTTACTATCACATTGGAAAATAGATATTCGCAAGAAGATACTATTACCTTTGCTGTTGAGATGATAAAAAAATAGGATTTTGTGTGAAGAGAATGATCCTCTTATGCAGCCTCATGGCTGCACTTCCCCTTTCTGGAATGGGATTTTTCAGAAGAGCATTCGGCTCAGAACAACCAGAAACTATCAACCGGGAAACAAGGGAAAAAGAATCAGCAGAAGAATTTATTTTTTGGCGCCTCAAAAAAGTCGTTGAACTATGGCCAGTTATTGTGGACGAGCCAAGCGAAAGATTCAAAGAAAAGCTAATATCTGAGCTTAAATTATCTCCACATCGAATAAGCCCAAAATTCCCTAAAGGTCACCCAAATAATTTATTTGTTGTGTATGTCACCGGCGAAGCCTTTGAGGCATGTGAGCTCGCCGAATTCAAAACTCCTAAGTTTCAAGAACTAAAGGAAAAGGTTCTCGCTCTTCGCGAAGAGCTCTACACAGAATGTGTGAGGGAAATCGGACCACTCATGGATGCGCCTCCCAAAGTCTGTGCACAGGCAAAAAAAATCTATGTGAGGAAGCGACCTCGCGCTCTCGAGGTTTTGAAAGATGTCAATTATCCTCTTTATTTAAAAAACTAGAATTGCATTTTACTTTTCGGTGATAGATTATAAACTCTCTGCTCAAACAGGGAGTTTATTTTTTTTACTGGAGGGTTCGCATGAAAAAAGCTATTTCACTTATTTTTGCATTAACATCGCTACCCATTTGGGCAATGGAAGCGGCTCCTGCGCCAGACCAGGAAATGCGAACAGTGAATTATGCCGAGGAAGAGTTTGTTTTTTGGAGATGCAAAAAAGCGATTAAATTGTGCTGGACACTTACTGAGGCAACAATAGGCAGCAGACCGAAAAGACTAAAAATATGTCATGACCTTTTATTGCCACCACCTCAATTAGATCCAAAAGATCCCCCTCACTTTATGCTCGCCACTTTCAAGGATTATATAGTACAAACCTCTTTAAAGCTCTGCATGTCTCACCAATTTCAGAGAGCAGATCTGAGGTCGCTACAAAAAGAGTTTCAAACGCTTGGACAAACAGTATTTCAGGAACATGGAGTGATGGGTGCAAAGATTTACTGGAAACGAGCGCAAGCTCGTTTGAAAGATATCAAAAACCCAGGTCTAATCCCTGCAGACATTGCTTCATATGGATTTCCGCTCTTTAATTCTCTCGCGCTTGATTTGAAAAAGTGCACCGAACTCAAAGAACATCTTCAGTCCTTGAATGCGAAAGAAAATGAGCAACCAGCTCAATCTGTATCTATGTCTACCATCCGCAAATTACAACAATGTTGTATCGTTGGGCGACCATGCATGGAACACGATGAACGCGCTATAGCATTTAGGAAAGCCGTTTTTGAACAGGGACCTTGTTAATGAAAAAAATTATTTTCTTATTTTTTGCAGCAGCACCCATTTATGCAATGGAAGCTTCAAAGCATAATGAGGCTTTAGCAAAACTTGAAGCGGCCATCGAGGCTGCTCGTGCTACACTCAGCAAAAATGCTCTTGAAGCAACATCGGCAGACGCTTCTTGCGAGAAAGAAAAGATTGAACGCAGAGAGGAATTTCTTTTTTGGCGATTCAAAGAAGCGGTTGAATTATGGCCAACAACCAAATCCAATCCAAGCGATCTTCAACAACGAGCCATACTTTTCATTCTCGAATTGCCACCCCAACAATTAGAAGCAAAGTTCGCGGGACGTGCAATCAATGAGTTTAGAAATCATCTTGTGCGAGCTGCTTTTGCTGCATGCATGGCTCACCCTTTTCAAAGGCCTGACCTGCAAGAACTACAAAGGAAATTTAAAACGTTGCGCGGGGATCTTGCACAAAAATATGCTCAACCGCCCTTCAATGAGCCACCACTTGGGGAGCATTGCATTGCGCAGGAGATGGCTCTTGGTGCACGCGATACTACTCTCACACTGTTAAAAGACGTTAAAAAACCGAGCCAATACCGCTATGATCTAAAAGATTTTTATGAGTCAAGAGAAGAGCTGCGCAATTCGCGGGAAACAAAAGCAATAACAAATGAACCATCAACAGCTCTTGCTGATCGCTTAAAAGAATGGTTTGAGAGGGTGCAAGAAGAGATCTCTGAATCTTCCTCAGAATTTATTTTGGAAGAACAATGGACCTCCAGTGCTAAAGCCAAATTAGTATTGAAAATAGATGATTGGCAGCGCCACTCGCGAAAACCGATACCTCACGTTTGGAAAACATCTGAGTGGCAGATAGAATTTGCTCGGGTATTAAAATTAGCGGTCGATGAGAATACTGTCAGCAATATAGCGTACCGTCTTTATCACCCGATGTGGCAAGTGAGAGATTTGTTGGCGCCTGATCCATCATCTCCAAAAATTAGCGCCGATTTGTATCTGGGAACAACATTAATCTTTCCTGCTAGACAGTCATGATCTAATCACACAGCCCTTCAAGCCGCATGTATTCTGCCGCGCCATAGAGGCTGACATTATAATCAGTGACAACATAGACAGGGACTTGTTTGAGCAGTTCTACATGTTTGCCGCAATTAAGAAATTCATCCATGAAAATCGGAAGCTGAAACATCGGTAGATTTTTTGCTGCAATGCCACCAGCGATATAGACGCCTCCGAGTGCGAGCATATCGAGGGCAAAATTTTTGGCACAGCGCGCATAGGCCTTTGTATAGAATTCAAATGTCTTGTCACTGAACGCATCTTCATGTCTGCTATTAAAAATTTCATCTGGATGCGGGCCTTTGCCATGATTAAAGGCTCCGGTACCGGAACTGAAATAATGATACATTCGCTCAATGCCATCGCCAGAAAGCACATCTTCCCAAGAGACATTGTAGGGCTTGCTCTCACCTTTTTTGACAAACTCAACAAAATCAAATTCTTCTGGAGACTGTGATGCAAAATCTCCATGACCCCCTTCTGATGCCATTGGCATATACCGTTTTTTAGACACATCCCAAAACATCGTGCACTTTCCCAATCCAGTACCAGCACCGATAATTGCTTTGTTGGCATGCAGACGCGGCGTACCTTCATTAATTTTGATCAAGTTTTTTGGATTGATCAGATTGAGTCCATGGCCAATCACTTCGAAATCATTTGCTATAAACGCACATTCCAAATCCGTTTTGGCTAAAATTTCTTTTGAATCGATTGCCCATTTGAGATTGGTTGGCTTGCAATAATCATGCGCCTCGGAAACAACGCCCGCTGCAGCAAAACTGGCACGACGCACTGATATGCCATACGTGTGTGCAATATAATCGAGAATATCTTTTACCGCTTGTGCAAAGTTGGTGATGGTCTGGCTTTTAACATGGATCGAAAAAATGAGCGAAAGCGCATTGTGATCTTTTTTAAAAAAACCAAAATTGCTGTTTGTGCCGCCAATATCAGCAGCAATAAGCAAAGTGGTATCATGGGGAACTTTATCAACGTATACTTTTTCTTCGAATGGAAGCATGACTAACCCTTTTTTAAATCCAACATTCCGCGTGCAAAGTATAGCATACTTGAATCACCGTTCTTTTTGACATCGCCCACCAATGATTTAAGCTGTAAATGTG
Organism: Candidatus Babeliales bacterium; assembly: GCA_020050795.1. Classification (GTDB taxonomy): domain Bacteria; phylum Babelota; class Babeliae; order Babelales; family Vermiphilaceae; genus JAGVKD01. The sequence continues at coordinate 14,299 of JAGVKD010000016.1, forward strand.
AAAATCAGCCCTTTCATATTCAAGAGAGAAGGAAGTATTTATGAATCCAATAAACCACATAAAAGCTGTCGGAAACTCGATGGCGCTCCTTTGTGTGACACTCTGTCTGACATCTTGTGCATTCACCTCATGCGCGCCAGTCGTACAGCAGGATGTACAAGCGCCGCAAGAAGAATATGTTGTTAATACTTCTGTGGATTTGAGTTCAAAACTGGGTAAGCCCGTTTATCTGAGCTCACTCATTGCAGAATATGGATCGGCGCAAGCAGCATTCGCCGCTGTTATTAATTTTGGAAAAGTTGTGGTTGATTTTTATGCTGACTGGTGTGGTCCTTGCCGCGCACTTGGAAAAGCACTTGAAAAATTAGCACAAGAACGAAGCGATGTATTATTTTTGAAAGTTGATGTTGATCAATTTGATGACATTGCGGGCCGTTATGGTGTGCGCAGTGTTCCAACACTCATACTTTTCAAAAGTGGCAGCCAAGTTCACAAAGCAACCGGATTTAATGGCGAAACTTCTTTGAGAACAACAATCAATAATCATCTCTAGAATTTTGATATCAAAGTAAAAAGAGAGACCTGGTGCGTATCGGGTCTCTCTTTTTTTATAAAAAGTTGCTCAACATACTTATCGTTCTATTGGCCACGACTGGAGCCACCGTTGCCACACTTGAACATCCGGATGGAAAATAATGCTGAAGCAAAAGTGACGTGAGCGTTACCGCGCCACCAATAATAGCTGTACCAACCGTTCTCTGATTCGCAGCTGTTTTTTGCTGCGAAAACACGCGAGCTTTTTCTTTGTGGGCAGCACTTTTGTGATGCCGATAGCGAACCATGCGTGCAAGCCACGATGCTCCCAATCCAATTTTTTCATCTGCTCCCGTTTGATCGCTGGCAATGGAAGCCATAAAAGCCTGAAAAGATTTCCCTTCATCTTCTTCCGAATATGCGGAGGCCACTTTCATATATTCAACTAGATCAACTTCCGTGAGAGATTCTTTCGCCGCTTCCTGGAATCGTGGCAATGACCACATAAATGCAACTATCGTTTTTGCATCTTTTTTAAATGGCAGAAACGGTTGTTCCTCTTCCCGCCTCTCTCGTTCCTTTTTCTCATTAGCACTTTCTACCGGCTCATTTTTTTTTGCCGTTGCATCTGCAGGACCATCTATCTCATCCAGTCCTTCAATTGGAATGGCCACGTCAGCCGGTTTTTCTGCAAGGTCTGTCATAGGAATGTTTCTTGTTCTCGTTGGATTGCTCGGCCTTATCTTTTTCTTTTTTTTTGATGCACTTAAATTTCCGGAAGCACTTAAATTCATCTTCCCAGAATCTGTCAGACCAGTGTGATCTTCTTCCATGGCAAAAAAAAGGAGCGGCATGAAAGCCGCTCCCAAAATTAACCACGCATTAATACGTGTCACGTGTATGCCTTTTATTCATTTACGCTTGCAGATGCAGGAGCCGCTGGAGCTGCTGCGGGAGCTACTGGAGCAGGAGCTGGTACTACCGGAGCTGGCGCTGCTGGTGCAGGAGCTGGTTTTTTCTTTTTGCAACGTCCCCAGCAACCAGTTTGGTTTGCTTCGTCTAGCTGTGCCGACAACGCCTCAAAGCCCTGCTGCACAAGACCTTTGAGGTCCTCACCCACTTCTGCTGCCGTTGCTTTAACATCCACGCCTGTCACATCTTTAAATAACTCTGCTAAAACCCCTGCTGTTGCCATAGCCGTAGCTGCTTCTGACTGCAAAGTCTGAACTTGAGAAACAGCTCCTTCCAGCGCGTCATTAAGTCCACCACGCGTTTGCGCTTTTGTGCGCAATTTGCTAACTAAATTTGGATCTTTTTGTTGCATGCGTTTCATGAAGTTTTGCTTGTAGGCAACGAGCGCTATCGCCGCAGTGTCCGGATACGCCTGCTGAAATTCTTCAAATGTAAGATCTCCTACCGGAGCTAATTCTTCTAATCCCGTAACTTCTTGTTTTGCTTTTTCTTCTGGTGCAGCAACAGTCTTTTCTGCTTCCATTGCCCGAAGACCAACTGATGTTAATGCCATAAATGCAACTGGCACTAATAATTTTTTATGCATTGCTCACTCCTTGTTATAAATAAAAATAATATCGATACAATTTCTTAACACATAAAATCATTTTAGGGAATCACGTGTACCGCAACTAAAATACTCACAAGGGCTGAGGCACCGGCTATACCAGCTCCTATTATGCTAAACCAGAGGCCTCTGCAATCTGCTTTTTTCAACCGCGCTAAATCGTCTGCTCGATTTTCATCATCCTTAGCACTTTTTTCCTGCGTCAATCGGTTGCTGATAGCAAGTTGTTCAACCACACTCGAAAGATCCGCATGCTCATGACTTCTTGTTGCCACATCATGCAAACCAAAAACATGTGTCCCTACCGTTTCGCGAGCTTTATCATATTTATCTTTGCCATAGAGAGCGATGAGACGTTCCCGTTCAGCCTCAGTGAATTTACGGAGTTGTGAGACCTCTGCGGTATCATCCGCAACGATATCATCCTGAAATTCTTCAAGGCCTTCGACAGTGCTTAAGACTCGCTCTGCAGGGAGCGCAGCTGGCGGAAGTTGAGTCAGACATTCATTCAGACCTTTCTCCATAGTATCCATAGCATCTTCTTCTTTCATCGCATACATGGTAGCTGGTACGCAGATCACAAGCAGTACTAATAAACTAATTTTCATATCCCCTACTCCTTAGCTGCACCTTCCGCATTACCAGAATCATTTTTTGCTGCCTGAGCCGTGCCCTTATCACCTGTTAATTTGTATTCGATAGTCCCTGCTACCTTGGCAAATTTTTCTGGACCATATTGCTTATTTAGTCGAGCCTGGTCTTCGAGCGTGAATTTACGAAGTTGTGGAACCACACCTGCTGGCGCTTCAGGCAAATCATTTAAATCATCAAGGGCCGACCTGCGTGCTGCCAATTCGGGGTCAAAAAGTTCGAGCGCAGATAGGCCTTCTATCTCTCCTCGTCCCAGCTCATCCGAACCTTCTGCTGATTCTGCCCACATGCTTGCAAGCATTGGATCTTCATTATCATTCCCGCAGTCATTAACTTCCTCGCAGCAGTCCCACTCCATTGCAGCAGTTAGATCTTGATTTTCCATCGCTTGGATAACAAATGGCACACACATCTGAACTGATAATGCCAATAACCGAATCTTCATATCCTACTCCTTTTTTTCAGTAAGCTAATCTTATTACTCAGCTTGATGGCAACATTATTTCAAAAAAATTGAAAGTCAAATGGACCCGTCTACGCTTTTCAGCTACGTCGGGCTACGTTAGGCTTCTTCCGTTTTCGCCCAACGGCTTCGTCGGGCTGTGCCGGAGTAAACCATCTGACAATCATAAAAAAATAAAAGCCGACTTTCGCCGGCCTTTATTTTTCAACTCACTCCCACTCGAGCGAACCACCTGTTTGATATTCGGTGACACGCGTCTCGAAGAAGTTTTTCTCTTTGTTGAGATCTGTTGCTTGTGACATCCATGGGAACGGATTTTTTTTGCCATACACTTTTGGCAAATCAATGCGCTCCAAACGGCGATCCGCAATATATTCAACATATTCTGCGAACTGATCCGCATTGATGCCGAGCATTCCCTGCGGACAGGCATCATGAGCATATTGTTGTTCTAAAATTACTGATTCTTTGATCAGCTGAACAATTTCCTCTTGGAAAGATTCCGTCCATACTTCCGGATTTTCTGCTTTGATCGTATTGATCAAATCGCAGCCGAAAGCAAGATGTAAACTTTCATCACGCATGATGTATTCAAATTGCTCACCAAGGCCAATCATTTTATTTTGACGCTTGAGCGCAAGAATCATGGCAAAACCAGCATAGAAGAAAATGCCTTCCATGATCACATAAAATCCGATCAAGTCATGCAGAAACTTTTGTATGTTTTCCGGACCACCCTCTGTCGTGAAATTTGGATCCAAAATTGATTTGGTCAAATTAACCACAAACTCATCTTTCTCTTTGATCGTTGGTACCGTTTCATACATGTTGTACATCTGGTCTGGATCAAGGCCAAGCGAATCACAGCAATAGATAAAGGTATCGGTATGCACCGCCTCTTCATATGCCTGACGCAGCAAATATTGGCGACATTCTGGATTGGTCACGTGTTTATAGACCGTGAGTACCAAATTGTTTGCCGTCAATGATTCTGCAGTGGAGAAAAATCCAAGGTTCCACATAATCAGCCGACGTTCGCTCTCGCTCAGAAAATCTTTTGATTTCCATTGCTCAACATCCTGCTGCATCGAAACTTCTTCAGGCGTCCAGTTATTAGCAACGCCATCTTTATAATGTTGGCGCGCCCACAAATAACGCATGGGAAGAATTTTATTGGGATCAACCGTTGAATTATTTATGATGCCATTTTTGTCTGCCATTCTTTTTCCTTTATTGACACACTTCACAATCAGGATCACTCGACAAGCTGCACGCTGCTGCGTCTAGTGTCTCTTCTTGAATCACTGGAGCAACTTCTGCAACTGGTGCTGCTTCAACCCCCGCCCGTTTTTGAGTGAACCCGAACTTTTTCGCATCGAGTGTTGATTTCTCGATTTGGCTCGCACCGAGTGTACGGAAATAGTAGAAGGTTTTCAACCCCGCATGCCATCCTGCAAAATAAACATCATGCAACATTTTTCCAGAAACATTACTCATGAACACATTGTGTGACTGACTCTGATCAATCCACTTGCCGCGCGCAGCGGTAATGTCGATCAACCACAATGGATCAATGGCAAAGGCTTCTTTGTGTTTATCTTTCAGATCTTGTGGCATTGATGGAATCTTATCCAACGTACCATCATTGAATTTAAGTTCATCGAGCATCTCTTTGCTCCACAAACCACGCGCTTTCAAATCCTCAATCAAATATTTGTTCACCACCGTGAACTCGCCGCTCATATTTGATTTCACATAGATGTTTTTATAGATCGGTTCGATGCACGGGAAACAACCAGAAATAGTCGAGATGGTTGCCGTTGGCGCAATTGCCATAGTGTTTGAGTTACGCATACCATGTTTTTTGACATGCTCACGAACGGGAGTCCAGTCCAACACTCCTGAACGCTTAACGTTGATTGGCAAGCCGCGTTCTTTTTCTAAAAGATCGATAGTGTCTTGTGGGAGAATACCGCGATCCCATTTAGAACCTTTATACGATTGATAGGTACCACGTTCTTGTGCCAATTTTGAAGAACTGAGAATCGCGTGATACGCAATTTTCTCGGTGCTTTCATCGGCAAAGTCTCGCGCCTTTTCATCAGCGAAATTAATACCCAATGAATACAACGCATCTTGGAAACCCATAATGCCAAGACCGATCGGACGGTGCCGCATATTTGAGTTGCGCGTTTCATCAATCGGATAAAAATTAATATCCACCACGTTATCAAGCATACGCACTGCAGATGCAACCGTGTGCGCAAGGAGATTGTCATCTATCTTACCATTCACCACGTGACGGCCCAAATTAACAGAACCGAGATTACATACCGCAACCTCATCGGCAGAAGTGTTGAGCGTAATTTCAGTGCACAAATTAGAAGAATGGACAACCCCCGCATGATCTTGCGGTGAACGAACGTTACACGCATCTTTGAAGGTGATCCACGGATGGCCAGTTTCGAACAACCGGCTGAGCATTTTGCGCCATAACTGCTTTGCAGATAATGTTTTGAATAGCTCTATTTTGCCTTCTTTTGCTTTTTGCTCATAGGCTATATAGGCTTCTTCAAATTTTTTGCCATAAATATCATGCAAATCTGGTACTTCTTCTGGCGAAAATAATGTCCAATCGCCATCCTGTTCAACACGCTTCATAAATAGATCAGGAATCCAACTTGCTGTGTTGATATCATGCGCTCGACGACGTTCATCACCCGTGTTACGCCGCAAATCTAAAAAGTCTTCATAGTCATAATGCCAGTTTTCCACATAGACAACAGATGCTGCACGGCGGCGACCACTGCGATTGATTGCGGCAGTCGTATCGTTACTAATTTTCAAAAATGGAATCAACCCTTGGCTTTCGATACGAATACTTTTGATGATCGCACCGGTTGCACGAATATTGGTCCAATCATTAGCAACACCGCCAGACCATTTGAGCAATTGAGCCGTGTCACTATACGCTTTGAAAATATCTTTGAGATCGTCCCCTGTGGTTGATAAAAAACAGGAACTTAATTGTGCACGCTTGAGACCCGAATGAAGGAGCGTTGGGGTACTTGGCACATAGCGCAACAACGACATAGAATTATAAAACTCAATCGCTTTTTCATCCCTATCTTGTTCATTGAGGGCAACACCCATCGCCACACGCATCCAGAAAATCTGGGGCAACTCAACATGGGCATCTTCAACTTTCAAGAAATAGCGCTCATACAAAGTTTTCAGACCCATATAGTCGAGCAAATGATCCCGCTCTGGAACAAGGGCCAATGCCAAATGCTCGAGATTAAAATCAAGCATGCGCTTATCGAATAATCCATGCTCAACGCCCGACTGAATTGCGCGTACAAAGGCCTGGCTATATTCATGATCAACATCAGAATGGAGCACCGTGCGTTTGGTCACCAGCTTATAGAGCTTTTTGAAAAGAAGACGGGCTGCAACATAGCCATAGCCCGGATCACGCTCGATAAAAGCAACCGTTGCCAAAATAAGCGCATCGGCAACTTCATTCTTGCTCATCCCATCAAAAACATTTCGCAATGCTTCTTCAATAATGAGGGTGCTATCTATTACTTCACTATACCCCGCACTCGCCCACACAATGGTTTCGTGTAGACGGTGTGTATCGAGCGGCTGCTTTCCTTGCTTGCCCGCGACAGTAAATTTATGCAACTCATTCATATCCCCCTCCAAATGAAATGACAAACCGCCCTTTGAGGTCATACGTTCGTGTTCCATGCTCAGTCCTTTCGTTTTGAATTACATACTCTCTTTTTTTTCCGGTACCCAAAAAAGCGCGCAAAAGCTCCTTGCTACTATTTTTTATAAGTCCTTTAGTAAAAACGGGTAAAAAAATAGTCAATGGAATTTCTAGAACATTGACTATATGAATAAAACAACCAAGCGGGTTGGGGAACCAATGTAGCGCGTGAACGATGCTTAATCAAATGCTTTTTTTGATTTTTTTTTAGATACTCATTTCTACATTTTTTGCTCCGCCGATAAGCGATACTATTTCTAACTGTCAAAAATACAACTGATGCAAAATAAGCTCGGGATAGAACGAGCTGGACACACTTAATCGAATGGAAAGGAGGGTATAAAAACCAAAAAATAATGGTTATGAGTCAATGGACACATACAAATTTGGGCAGTTAACATCAGTCAGAAATTTTGGAAAATAAAAAAAAGCCCAAAATCTGGACCGTATCATTGCATCTGCATATAAGCTTATGTTAACCTTCCAGAATGAGGGGGAATCTATACCAATTACCATGCATAGGGGGATTAATGAAAAAATTATACACAGCGCTATCATTCTTAGCGCTTTTTGTGGCAAACACGTTATGCGCAAGCGGTGCCGTACGTGTCACTTCAGAAAATGAATACAATCGGCTTGCAAATAATGGCCGCCCAACCGTGATCGAATTTTCTGCAAACTGGTGTGGCGTTTGCAATGGGATAGCAAAACCATTTGAAGAACTTTCTTCAGAAGCAGAATTCAAAGACATAACATTTGCTCGTGTTGATATTGATGAGCTTCCTGAGTTGAGTGAAAAAAGTGACATCAAAGGCGTCCCAACATTCCACTTCTTTGCAAATGGCCGATTAAAAAAATGTGACGTCGGTGTTAAAAACATGGGCGCATTCAAAGAGAACTTCCGCCGCTGCCTGAGAGAAACACTCTTGACCGCTCCAAAAACTTCAGACAATGGGGTATCTAACGACACAGCTGAAGCATTTGAAGATCCTGAATACGTGGGCGTTCCAGAACGCGTAAACCAATCAGGCGGAATCGGAATGATATGGCAATCTATCCATAATTTCTTCTTCAGACTTATCGACTTCATTCAAGGCTTCTTCAATTTTGCAATCAACGGAATCAAGAGCCTTTTTGGACGATAAACCGAACTCTACAAAGACCTTGGCAGGCAAGCGGGCAATCTCAATCGAGATCGCCCGTCTTTCTTTTTTAACCAGTTAATCTTGTTTGTTTTTTTGGCATAGCCTATTGAAAGCTATGCACGTGGTGGCGCCGGCCTTGCCCATCATATACCCTGCCATGGTTCCCCACATTCCTAGGCCTGCAACCAACTCACATGATGCTGGAATACCTGAACACCCTTTGGCTCCTATGCAAGCTCCCGCGACACAACCTCCCAATGCACATCCACACTCGCAAACTTTCAGAACTACTTTTTCACTTGTGGTGACTTCAAAACCATCATGCATCAGACATCGCTTTGGCACACTCGAATCCATGCTCGTTAATTTCTGCACGAGATTCATGCCATGACATTGAGCTGAGATAAAAAGTGTGAGTGGTAACAATAATTTTAATTTCATATATCTCCTTACAAACAAATAGCGATCTCCTATAAGAAATCGCTATTTTCAATCTATGCAGTTATTGCCAAATTATTCTGATTTTTCTTTTCCACGCAAACGATCAACCAGTGATTTCAGTTTCTGATCTGCTTTGTGAGTTTGCTCGCCCAGCATTGGCCCAACAAGCATATTACCAATGACTGGCGGCGCAACAATGAGAGCCATTATTGGCAACGCCTCTTTACGATGTCTATACCGTTCATAGAAATCGCATCCTGTTGCATCTTCACAACAAGCGTAATTGGCTTTCCATCTATCTAGCCAACAACATTTGGTAATGAAAGCCGATGGCACTAGACAAACAGCTGTGCAACAGACACGGCAACATTGTTTATGAGTTTCTTTGGAAATAAATGAAGAATCGTTATCACTCATCGCTAAGGCTGCTGGCGCTTCACTATTATTATCATTCATTGCAAACGCAGCACTCGGGATTAAAAAAAGCAAAAGTAGTTTATTCATTGTTGTTCCTGTTTATTCTGATTTTTCTTTTTGATGATCACACAGCGCATTCAATCGCCGATCAAGTTTATATGTTACTTGGCCCAACTCGTATCCAAGCACGAATCCGGTGAGTGGTAACATATTACCAGCGAGAAGAACTGCTAGACTTTTATCTTCTCTTTCAAACTGTTCTCTGCGACTATCATATCCCAATGGATTGCCACATTGTTGATGAAAGGCCTCACTCATTGCTGCCCTCCAATGATAAGTACAACAAGCGGCTGGGATAATGCACACTGCGCCACAACAAAAGCCGCAATATTTTTTATGATCCTCTTTGGAGAAATAAGAAGCATCCTCATCATTCATACGCACCACTGCTGGTGCTGCATCATCCATCGCGCATACTATGCTTGGTACGAAAAGAAGTAAAAATAGTTTATTCATTGTTGTTATTCCCTAATAACCCAAAATCACTCATATTTTTCTTTGTCTGCTTTTCTTGCGCAGAAATCAATGAGCTTTGCCTTTAGTTTTTTATCCTGTGCAAAAGTCTTTGCGCCTACCAATTGCCCCAGCATTTGTCCTATCTGAAGAGATGCTGATGCTGCAAAAGCACGTGTCAGCCCAAACTCAATCCCCTCCGCATAGGTACATCCATAGACATCCCCACAACGCTGCAAATTCTGTTGTTCTTTGCACTGACCTGCGCATGTCTCGCCAATCAGCAGAACGGTCGAGCAACATATTCTACAGCAACACTGATGAGTTCTTTTTGAAAAATATGAAGGAGCATCGTCATCATTCATACGCACCACTGCTGGCGCTGCGTCATTCATCGCAAACACAGCACTTGGTACCAAAAGGAGTAAAAGTAGTTTATTCATAGCAGTCCATTTCTATTTTTTATTCTGACTTTTCTTTTTCTCGCCAACGACGTATCAGTGCTTTCAATCCTCGATCTATCCCATGGGCATCTTCACCTAGTTTCCCCCCCAGATATATGCAGGCCATTGGAAATAAAATAGGCCCCGTGAGGTAACTAGTAAACTCCTGTAGATTTCCACTTGCAGGCTTGTTTAAAAATCGCGCCCAACCGACAACCGTTCCAATCGTCGCACAACAACAACTGCAACGCTCTCGATACGTCTCTTCTGAAAAAAAACTATCCTCATTCATCGCTACTCTCGGCACTGGAGCGCCAACATTCATTGCATGGGTGAAACTTGGTAACACGAGGAACAAGAATAGTTTATGCATTAGGTTATGCCTGTTTATCTATCAGCGATTTCAATTTTTTATCTACTTGATACATATCCTCACCCAGTTTGTGCGCCAAGTGAACGCAGGCCATTGGAAAACAAAGAGAATTTATTGTCGAATATGGCGAAAACATATTACTTTCTAGACTACTATACCGGTGTGCAATTGATATGAATGCTGCGCAACAACCACAGCAACATTTATATGTCTGTTCTGAAAAGAAACTATCCTCATCCATCTCTATTCTTGGCACTGGCGCACCAATATTCATTGCTTGTACAAAAGTTGGCAATGAGAGGCATAACACTATCACGCGAACGTTATTAATCATTTTTTTTATTTTCTTCAACTGGTTCCCTATTACACCAAACACGAACTAAGCCACACGCGCGTCCACAGACTGTTCCCACTAATGCACCAGCCATAACGCCACAACATCCATTGTAACCGCGACAGTGACCACCTAGACCACACACGAATCCACACCCTAAACGACACCCTGTCTCGCACATATCCACCGATATTTCTTCTTCTTCTGTCATCGCGCCGCCAAGCAGACGCGTCTCTACATCTTCCATTTTTAATCTTGCTAATTGTTCTGACATACCAAACACCGGTACGCAGATAAAAACGGTGCACAATAAAAGATGTAATGCTTTCATCAAGATACTTTCCTCGATATTTTAATACGTATTGTTAATTAAAATTTATTTTAATTAATTAATCTATAGAAAATACAAAGAATAGCTACCTCAGACAATGCGCGGAAATGGCTTATACAAAAAGGATCTTTGCGCATATTTGCGAAAGGTTTTCAGATCATTTCGTGATTTTTGCAATAGCTCTTGTATGGCAACTTTTTTGATAATGCTTGTCCGCACCCACGAGGCTCCCGCCGCTTTGTCAAAAGAAGGAGAGAATGAAATCTTCACTCCCGCATTGTGTGCTGCATGCATCGCCGTCAAAAAAGCAGGAAATGCTTGGATGGCATCTTCGTCATGAATAATTTTCAAACCAACCATACGCACCTTTTTTCGCTCACTCATCCGCTCAAATGGCTCGGCATATATGCCATGCTCAGATAATTGTTCTGCAACATTCTGCCAAAAATTTTCTGGCAGTGCGGTATTTTTTGGCAACATCATGCACTGAAATGCGTCATCACTGCCCACACACACATCAAAGGGACGCACCTCTCCAAGCAATCCCAAAAAACTATATCCTTTGCATGCGCGAGTCGTTTGAATATTTGGTGATAAAAATGTTGATAACAAAAATGGTTTATCACGATGATAATTTTTCATTGGCACTACATGCAAATCAAGTTTATTATCAAAAATCGATTGATTAAAAAAACGTGCCAATTCGCCAACGGTCATACCATGGCGCAGCGGAATCGGTGCAATAGAGATAAAAGAAAGCAGCTCATCTTCAACCAATGGCCCTTCCATTGAACCGCCAAGCGGATTGGGCCGATCAAATACCACAAACTTTTTCCGATGCTTCACCGCCTGCTCCATCGCGCGAAACAGCGTGGAGATATAAGTGAAATAGCGCATGCCAGAATCCTGAATGTCATAGCAGATTATTGTTATATGTTGGAGCGCATCCTGCAAACGATTTTCCGCCCCTGGGCCATACAAACTGATAATCGGAATATTGTGCACCTCATCCACCGCATTATCTATCGCCTTCTCTGCGGCAACTACCCCTTTGGCCCCATGCTCGGGAGCAAACAAATAGGCGACAGAGCAGCCAGCATCCACGAGGAGATCTACAGAAGGCTTACCCCGGCCCGTGATACTCGTTTGGTTAGCAATCAGCCCGATCGGGCCTGATTTGAGGAGCCTGAACTCCTTTGAAGAGATATTTTCGATACCCAATTTAAAGCGCTCTGATTGGGCCGAAATGAGAGAAAAGGAACCCAGCAGGCACAATACTATGCTTTTTTTCCCCATGACCAACCTTTCTATGTGTTTCTATATGAAATAATAGCGAGTTTTTAACCCGAAAATCAATAGATCGATAACTTGGCGCCATTTATGCCATTTGAAATAATAAACTACGTGATTTATACTGAAAATGTAGATGTTATTAAGGGGAATAAGGGGTCACCATGAATAAATTGCATATCATTTTTATTGCCAGCCTTACCAGTCTCTGTGCCTATGGCATGGATGCAGAAAAAAGAGTACGAGATGAAGAAACAGAATTTGATGGGCTTAGCCGTTCAGACAAATTTGTCATTAATTCATTGAATAAAAAACAACGCAATCAGCCCACTCTTGCAGATAAGCTTGTCATGGAATCACTCGAGAGAAAAATACAAAGCCTTTCAGATAGACTTGCTACAGAATCATTGAACAAAAAAATGCAGTAAAGCACAGAAATAGAGTGCTTTAAATCGGGAAACTATCTCATGAATAAATTACAGACGATTCTTATTTCCACACTCATTATCTCGGGATCCGCTCTTTTGAGAGCAGAATCTAAAGCAGAAGCTAAAACGCATCTAGACGATAGCGAACAAGAGCTCGACAAAATTCTCGAGTGGCTCGATGCTAACTGGCAGAAAAGTATTGATCAACTAGAAACAGACGCCCTTAGATGTTATGAAGAAGCAGAAAAAAATCTTAGACAATTTCGAGAATGTAATAGAATCGCATGGCGTTATTATGCAGCCTGGGAAAGTAAGAACTATCACCTCCACCCCCACCCCTTACTCGTTCACCCATCGCGGACCAGCAAAGTTGGAACGATGTATGATAAATACCGGACATTAGGTTTAAGCGAACCAAGACAGTACACTCTTGAGTTTGAGCCCCGACATTCTTGAGTTTGGGCCCCGTGGATAAATCAGACAAAAAAAGAGGCGGGAATAAATCCCGCCTCTTTTTTTGTCTTTTAACAGAGTGTCTGATTAGCCAATCAAAATTAACAATAATGACACAACAGACATCAACTTGATCAAAATGTTCAATGCTGGGCCAGATGTGTCCTTGAAAGGGTCGCCCACCGTGTCGCCAATGACAGCGGCTTTATGAGCATCAGATCCCTTACCACCAAAATTACCCGCTTCGATATATTTCTTCGCGTTATCCCATGTGCCGCCAGCGTTTGCCATCATGAGGGCAAGAAGCACGCCAACCACTGTTGCACCAACAAGCATACCGCCAAGCGCATACACACCGAGGGTATACTTAATGGCAACAGGAATAGAAACTGTTATCACACCAGGCCAAATCATTTCGCGCAACGATGCTTGCGTACTAATGGCAACACAGCGACGATAATCTGGTTCTGCGGTTCCTTCCATCAATCCTGGAATCTCTCTGAACTGACGGCGAACTTCCATCACCATTTTCAATGCCGCATCACTCACAGAGCGCATAGTCATCGATGCAACGATGAATGGAATGGTACCACCAATAAACATACCTGCCAAAATCACTGGATCTAAGATTGAAAGAACTTCGATACCGGCTGTTTGTGCATAGGCATTAAACATTGCAAGTGCCGTGAGCAATGCAGAACCGATCGCAAATCCTTTACCCATTGCAGCGGTTGTATTACCCAATGCATCAAGTTTATCCGTGATATCGCGAACCGATTTGCCAAAGCCAGCCATTTCAGAAATACCGCCTGCGTTATCCGCAATTGGTCCATAGGCATCAACTGTCATAGTGATACCCACTGTCGCAAGCATTGAAACTGCTGCAAGGGATACCCCAAACAATCCACCACCATATTCATAAGAAAGTAATACAACAATTGCCAAAATTATAACCGGAGCAACCGTTGATTCCATACCAACAGACAAACCATAAATCAGGTTAGTCGCGGCACCAGAACGGGAGCTGTCTGCCACATTACGCACTGGTTGTCCGCCAGTATAGTATTCGGTCACTAAACCGATAACCACACCAGACACACAGCCCAATACAACGGAATAAAACAAAGCGAATGGCAACTCAACCGCGTTCAAATAAAAATAAGAAAGCCCGATCAAAACAACCATTGCAACATAAGTTGCATTGCGGAGCATTGCGCTTGGTTCAAAGCGAAGGAACAAGTTAGACGCAAGGCCTACAATTGAACCGCCTAGACCAAATACCGCAAGCATTATGGGGAAAGTCACATAGGGCAAATCCATGCCATACATATTGATAGCCAGAATCATAGATGACACAATCGCGCCTATATATGATTCATAAATATCTGCGCCCATACCCGCAGTATCACCAACACAGTCACCAACGTTATCAGCAATTACTGCCGGATTACGTGGATCATCTTCAGGAATACCAATTTCGATTTTACCAACCAAATCAGCACCAACATCAGCAGACTTGGTATAAATACCGCCACCAATACGAGCAAAGAAAGCAACCAAAGACACACCAAGTGCGAAGCTGGTCAAAATAGCAATGAAATCTGGATGATCAGAGAATAAGTAGAAAAGTTCTCCCAGTGCCAGCAATCCGATGCTTGCTACTGCAAAACCCATCACACCACCACCAAAAAAAGCAACCATGAAAGCTGCATGCTCTCCGCTATCTTTAGCGGAAATAGTAGTGCGGACGTTTGCTGAGGTTGCTGCTCGCATACCCACAAAGCCCGTTACCAATGATGTTATAGAACCAACAATAAAAACTGCGCCTGCAAGTGGCGATAAGAGAAAGCCAAGCATAACCGATACGAGGGCCACCACTACGGCAATAATTTTGTATTCTTCTTTGAGAAAGGTCATCGCGCCTTGGCGTATCGCATCAGCAATTTTATTTGCCTTTTCATTGTCTACTTTGATTGCATTAATTCGTGCAAACAGCAGGACAACTACCCCGATGCCCGCAAGTCCCGACCCTGCAATCATCGCAACATAATGGTTCAATAACATTGAGCCCTCCGAAAAATATGCCTAATAATCTATAGTACTAAATGTAGTTTATACTAATGGCAATTTGAGATTTTGTAAAGCTAAAAGGGGCTCTTGAACGGCCTATCAAAGGCCTTTTTTAACAGGTATACACTTGTAGGGCATAGAGCGCAAGTCCCAGGATAGAACCACATGTCGTTAAGGCATTGAGTAGTGTTGAGCGATGTAGCTCTGCTTTCAGCTGATCTATTTTAAGCTCCAGCGTACGATGCCCCACTTGCACATCGAGCATTACGGCCTGCACCATTTCTTTCTCTTCTTGCTCTTTCTGCTCTTTCTGTTCTTTCTCTTTCCGTTCTTTTAATCTCCTAACACTGGATTTATGGGCAGGCAAGGTATTACACCTTTTGCGAAAACCATCAAATCGTTTTTCCATCCCCTGCATTCTTTCTTGTACACAACTGGCATCCGACTCTGATAATTCATCATCTGCCATCTGAGCAGTAGCTCCGGTATCTGCAAGCCGATCTTGAGTATCAGGAACATCCTGCTCCTCCATGGCACATACATAACCGCTCAGGCTCAGAGTAGCAATCAGTGCAAGCGATAATTTTTTCATAGGAACTCCTCCTTCTTTATCCCAAAATTTATATATGAATCTACATGACAATTATTTCAAAATTAAAGGCCATATAAAAAGCTCTTGAAACGTAACCTAACAAAATGGACTACTTGGGTTGAAGCTTCCTAATGCTTGGCTCAAAATCTTTATTTTCTAGCGGCTTATCACCTAATCTACAATCATAGGGATCTGAAAAATGGGGGGGGGATGAAAAAGATTATCTATTGGCTCTGCGCACTTTCTTGGTCAGCATCGTTGCTAGGCATGGAGCCAGTACTAGATTTCGTACTATTAACATCGAGTGATGGGCAAAAGTATAAAGTGAAAGTCACCACTGCAAAACAAAGCTATGTTCTCAAACTTATCATTGAAGGCAGCGGACTTGATGATCCCATTTCATTAGATGATATAAACAGCCGAACACTTTTCCAGGTAATTAAATATTTAAAAATTATGGCAAAACAAAAACCACTCGACTTGGGCCAACTACCACCAGCTGATTTGCTTGCAATCGCGCAAGCGGCAGATTTGTTAGAAATAGAACCATTGCGAGTTTCCGCTGTCGAGGTACTCAATGCAGCGCCACAATCAACCAAGAAAGACTCAAAAAAGTTTCCTCGAGGCCCAAGAAAACAATCACACAGCCTTTCAAAAATTTTTCGCAAGGATAATGAGAATAGCGATAATGAATAGTAGCGTTATTTAGTTGCCAAAAATTCAAAGGAGAACAATGAAAAAGTTATTATATCTGTGCGCACTTGCGTGTTCTATGTCCCTCGTTGGGATGGATGATGATCAAGTGATACTGCAATCGAGAGATGGGCATGATTTCAAGGTTGAATATAAAGTTATCAAACAAAGCGAAACACTCAAAAGTCTTATCGAAGACGCCGGCATAGATCATCCAATTCCAGTACCAAATATTACGGGCAAAACACTCGCGAAGATCATTGAGTATTTAAAGCTCATTCACGAAGGTAAAGATATTGATTTGAAAGAAACCCTCACCGAACCAGAACTGCTTGCATTCACACTCGCTGCTAACTTTTTGGACATTCCAATTCTTTTCAATGCGGCTCTCGATGAATGTGTGCGGTACATATTCACCGCGTTTGGCACGAGTTCAAAATTTTCTGAACAGTTTAAAACGGAATTTCTCAATCGATTTCCTAAAGATCTTCAACGCGAAATCATCCAACGCGGAGATACATATTTAATCCCTCCGCACATGGTGAAACCTCTTGCGACATTCCATGCTGGTGGTCAAGTCCGCATCGTTGCATTCAATCTTGATGGCACACAAATTGGCACAGCATCTGCTCCAGGCGAAGTAAGGTTATGGGAAATTAAACCAGATCAAAATCCTAGACCTGCCCCCGAATTCCGTTCCTTAGTATTCGCTCCAGAAAATCATATTGTTTCACTGACTTTCAGTCCTAGTGGAAACAAAATCGTTATTGCATTTAAAAACGGAACAATACTATTAGAGGCAAAACAACCAGAGCAAATGTATCAGACTATCGGCGCAGCCGAACTTCTTCCAAAATTCCCCCCCGAAATGGGTATCAATCGTTTCTACTCCATTATGTTCATACCCGGCTCAACGCTCATTGCTACTCAATCAGAAGATGGAATGATAGGACTATGGGATCAAAAAACAAATCAGAATCCGAAACTAATTTCTCAATTCAGAGCTAATGATGAGCATTTGAGAACTATCAACTGTATTGCATTTAGCCGCGATGGCACACATATTGCTACCGCATCAAGCCATGGCACAAAGTTGTGGAAATACGAACTTGGCCTGCCCCCACATCTCGTTGCCACATTCCCTGATGAAAGCATGGTTCTTTCCGTTGCATTCAGTCTTGATGGCACACAGATTGCTACCGCATCGGCAGACAACATGGTAAAAGTATGGAAGGCCAAGCCAAGTAAAAACCCGCGACCACTTTTGACACTCCGTCACTCAGGTCCGGCCACTGCTGTTGCTTTCAGCCCTGATGGAAAAAGAATAGCGACTGCATCAGGGTATGGCATGGTAACATTATGGGAATTGCCTAACATCCATGAATATCTTAATAAGCTTGATCTCATAAACGCTCAAATTATTGCGTATGTCATTAAGAACAACATTAAAAGACTAACTGACCTACCTGACTATCTGCAGAACAACTTAAGTGACTATGTAAAGGAAATTCTCTTTCCTCCAATGATGGAAGAAACTGAAAGTGCATCTCCTGCAGGATCACGGTTAAAAATGCGAAGATCAAACGAGTAAAAGAAAAGGGCCGGCAAATACCGGCCCTTTTCTTTTCTTAATCAACTAACATAAATTTTGAATAATATTTTTTTCCGAGAATGGTATTTTTTGTGTTCCCACAATCTGATACTCATCGGGCCCTTTGCCCAAAACCACAATAATTGATCCTGCATGTGATTGGTGATAGGCATATTGAATTGCTTTCTCTCGATCGAGTTCAACGATCAACGCCGCATCTTCAGGAATGCCGGCACGAATATCTTCTATAATCGCAACCGGATCTTCATCGCGCGGATTGTCGGATGTGAGTATGACCATGTTCGCATATTCTGCTGCGATGCCACCCATGATAGGCCGCTTGAATTTGTCTCGCCGACCACCGGCACCGAAAATAACAATCAGATGATCGGTTTGCTCGCGCAATGTGGAAAGAACGGCGCGATAGGAATCGGGAGTGTGTGCATAATCGATCACACAGATTGCACCGTTCGGAACTTTGTAGCGCTCCAATCGTCCGCGAACCCCGGGGGACGTTGCGATCGCATCTATAATCTGAGACACAGAAACGCCAAACTGATACGCCATGGCTACCGCTGCGCCAATATTGTAGGCATTGAAATGGCCAAATAATGTTGGGCAAAAAACAGACGCAGTAACCGGACCAGTGATTGCCACCTGCATGCCATCGGGAGAACTGCGTTCAACACGTAGACCGAACGTTGTATTGCGCCCGAAACCAAAACTGTGTGCACCGGATGGAGCCACTGATGCTACCCGCGCATCATCGGCATTGAAAAGTATAGGTGCATCTTTTTTGGTCAGCGCAAAAAGCTGACACTTTGCTTGAAAGTATTCATCCATATCTTTATAGAATTCAAGATGTTCGTGCGAAAAATTGGTGAATAGAGCACCAGAAAATTCTAAGCCCTCAACCCGCGAGAGCGAAAATGCCTGCGCGGCAACTTCCATCACCACATGCGTTATATGTTCAGAAACACATCGCGCAAAAAAGTAATGTAAAAAATCAGGTTGCGCAGTGGTAAGCTCGGCAGGAATTATTGTATCGCCAATTTGATTGTGCACCGTACTGAGCAATGCAACAGGAATTCCTGCGTGCTTGAGAATGTGATGCAACAAAAATGCGGTAGTTGTTTTTCCCTTAGTGCCTGTGATGCCAATCAGGTGCAACCGTTTGGCGGGAAAACCGTTAGCCTCTGCGCTCAAAAGCGCGAGAGCACGGCGCGTATTTTCAACTTCGATCAACTCAATGTTGTGATTCGCAATTGCCGCACGAGCATCATTTGGCAGGGGTGACCCCCGCTCAATGATAATCCGCGTTGCCCCTTTTTCGATCGCTGACGCAATGTAGGCGGCACCATCGAGACTCACACCCCGAATTGCAACGAACGTTGATCCTGGTCCAATATTTTTTGTGTGACACGCAACAGGATAGATCGATGGGGTACTCATCGCTGTGCTCACAATCACTCTCTTAGTTCACGCGCGATTCGTGGCGTGAGGTATGCAATACCAAACAGATTGATAAATAACATCACTGCCATAATCACATTGACACTATTCCACACCACATCAACCTTCACCAATGCGCCAAGAAAAGCTACCACGCAATACATGACCACAAAGGCAAATTGATATCGCCCGTTAGTCAGATAGAGCCAGGCTGCACGCGTGATGTAGGCATAGGTAACCAACACACCGATTCCAAATGATGCAGACAAGAAGCTCACAATCCAACCACCGAATGAACCGAACACGGTATCAAAGGCTGCAATAGTCAACGCAGTGCTTGTTGCACCACTTTGCCAAACGCCACTTGCCACGATACACAATGCAACGATGAAACAGACACAAGTACTAATGAATGTGCTCAACATTGCCATCAAGCCACTTTGAAACGGCTTGTCGCCACCAGAGCACCCAAACAAAATCGCAGAGGTACCAAGACCCGCTTCTGTGGCAAAGGTAATGCCCAAGATTCCTGAGCGCAATGCTTGCTGCAAAGAAAATCCAATCACTCCACCTGCCAATGCTTGGCTACTCAATCCACTGGCAACAATTAATTCTAGTGCACCCACAATGGCACCCGCATGATAGATCAGCACAGCACCGGCAGCAGCAAAAAAGACAACCACCTTCACTGGCACAATCATCGCAGACACCCGCGCAATACGCACGGCACCACCAAAAAGAATGTAGGCAACAAAAATAGTTAATAACAGTGCAGAAACAATTGTTGGCAATCCCCACGCAGTTACGAAACTCAAACTGATTGAATTCGCTTGTGCTGCGTTACCGCCCACCAGACCAAAAATAAAACAGGTGAGGCCATAAACATATGCCAAATAGCGCCCGCCAATAACCTGTTGTAGATAAATCATCGGGCCACCGAGAACAGAGTTTGTTTGCTTGCTGCTAAAACTTTTAGAAAGACTCAAATAAACTTCCGCAAAGCGAACAGCCATCAAACCAATACCAAGAATGAGCATCCAGAGTGCTGCGCCAGGACCGCCGGTCGCAATTGCAACTGCAACACCCGCAATGGCACCATTACCAAGACTGGAACTGAGCGTGCTCAAAAATGCCTGCATGGGTGAAATGTCACCCGTGTGTTTGCCAGCATCTTTGGGGAACAAGGTATCCTTCCACATACGCACAAAGGTGCGAACTTGAATAACACGAAATGCGAGCGTACACAGAGCACTCACGGCTATTACAAAAATAATGGAAGGCCAACCCCACACAAGATCATTCAGCTGGTTAACAATGTCATTTAAACTCACGAAAGCTCCTTTAGAGAAATGGGACAATGCTTTTCATTTTAACGTAGTTTCAAATTATGTGAATTTTATACAATATTTTAAATGGTGAGAGTATGATGAAAAAATAAAATAAACTACAAAAGAGAACTTATGAAAATCCTAGCTCTAGATCTTGGCGATAAATGGACCGGAACTGCGATATCTGATGCATTGCGCATGCTTGCGCGTCCATTGGAAACTATCGAAACAAAAGATCTTCATACTTTTCTGACCAACATTTTAGCGCAAGAACGCATCTCCATCATCGTTGCCGGTCATCCACAAACGCTCAAGGGTACCAACAGCGCGCAAACAACCAAGATAGAAAAACAGGTCAACGAACTCACAGAACAATTCCCCCATGTTCAATGGGTCCTGTGGGACGAACGGCTGACGAGCGATCAGGCATCAGAGCTCATGCGCGGGAAAAAGTTTACGAAAGAAAATAAGCGCTACGAGCATTCAGTTGCTGCAGCGCTTATTCTTGGATCTTATCTAGATTATCTGCGTATTGGTATCGAGCCAGAAGAGTTTGAAGAGGATGTAGAATAACTCATTACTTTCCTTCTTGATTTTTCGCTTTTTGAATCAACATGAGCGTGACATTATCATCCATCATTGTCCGCAACACGCGATCACCAATGAGCCGAGCTACCATTGATAGTCGTTGATTATTATCTACCGCCATACCGGGATAGGTCCCTTCACAGCGCTTTTCAAGCTCCTGATCATCAAGCGGCATAAACTCATTGAGAAGCTCTTCTACCTGCGAATCATCAAAGGCATCTGAAACACCATCGCTTGCCAAGAAAAACAATGTATTGTCATCAAATGGTTGTGGTTCCAAAAATTCTGGCTCGGCTGTAACGCCTATTTTTTTCGCCCATACATCACCCAGTGAACGAGTCATTGCAATATTTCCGATCCTCGATTGCCCAGGAACAGGACCGTCACCGACCCGCCCTGTTATATACACATGATATCGTTCTGGGTGCGATGCAAAATCCTCAGGCAAACTGAACCAACTACGAGAGACTTCCATCTCCTGTACAAGACCATTCGCACCAAGGGATCTAGCGCTGTATCTAATAAACCCACCGTTTTGAAAAATTCGCTCTGCTTCTTCTTGCCGACATGGTTTATGATCTTTGGTCGAACGTAGCCTCACATAACCTTTTTCTGTTTTGACAAACGTATGAGCACGTGAATCACCCACCCCTCCAATGTGTACCATTCCTTGCTCATCAATCCCCAGCATCACCACCGTTGAACCTGGTGGCAGTTCAGTAAGGCGGCTTGGGCGTTTTGCCGAAAATTCTGCGTCTTTTGTTGCTGATTGCGGATTGAAGTGATTTTCAATAGCGCCCACTGCATGGACCATCGCACTTCGAGTATCAAGGCCACTCGCACGCGCTTCTTTAAATAATCGGTTTATATGTTGCGCAGCATGTTCTGAAACTTGCTTGCCACCGTGGCCATCAAAAATGCCAATAACATCTGGTCCGACAACAAAAGTATCTTCCTGATTATTTCTATGTCTGCCGCCCAAATGTTGCCGCACAGCAATATGAAATTTTGGATTAAAATCTGGCTGAGCTTCCATTGCGCATAGAGTCATCGGCAAAAAAACATTCAGACCATATATAATTTTAAAATTTTTCTTCATAGTGCTCCCCACCTTATTCTTGGGCTTTTTGAATCAACATAATAGTGACGTTATCAAATCTTTCTTTATTTAACACCTGGTCACCAAATAGTCGGACAACGTTTTTTAGTTTTTCGTTATTTCCATACGTTTGTCCAAAATATATGCTGCGGGTTGCTGCAAGATCAGAATCTCTCTTAGCCATAAGCTTACTAAGGTGACTCGCTATCTCATCATCATTAAAAGCGTCCGTTACACCATCAGATATCAAAAGAGCCAAAGAATTTTCATCAAACTTTTGCGGATCTAAAAATTCCGGATCGGCACTCAAAATATCTTTTTCTGCAGCATCACCAAGCGAACGAGTAGTCTGAGACATATTGCCTGATTTACCATGCACATAAAAATCATATTTTTCTGGATGAGATGCAAAATCTTGCGGGAGATCTTGCCACGCACGAACTTCTTTGAAAATATTAAGTCTATCTTCATTACTGTTTTTCACCACATACCCAACAACACCACCCTGCTTAAAAACCCGCTCAGCCTCATCACGCCGACATGGTATATGATCCTGAGTGCGGCATCGCTTGACCAAACCATCCTTTGTTTTATCAAAAAGAATCACGGGCGAATCACCATCCGTTGCAACATGCGCAATACCCTGCTCATCAATCCCCATGAGCGCTACCGTTGATCCCACCTCAGGAGAAAATGGATATTCACTCTCTGGCTTTGATCGCTCTTCAATCTGTGCTAAGGCATAAGTCATCGCACTCCGCACATCTTGTCCCTTTGTGCGCGATTGCAGAAAGATTCTCGGAACCTCAATTGAAGCCCACCGTGAAACGTGATCGCCCATACCCTCATCAAGACTATGTCCATCAAAAACACCAAAAAGCCCTTCAGCTGCAACACCCGGAACGTTTTTCCACCCCACATCTGCACAAAACTTATCCTCCTGAAATCGTCTGTTGCCAAGATGCTGCCATATGCCACAATAAAAAGCCGGCTCAATATTTAGTCCTTCCATTGCGCATAATACAGTCTGAAAAAAAAGACTTGCGCCGAAGACTATTTTAAAATGAGATTTCATCTGTTATTTCCTTGTAAACATGCATAATTATTAGCATTTTACATAAGAATCTCATTTTAGAAAACTGATTTGCGAGTCAGCATGAAAAAGTCATACAAATAGGATTGACAAATTTCTCATAATCAATGTAGAGTGGGAGTGCCGACGTCAGCAACTATTTTGAAATATCACCAGGGCGCGTGCTGTGTTGAGCACTTGTATTCATACCTGAAAAAAGGGAGTAGTGCGGTATGAAGTGCAAAAAATGCGACGGCCTCATGGTGTTGCAATCATTCTTCGATCATTTTCTCAATTTCGAAGGATGGAAATGCCTCAATTGCGGTCGAGTCGTGGTAAAGAAAGAAAAAACTATCGAGTATGACTCGTTCAGTATTTTTTATCAGCAACAAAAGTGTAAGAAAAACAAATAAATGATGAGTCACTATCTCGCGCTGCAAAGCACCTACGCTGATGTAGAATGTGCCCTCTTTAGGGGCACATCTTTTGTTGAAGCAATTCGCATCGGCAAAACAGAATCATCTAGTTTGATGCTCATTGCTATCCAAGAGCTTCTCAGTAAGCACAAGATCTCGTTCCAATCGCTTGATTTTTTGGCCGTCAATTCCGGCCCAGGACCGTTTACCACCCTGCGTGTCGTAATCGCAACAGTGAATGGTCTGAGCTTCGCGGGTGGGATTCCACTCATCGGCGTTGATGGACTCAAAGTTTTTCTCGGTGAATATCACAAACAAGGTACCCCAACCATCGCCCTGCTCAATGCATTCGGTGGCGATCTTTATTTTGGTATTCAGGTTGATGGGATTGTGGAAACGGGATTTGAACAAGCAGCGATCCTGCTGCCCAAATTGGCGCAACGTTTTGGCAATCAACCAATTCAACTGATTGGCAATGGCATCGCGCACCACCAAAAATTAGTCGACACGCTATTGAAACCTCACGCATCAATCATCCAGGTGGACACACCAAGCATTGAAGCTGTTGGTCGTGCAGGATTTGCACGGTGGCAAAGTGACGATCGTGGTTGCCAGCAACTCATGCCGGAATATCTCAAACAAGCAATTGGAATCAAGCCTTAATTTTTACCCTACCGTTTCCTTCCTTGTTTTCTTTTAAATATTCTTTCACCGCTGTTTCTAAGGGTATTGCTTGCCCAATACCCTTAACCCAATGCACCAGCAGC
>JAGVKD010000003.1 GCA_020050795.1 Candidatus Babeliales bacterium
CCTAAACATAGGGTACTCATCATCATGCTATGCATAATGCTTCGCACCCATACCTCTACGGGCGGCAGGACTTATGTTTAAGGATCACTATTAGTTTATGGATTTGAACATAAGAAAAGATGATTCCATCTTTTGAAAATATATTCTGTCCGTTCGTAGGGCCTGCCCGCCGGCTGCGTCCGCCGAAGTCTTGACGAAGGCTGGGAGCCTTGTGCAAAGGCTGGGAAGCTCACTAGAGCGTACAAAGGATAGGCAACTATGGAGTTTAATTATTTCGGATTTTGTGCGACGAGTACCTTAATGAAATAGAAGAGAGCCAAATCTTGACCACCTAGCATTGGCGTAATATTGGCCACAAAGCTTCCTGCTTCGGTTTTAAAAGCAAAAGATGGTTCTGTATTGTCTGCTTCCATTATAGCACCGAACAAGTCACCCTTTTGTTGATCACGCAATGACAAGGCGTCCCAAATTGTTGCATTGTGAACCTCCTTATTGGTCTTGGCAAATCGCATGCCATTAAGCGCAGAAAAGCTCTGTACTCTCCATTGATTATTGATGACAAAATTTAATGATGGTTCTTGTTTCTCCCGCTTCTCTTGCTGCATCGCATCTGCATATCCCCACGACCCAAGAAGTATAAATGCACAGAGCATGTTCTTTTTCATAAAACTTTTTTCCTTTTAAAAAAAACTTAAATCCGTGGATTATTTGCCGCCGCAAGTGCAACAAGTTCGGCAGACACGCCAACATCTTTATAGAAATGTTGGTAATCAACATAGCCATAGGGTTCCATCCACTCGCCCGCCCAGAACCAACCCCGTTTGGCAAATGCATTATAGCAGATATCACCTTTACGAATTAATCCGCGTATTGGCAATGTGCGATCTAAAAAGAGTGCGCCATTTTTCGGCGCAATACAATTTCCCTTGTGATACGGATTGATGCGGGGATTAATATCAATGGCCAAACCAAAACCGTGGAGCGACCATTTGCTCGTATGGTTTGTCAGCAGACGACAACACAATGCAGAGGTGTTATTGTCTGCCGTTGAAAGATCGTCATCCGCTTTGTATTCATCAATTAATTTCATGCGCTCGATGGGGAATCGTGCATCAAAAAGTTCATGAAAAATATCTAACACTTCCTGCGCAACTTCTGCATGCACAATCATTTCACCATCATGCATGCAATGATCAAAGCCCCAATAACGCAATTTTAAATGGCGCAAATCTTTGAGCGGGACTGGATTTCCTTCCCGCCAAGAAAATGGCATACGCGCAAACAATGCATCATCAATTTCAGCAATCGTGCCACGAAATTCAATCGCCGGAACGCGCCGTGCGCCTCTGAAACGAAGTACTGGATGGAAATTCAGCACCTGATGATCGATATCACTGATCATGACCGTTAGCTCACTTGCGATCCCGGCAGCATGAATTATTTTCCCGGGCGCTAGGCACAGGGCAACATGATTAATGCGCGCTTTGCCAAAATAGATACAATCCCCTGGCTGCATATCATCATATTCAACAGTGAGCAGTTGCGGATCACTAGCCTGCTCACGCGAATTTCTGAGCATGGCAAATCCCATTTGCGATACAAGCGTTTGCACAAATCCAGAACAATCAAATCCGTGTGATGATGCGCCGCCCCAAATGTATGGCAATCCGAGAAACATGCATGATCGCGCGATAACTTCTTCTTTTGAAAGCAGTCTGAGACATTCAACATCATGCAGCACCATCCAACCTATCGTACCATCAATCAATTGAACTTTTAGCCAGAGCCACCCGACCGCATCTTCCTGCTCACCAATCACATTCACATACGCATTATAGGGCAACCGAATTATTGTTTGTGTCATGAAATCTGGCTTGGGATAGACACATCCGGTCAACACTCTCACCCGCTGCCGATTACTGCTCAGGCGCCACAAGGGATTGTCTGGCACGAGATCCTGCTCGCGCGCATAGCCAATGATGCCATCAAGACTTTCAACACGCAGCCATTGCGCATTCACTTTCTCATGCACGGTCACTTCATGACCATACACGCGCTGCGAATCATAGGATGATGTTGCATCTGGTTTAACGTGAATGCCCATCACCGGCACATTCACCAGGCGAACATCTCGCAAATCCTGCGCGCAAGAGACATTGGACACAGCACCAAATAAGGAAATGAAAAATACATTTTTACACTTCATTTTTGCCCCACGAAATTCATGATCTATCGACAGGCCAATTATAATATGTGCTCCCAAAGAGAGTGCAACAAAAAATATCCCCAGCTTTTTTATTGCTAGGGATATTTTATTTTCGTAGTGGACGCAAATTTATTGTTTCCCTGCCAACACCGATTCTATTTTGTGCCACGATACCACATTATGATTATTCTCTTGTGATAACTTCTGCTCAATGTCGCGCATCATTAATTGTTGTGCCACTTGCCGCGTGGGCTCTTCAATAGATGTGAGCCGCTTGCGCAGGTTCGGCAGATCTATTTGTGTTATCTGTTTTTCTATGGTGCGCTTGCGCACATTTTCAACGAGATGCATTGCAAGGCAGGTTGGCCATCCGAGGGCGATGCAACTTAAAGTGACCAATGCAGCATGATTCAGCAAGGTATTCTCTCCGGCAACCCACAATGCCTTCACCATATATGAAAATAGAGGTGTTGTGACTGCCATGCCCATTATGTCGTCGCCAATATCTTTTTTGTGCTTCGCGCATTCAAGGCGTGCAACGGTGTCTGAAGTTTCTCTGAAAATAGCTAATGCGCGTAGTATTTCCGAATCGGACGTTGAGTATGTTGCAAAGCGACGTGGTGCAGGCATCTTGAAAAGTTTGGCAGAGCCTGATTGCAAATTCATACACAGAATGGATGGCGAGAGAAACATGATCAGAAGAATTTTTTTCATTGCTCAGCCTCTCTTGCCATCTTATGCTTTCACTGCTGAAAGAACATTGTTCTGTGTAGCGCAGAATCTACTTTTTCACACGTTGCCCGCCCATGAGCGAGATCCATTATTACTTGAGCTTTCTGCCATTTTTTTTGATCCACATCTTTAAAAATACTACGTAGTTTAGGCAATTCTGATTCGAGGCTATGTTGCTCAGCAGCTCGTAGTCGGTCATTATAATCTGAACGAGATGCTCCCACTATAAGCCCTGCAACAAGGGCAATAGTAGATCCGGCTGCCACTGCAGTCGCGGCCGTCAAAGGCAATGAATGACTGTATACCATCACACTTCCCGCAAGACCGGCAGCCCATGCCAATACTGGTCCCTTCAGGGGTTTTTTATTTTGCGCTGCCTCAATCCGTTCAACTGAGCCTGCTGCTGCCTTCCAAATTTCTATTGCTTGTCTGACCTCTCTATCGTCAACTACGGGAGCGTTCTCACTATGCGTTGCAAATGTGCGTGCACTCATCTTTGCAGACAATACTCGTGCTGACATTTTTGCAGATGCCGCTGATTTTGGCACAATGGCAGATGATTGAAATCTCATACCAAAAAGTGGTGAGACAACGAGCGAGAGCAGAAGAAGTTTTTTCATAGAAATCCTTTTTTCTTTATACTGTGAATGAAACCGTGATGATTATACTATAGCACCCTGAAATCTTAACAGAAAAATTATGAAAACAAGAACAGATCTCTTTTCCTATTTTGACCAACTTGGCATTGCTGCACAAACCTATGAACACAAACCGCTTTTTAAGGTTGGCGAAACGGATGAAGTGGCAGATGCCATTCCGGGAGTGCACATCAAGAATTTATTTCTCAAAGGCGAGGGAGATCAATTCTGGTTGTTAGTTGCTGAACAGCACGCGAAAATTGAATTGAAAAAAGTGATGCTGGCATTAAATATTCGCAAGTTGCGCTTTGCCGATGCGGATCATTTGCTGCATTACATTGGCGTGACGCCCGGATCGGTGACGCCCTTTGGTCTGATTAATGACCCTGAGCACAAGGTGCGTGTGATTCTCGATCATTCATTATTTGATCACGCGATGATCAATGCACATCCGCTTGAGAATAATGCGACAACGAGTATTAGCTTGGAAGATTTTAAAAAGTTCCTGCGCGCGACAGGACATCAACCGATGATCATTAATCTTGCGGATTATACGGTGAGCGATCTGTAACTTTATTATCATTTTAAGTAGTGATCAAAAACGCGCCAGCTACCATTATTATGGCGCCAAATAATGCTTTTAATGAGAATGCTTCTTGCAAAAAAATTGCTGCTAAAATTAATGCGAAAACAATTCCCAATCGGTCAATGGCAAGAGCGCTGCCCGCACGACCGCCCTTCAAAGCACCCAGATAGCAAATAAAAGCAAATCCATTTAAACATCCACCGATTATGAGAGGAATCCATTCCTTATAGGTGAGCGATGTGACTAATCGAGAATCAACTTTACTCGTTAAAAGATCCACCACAAGCAGCATGATGATGGTAATTACTGAAAAAACAAGTGTGATAAAAAGAGGGTTAATATGCTTCAAATATAACTTGACCAAGACGGCAAGTATCGCCGCACAAGATCCAGACAATAGAGCTAAGACAATCCACATAGAGTTTCCTTATTTCGTCATCTTAGTTGCTTCAAACTGAGCAATTTTTGCTTGTAGTCTTTCCACTCTGCGCGGATTAGGATTGTCAGTCATCTCGAGAGGTCCTTGAGATCCCCTTAAAGTCCACATCGCACTGATAACAAAATCATTTGTTCTCAAATCTTTAATGACGCTCGTTTCCAGAATGCCACCACCATAGGGTGCAATAGATGTTTGCGCAATTATTTTATGTTCTTCCGTAACATACCTAACACTGATTTTCTCACCGGCAACTCTCTCTTCCTCACTATCATCATCCATTGCATTGCTTGAACAAACGGCACCTAATAAAAAAATGGAAATAATGTATCGCTTCATCATAGATCCCCTATTTCATCTGTTTTTCATATTCAGCAACTTTTGCTTTGAGCATGTCTATTGTTTTCTCATCACGATAGGAACCTTCTTGGCCCCAGAGACATCCCTCAGGAACAGAAGGCCAAATGCTTATCTTCAAAGATCGCATAGCCAGATCTTTCGTAACGATAGTGCGCACACGCACTCTACTTACCTGCACCATGGTACTTGCAACTATGCAGTTTTGCTCAGCATTATATTCAACACTAACGTCATCTTGATCCATCGCATTCAGTGAAAATGCTGCACTCAAGAAAAAAAAAGAAATTAAATATCGTTTATGCATGTATTCTTCCTATATTCTGTATTATATCACTTGCTGTCGCTTATCTGGACATTCTTGCAGGAGAAAAAATGGAAATTCAAAAAATTAATTCTCATTCATCGATTCAATCGATGCGCGAAATTAAAGTTGGCAACCTCTACAAACATTATAGCGGCAAACTCTACCGAGTGATTGCAATCGCCCATGATAGTGAAGATCCAGCACTGATGCGCGTTATTTATCAGGGCCTCTATGATTGCCCAACATTCGGGCCAAATCCGGTATGGGATAGACCGTATGAAATGTTTGCACAAAACGTGACGATTAATGGCAAAGAACAACCTCGCTTTCAAGATGTACATGGCGATCAATAAATACCGCGAGTTTAAAAATCATACGTTTTTATTATCTGCCGAGGATTCTCTTTGGTATTGTAGCCTAATGAAATACGATTAATGGTAATCTCTTGCCCCTGAGAAACTCTGGTTCCCTCGGGAGCATGTAATGCATTCACCATACCTCTAAATGTTCTGGCAATCTTCTTAGGCTTTATTCTGCCGAGAGAAAGGTGGAACGGTTTCTCACCGTTGAACGAACGAAACTGAAAATCGGTTATTCCTTCAAAAGAAATAAATTTTGCAATAATTCCTTGCACTTTCTCCAATGCAACTGATTCGGCAGCCACCCTAAATGCTACCGTATCCCGGTCCTTCGGCTTTTCCGATTTGCCCAAAAGGACTCCTCTATCGACGAGGGAAATCCCGCGCGCACCCCGAGGGTACACAATCTTGAGAATTTCTTGTGCGCGAGAAAGTGCTTGTTCAACTTTTGGCAGAAAATCTTGTGGGAATGGTTGTCCAGATTTATAACGCGCCAAGGTGATATGATAATAGTCAGTCGGTACAAATTCTGCACCCTCCACCTTTTTCATCTGAGACATGAGAGGGTCAATAGCTTTCTGCCATCCAATGGGTTTGCCTCGAGAATCGAGATCAGGCACTTCAAGCATTATGTGCAATAGATGATTTCCTGAATCAGCAGACATTTCTCTTTCGGCGGGCTTACTCGGAGCACGGGCAACACGAGCGGCCTTGGCCATTTCTAGATACGTTGCGGGGGAAGGTGTCACTACATTGCTTCTTAAACGATTGGCATTGTCATTGGCATTTTGTATCGTTTTATTCAATAGTGCTTGTATTTCTGAGACAGGCTTTTGAAACTTCGCACTAAAAAAGTCTAATGTCTTTTGATTAGCTAAAGCCGTATTAACCAAGGCAATGAGACTACGAAGCTCTTCAAATGATTTTGTTGCATAGAAGCTTACTGAACTATTGATCGTAGCGTTCAAAGACTTGTTCAGCAATACCTTATCCGCTTGTTCCATTTTTTTGGGCTCAGCCTTCATTGCAACAAGAGATGCGCCCTGTATGCACAGCAGGAAAACAATTAATTTTTTAAATATTTTCATACGACCCTAACCTCACCCTTCACGACCCGAAATAAATACCATCTATCTAATGTGACTATATTAGAAAAAAAATCAAAAAAACAATGATTTTAATGGGCATTTGTCACTTACTATAAAAAACAAGCGCCCCTGAAATTCAGAAGCGCTTGAAGCTCACAGGCAACTAATAATCAAAAAGCATATGCGCCAACTTCTTGGTACGGCGCATTCGGTAACGAATGGGTTGCTCTAAATTTATTAACAACAAAATCTTCACCTTGAGACGCTCTCGCACCTTCGGGGGCATCCAGGTGTTCCACCTCATCTTTAAACTTTTTTGCCACCTTGCCAGGTTTTATTTTACCCAAGGTAACATGCAGCGGTGTTTTCTTTGAAAATGTATTGAATTTGAATCCAGCTATATTCTCAAAAGAAAGAAACTTCAAAAGAGTTGCTTGAATTTTTTGTAGATCAGCCGATTCGGCAACTCTAAATGCCACTGAACTTTGTTTATTTCGACCTATGAGAGCGGCCCCATCGACAAGAGAAATTCCTCGTGCTCCATTAGGATAAAAAATCTTTAAAACTTCATTGGCACGAGTAAGTGCTCTTTCAATTTTTATGAGCACATCTGGCGCAAATGATTGATCAGATTGATACCACGCCAGTGTGATATGGCGATAATCTATGGGTTCAAATTTTGCACCCTCAATCTTAGATGCTATGAGATCAATCGATTCCTTCCAATGAATAGGCTGACCTTGGGCATTAAAATCCTGCACATCAAGCATGATGTAGAAAGAATAAGTGTCTCCACCTTTTTTAAGCGCTTCGGGCGATGGTTGTTTTGCAGCCTTCGGCGACACCTTGTTAGCCGGTTGTGGCTGCTGCTCGAGTTTCGACTTCTTTAACGCTCGATTTGAAAAATCTATAACCTGACCAAAAAGTATTTTTATCTCTGGGATAGGTCTTTTAAATTCCTTGCTATAGAGATCCAAGATTTTTCCATCAGCTAGAGCCTTATTGGCCAG
Organism: Candidatus Babeliales bacterium; assembly: GCA_020050795.1. Taxonomy (GTDB): domain Bacteria; phylum Babelota; class Babeliae; order Babelales; family Vermiphilaceae; genus JAGVKD01. The sequence continues at coordinate 7,720 of JAGVKD010000003.1, forward strand.
TTTAATTGTGTAATCGAGCTCTCTATCCGTTTTTTCGTCATAAAAAGTTGAGTTGTTAGTTATTACGGTATTCAAAGCCTTCTTCAAAATCTTACGGTCATTCGGATCCATTTCTTTTGATATTACGGCTTTCTTGACCAACTGTTTGGACTTCGATTTCTTTAACGCTTGATTTGAAGATTTTATAGCACTATTGAGAAGCACTTTTATTGCTGGGATAGTTTTTTTTAATTCTTTGCTATAGACAATAAGAACTTTTTCGTTAACTAACGCACTATTTGCGGCTCTAATTATAGAGTTCAACTCGCTATCTGTTTTTGAATTATAGAACTCTGGAGGACCGCTATTAATTTCTACATTTAAAGCCTTCTTAAGAATCTTACGATCAGCCGAATTAATGATTTTATCCAAAGCCTTTTTCAATCTCTTGCGTTCAGCCTTAGTCGTCGCTGGCTCAGCTTTCATCGCAACGAGAGATCCACCCTGCATGCATAGCAGCAAAATAACTAAAATATTTTTAAATATTTTCATGTGAGTCCCATTTTTCAGAACAAAAAACTATGAACCGCCCTATCGCGATCATAGTGCAGAATGAAATTAGGAATCAATGACTCAGATGGGAATGAGTGGGCGTCAAAAAATTGCTGGCTACTTTTCACCCACTCACGTTCACAAACCGGCCTATGCCATTAATGGCACCCGGTGTGCTATAGGGAATCACTTGGGTTGGATCACTAACACCGGCGAAATCAAATGCATTTCCCGTTGCCATGCAGCCTATTGCATAATTACTGGTACCCGCGAGATGAAATCCCGTACCAGTATTATTCATCGAGAAGCAATTCACTGCTTGCACAACCGAAGTTGTTGCAACAAACGAAAAACCATCGTGCGCATTGGCCTGCGCGATGCAATCTTCGAAAATAAGATCACGAATCAGGCCAACATTCGTCGATCCAGTTCCAATGCCATACCCATCACCTTGAAATGTTGCAAGGCCATCAGAGCCGCTCATATTACGCTGTGAGACACAATTTCGAAACACCATATTCTGAATAACGCTCGCTGCATTTCGATTTAATACCGCAAAGCCATCACCGCGATTTTTTTGCGCAACACAATCCTCAAAAAGAAGTTGGAATATGGAGCTCGCAATAGAATCAATGCTGACAAAAAATCCATTCGCACCATTTGATTGTGCACAACACGCTTTAAAAATAAAATCGGCAATGGGAGTGCC
>JAGVKD010000015.1 GCA_020050795.1 Candidatus Babeliales bacterium
AAGTGCATCGCAACATGATTGCAATGATCCAGTGCTTGTTTGTAACGCATTGATTTCACTTTGCAAGAAGCCGGTGCTCGTTTGCAGAGCACTGCAGCATGAAGATAATGATCCTGTACTCGTTCTCAAGGCATCAATTTCTGATTGTAGGAATCCGGTGCTTGTTCTAAGCGCGTCGCAACATGATTGCAATGATCCAGTGCTTGTTTGTAACGCATTGATTTCGCTTTGCAAGAAGCCGGTGCTCGTTTGCAGAGCACTGCAGCATGAAGATAATGCTCCTGTACTTGTCCTCAACGCATCAATTTCTGATTGTAGGAAACCGGTACTTGTTCTAAGTGCATCACAACATGATTGCAATGATCCAGTACTTGTTTGTAACGCATTGATTTCGCTTTGCAAGAAGCCGGTGCTCGTTTGCAGAGCACTGCAGCATGAAGATAATGATCCTGTACTTGTTCTCAACGCATCAATTTCTGATTGTAGGAATCCGGTACTTGTTCTAAGTGCATCGCAACATGATTGTAGAAACCCAGTGCTCGTTTGCAATCTACTAATTTGTGATTGTAGGAATCCCGTGCTTGTCTGAAGCGCACTAACTTGAGATTGCAAGAAACCAGTGCTTGTCTTCAACGCATCGCAACATGATTGTAAGAAACCTGTTGATGTTTGCAGCGCAGAGCAACACGATTGCAATGAACCTGTACTTGTTTGCAACGCATTAATTTGTGATTGTAAGAAACCGGTACTTGTTTTTAATGCATCACAGCACGATTGGAGGAACCCGGTACTCGTTTGGAGCGCGCTAACTTGCGACTGCAAGAATCCTGTAGATGTTTGTAGCGCAGAACAACATGATTGCAATGAGCCTGTACTTGTTTTGAGCGCATCGCAACATGATTGCAAGAATCCAGTGCTTGTTTGTAACGCACTACAGCATGATTGCAACTGACCAGTACTGGTTCTAATTCTATCAATTTGCGACTGCAAGAAGCCAGTGCTTGTTTTGAGCGCATCGCAGCATGATTGCAATGAACCTGTACTTGTTCTTATCGCATCAATCTGCGATTGCAAGAAGCCAGTGCTTGTTCTAAGTGCATCGCAGCATGATTGTAGAGCACCCGTACTTGTTTTCAAAGCATCAATTTGCGACTGCAAGAATCCGGTACTTGTCTGAAGCGCACTGCAACATGTATTTGCATCACTCGATACATTTGCGAAAGAGAGAGTTCCCGTGTTGAGCAGTGTCAGAGTTCCACCACCAGAAAAGAGAATATTCCCTTGCGATGTCGCACCCGCCTGATCCTTCAACACCCTAATACCGTCAACAATCATCGTGCTCGTGCCTGCCATTGTCCACGTTTTATCTTTCACAACTACCGTTCCAGGGCCCTTCCAGAGAATGTTACCCGTGCTGGTGGTGAAGCTTGCTTTCAGATCAAGCGTAACATTGCAAAGTTGCAGAGTTCCACCTGAACCCACAGTAATACTGCCAAAACCAGTACCAAGACCATTAATAAAAAGATCTGCTATCGCAACTGTTGCGTTGGCAGGAATAATGATTTTACCGCTATTTGATAAATCAAGATCATTACCATGGCCATTAATGTTGGTACCATCATTAAAAACATAAACGCCAGAAAAATCTGTTTTGCATCCACGTAATGCCAAACTAGTGCCAACATTCCAAGTAATTGTGTTGCTCAAACTCATCAACCCTGGACCGGTCCATACTTGATATCCGGGGCCAAAAATCTGACCATTACCCACAAAAAATCTTGAATCGGTAAACATTAAATCATTTTGCAAAAATGCGCTACCACCATTGAACGTAATATTTTGGTTGACCTGGCTTTGTACCGCAAATGTGACTGTCGTTCTTGCATCAGCCAACGTAATTGAGCCATTAAAAACAGGCTGCCCGGATATAATATTATTGTTGCTGCTAATAGAAATGTTTTGCAGTACGGTGCCCGGCTGAGCACGAACAATGTCATTTCCATTTAAGATAAGCGCAACGGTGGGAGTCAGAATTGCGGACATTGATAAAGAATTGCCAGCATCTTCAAAAATACCATCAATGAACGTGATATTCGATCCGGTTAATGTGCCACCAACTTGACGTGCCAGCGTGCCCGTATAAGATCCGATTGGTTGATTGAGTGATAAGGTGGCGCCGGGAGAAATCTTGAATGTTGAATACCGACTATCAAAGGTAAGCGTACCTGCAAACGTGGTCGCGCAAAATATGGTAGAAATGAGAAATGCACAAAAAATTGCACTGATTCTCCGCATCATATGACTACTCTCTTTTTTTGTGCCCACTTTTTTGCCTCGTCGCCACTCTAGTATTTTTCTAAAGTCTTGTCATCCAGATTTTTTTACACATTAGCGTATGAGACTAAGCCACGCAAGATATTGAGACTTGCCGCTGGCATCAGCTCGATACAGAAGTTATTTACTGCAGTTGCGTTATCACCAAACGTTATTCCCGTTGCAGCGGTACTGCCTTCTGCCGCTAGGAACGAACTTCCATCAACAACCATGTATCCTTTTGTCAGATTTATTCCTGTTGTGGTTGCATACAACGTTGCACTATTTAAAACTAATTCCGCTGAAGCATCACTAAATCGCAGCAAATTTCTTGAACTGCTGCGCGGATCATAACTAAAAGTCACACCTTCATCCAGAATGAGTCGCCCTGTTGAAGAAATGGTACTCACTTGATCGGTGCGATACGCAAACACAAATCCATTACCCGAAACTTCAAGGTCTTTGATCACATCAAATTTACCGACGGTGAATGAATAGTTTCCATCAAGCACCATCGTCGCATCTTGGAATGAATAAGTACTCGTTCCATCTACTGCTCCTAATTGGTGGTCAGACACTCCCTTTATAATGATGTCTTTGAACATGAGGCTGCTATTTGGCCCGACTAACAGTGTAGTAGTTGAATCAATGGTCAACACATTGCCACGACCATTGATCAGCGATTGTCCAGTAAATTTTATGCACGCATTTCTTATCGTTACATCACAATCAAAAAATATTTTTACCGTATTCCATTCAAAACAAGTGGTTAATATAAAGTTCAATGGATTTTGAAACAAAAGAAGCGCTCCTATGTCTGGCGTAACTGTTCCATCCCTACCAACAGCAACAAAGGTACCTGCATGATTCCATGCCATGCCATCAAGATCATCGATTTCTGTGAATTCGGTAATCCGGCGCAATGTGCTTGTTGAGCTTGCATCAAAGGCATATGATCTTAAAAAGCTGGTGATACCAAGTATTCCACGAGTAACCACCAAGCATTTGCCATCCGTAGGACGCCAACCTATAGTGGAAACATCTCCTCCTATACCAAGCGCAAAGGCCCGCGGAGTGAGCGCTGTGGAAGTGGTCCTAAATTCTTGAACTTGAGCAAGATCACCAGAAGTTCCGGCAAGTCCATTTGCTATGTATTGAGTGAACGTTGGATTCCAATCCACCGCATTAACATTCACTCCAAAAAATCTTGACGCCACTTGTGTGAGGGTAATTGGACTTGTCGTAAAGCGAAAAACTAACATTTCTGGATTCACTCCATTGGTTGCAAGGCCAACTGCAAGATAATTTCCATCGGGAGAGATTGTCATTGCTTCATTCTGGATTACACGACTTCCTGCAAGATTGAATGTTGTTGGCGCACCCAAAACTCCCGCTGCATTGACCGGATAAACAGATATTTCAGCAGCTGCAACATTTGTGCCCACCACAAAAAAACTACCACTCGGATGCCATACGGCAGCAGCCACGTTGCCTGCAATAGCTGCCGAACTCACGAGCGTCAAGATGCCTGTACTTGGATTGCATGTGTAGGTGAATACCTCAGAATCTGCACTCAACTGCCGCGTAATGCCAACCAAATAATTAGTCGGATGCCACTCTATGGCATTAACCTCAGTTGCTGCTCCAGGAGGATCAAACGATTGGCGTAAAACTGGTACTTGATTTACCATTTCATAATTTTCAATGGTATCGACTGGTACCCGCGGGTCTTTGCCCACTGTCAAAAACTTATCATCAAATGACCATCCAATCACTTCCACATCACTATTTTCTGCTTGGGTGTAGGTTAAAAGTAAGCCACATGAAATCAAATCTGCATCTAAGAGTGGAATCACCGTGATAGAGGTTGAGAACTCGATCGCATGCCCATTGCCAATAATATTTCCAAGCCCTCCACCAAAAACCGAATTATTTCGAAAAACAAGATCGCGCGTTAGAATGAGCGTACCACCATTAAGTTGAACGAGCCCCGATACCGGGAAAAAGGTATCCCATTGCGCATTAACATTGAAACCCTGCAGAGCAAACCCTCCTGCCAAAGCGGCAAACCCCGCAACACGGTCGTTATTATCAAGAGCTTGCTGCGTGTTAAAGCGAGTCGGCGCAGTATCAGAACCGACAGTAGCAGCTTGTAGTGTGCCAAAAAAAGAAAAGATGATGAGAACATAATGCACATTATACATTGTCATAAACCACCATCCCGCTCAAAAGTTGCAAAGTTCCCGCTGGCATAAAATGGATGCACAAATTATTTGCAGCACTCACACCATCACCAAATCGAATTGCATTGGCTGTCGAGGTCGCAGCACTCGATAGAAATGATGCACCATCAATAATCAGCTCGCCTTTTGTGAGTTTCAAACCAGCTGTTGATGCATGTAGCCGCGCACTATTTAAAATAAGCTCCGCACCTTCACTCAATCGCAGGAGCGTATTGGAAGCAACCGATGGGGCATAGCTGAAAGTGACCCCCGCATCGAGAATTAATTTTCCACATTGAGACACAGTACTCACTGCATCCGTTTGATAGGCAAACGTAAATCCATTACCTTGAATTTCGGTGTCACCAATAATGTCAAATTTGCCGCGTGTGAAGGTAGTGTTACCATCCATCACAATCGTTGCACGACTGAATGAATAGGTACTTGTGGAATCCACTGCACCTAATTTATTTCGATTTATATTTTTAAGCGTAACATTTTTGAACCAAAGATTAGAACCAGCGTCAACGATAATTGTGCACGTATCTTTTATTGATAAATTATAATCCCGTCCATTAATAAGATTGTTACCCGCAAATCTCAGACAACAATTTTGCAAACAAATGTTACAAGTCAGCATAATATTAACATCAGAAAAGGTAGGACAAAAGTCAGGTATTAAACTTAGCCCCGAATAAATCTGTGATACATTCGTATCAGCCCCAACAGCTAAATATCCTCCCGAGTGAGACCAACTAAGGCCACGCACTGCGTCGGCATATGCGATATCACTATTAAGCGACAACGTGACCGCCATATCATCGTAATCATAAGTTCTCAATTCCCCACCAGCCCCAACATCTTTGCCCAAAGCCAAACACTCGCCGCCTATGCGCCAATCTAATATGCGAATTGAAGTAGCAAGATTGGTTGATTCAGATACCACAAGAGTCAATGTTCCCGTGGCTGGATCGTGGGAATATAAGCGCAATAACGGAGAAAGTGTGTCCATTCCTATTGCTACAATATCTGGATAGACAGGATTCCAAGAAACCGCTCGTACCGCGTTAGCCAGACCAACAATGGATGCTGTAAGCGATAATGAAAGTGGTGAAAATCCCAATGTATATAATTCAAATTCAGCGTGCGGATCCGTAACACTCAACCCAACTCCAAGATATGCACCCGTCGCATCCCAATCCAATGCTTGCGGTTGAATATCCGCATCACCGGTCAAATTGACCGTTACCGCACCACCGGTATTTAACGTTCCATCTCCATTGACCGGGTAGAGCACTAATTCAGCAGCATTACTTTCAGTGCCAACCGCTAAATAATTTCCTGTTGGATGATAGGTAACAGCAGTTACATTGGCACCAAATTCAACTTGCGAGATTTGCGTTAAGCTCGCTCCATTAAAACTATAAACTAACAATTCTTGTGTCGCACTCGCGTTTCGGCCAACTGCAAGATAGTATTGCGATGGATGCCAATCAACTGCTTGCACAGTAACACCCATCTCAACTGAAGTAATTAATGTGAGTGATGTGCCATTAAATTGGTACACGCGCAATTCAGTACCCGCATATGAATCCAACCCAGCAGCAACATATTGATCATCATAGGACCATGAAACCGCATTAACATCCGCACCTTCTGCAACACTAGTCAACAAGTTAAGGTTACAGTTACCAAAATCAATTGGCTGACTTTGTGGAATACACTTCATACCGGCAGCAAGCTCCAATACATGCCCGTTGCCCACTACATTTCCCAACGTTGCAAAACTTGCAACTTCCGCAAAAATAAGATCTTGACTAAGAATTAGGGTTCTGCCATTCAATCCTACACTTCCTGATACCGGAAAGAATGAATCAAATGTACCAAACAAACCAGCAAGCTGAAACCCCCCGGCAAGCCACGCAAATCCAGCCACACGATCGCCATCACCAAGTATTTGTTGGGTATTAAAACGATTCACCGCAGTATCAGAACCTATTGTCGCAGCATAGGCTCGTGGCATAAATAGTAATAAAAGAATTACTATAATTTTTTTAAACATTATTGTTCTCTACTAACCCACGTAGCACTTGCAGAGTTGCCGCTGGCAATATTTCTATACACAAATTATTTGCCGCGATTACTCCATCACCAAATCGAATTCCCAATCCCACTGCGCTACTTTCAGCCGACAAGTATGAATTGCCATCAACAACCAGATTTCCTTTTGTCAATCGCAAGCCAGTACCTGTTGTATGCAATGTTGCACCATTCAACACTAATTGCGCGGTGTTATCTGCTAATTGAAATAATGTTTGTGATGCTGCACGCGGATCGTAACTAAAAGTTACACCGGTATCCAAAATCATGCGCCCACACGTGGATACTGTACTTAGTTGATCAGTTCTGTAGGCAAATATTCTGCCGTTGCCAATAATTTCAAGATCTCCTACCACATCAAATCGACCCACAGTGAAGGAATAATTACCATCCAAAATCATTTGCACATCTTGGAAGGAGTACGTACTTGTACCATCAACCGCACTAATCTGGTTTCCGCTCACTCCGGTAATTATAATATCTTTTACAAGCAAACTCGCATTACGATCAACGATAACCGTGCACGTTGGCCCAATATCAAGTACATTTCCTTGTCCATTAATCACTGAATTGCCTGCAAATGTGATACAACAATTTTGAAAGCACGTATTACATGACAACATCACATTGAGATCTGAGAAAGTGAAACAAAAATCGGGCAATAAACTTTGTGCTGAATAAATTTCCAAAACATTCGTATCGGTTCCGACTGCCAAATATTCGCCTGAATGGGACCAACTAACGCCACGTACCGAATCGGCATAGGCAATATCACTATTCAGCGATAACGTGACGGCCATATCATCATAGTTATATGTTCTCAACTCCCCGCCCACTCCGACATCTTTCCCTAAGGCCAAACACTCCCCTCCTCTACGCCAATCTAATATACGAATCGGAGTAGCCAAGTTAGTCGTTGCGTTCACTATATTAGTCAACGTTCCTGCTGCGCCATTATGTCTGTATAAGCGCAAGAATGGAGATAGCGAATTTAATCCAACTGCTAAAACATTTGGATAGCTAGGGTTCCAAGAAATGCCTGTCACCGCGTTACCAAAATCAATAGAGGCATTGAGCACCAATCCTAAAGGCGCTGTGGTCAGTTGATAAATCTGCAACTCTGCCTGCGCAGCTGTGACACTCCACCCGATAGCCAGATATGTGCTCGTCGCATTCCAATCTAATGCCTGCGCCTGAGCGTCGGGGTTACCAGTTAAATTAACTGTTACTGCGCCACCCGTATTGAGCGTACCATTTACATTAAGAGGATAGAGTACCAACTCAGCGGCATTACTTTGTGTACCAACCGCCAAATAAGTTCCCGTTGGAGAATAAGAAACTGACATTACATTCGCACCAAATTCAACCGCTGAAATTCGATTTAAAATTGTCCCGGTAAATTGAAATACAAGAAGCTCTTGGGCTGTACTCATATCCCGACCAACCGCAAGATAATACTGCGATGGGTGCCAATCAAGTGCTTGTACGGCAACACCCATCTCAAATGTGGCTGTTAGCGCAAGTGATGTTCCATCAAATGAATACATGCGCAATTCATTCCCATCACCTGTGGCATGTTGATCTAATCCAATAGCAATATATCGATCATCCCAAGACCATGATACCGTATTAACGTCCGCCTGTTGCGCCAAACTAGTTATCAAAGTGAGATTACAATTGCCAAAATTAATTGAACTTGTATTGGGAATACAAGTCATGCTTGTTGCCAGTTCCAGAACATGGTTATTCCCTCTTATATTTCCTAATGTCACAAAACTAGAGACATCGGCAAAAATAAGATCTTGATTGAGAATTAATGTCCCTCCAGTTAATTCGATATTGCCCGATACAGGGAATACTGAATCAAAGGTTGCAGTAGTATCCATACTGGCAAGTTCAAAACCACCTTGTAGCGCTGCAAAACCAGCAACTCGATCGCCTGGATTTAGTAGTTGCTGAGTGTTGAAGCGATTGACCGAACTGTCCGAACCAATAGTGGCAGCATTAACTTGAAATGTAATTCCGGAAAGAATGAAACTAAAAAGTAACCATATCATGTAAGATACTCCGCTGCTATTACGCAACAAACTCTCGTAACAATTGCCCGCGAGGTACCAATGGACCTGTAATATCCTTGCCTATGACCCGCGATAGAATCGCATTATCTTCGAAAATAGCCTGTCCAACACCAAGACTCATATTTTGATAGAGACGTAAACGCGCATCTCCAAAAACTCGAATAGTTGAAAGTAAACTCTGCATAACCAAAGAACTCGCAGAAATATTTCTATAATCAAGAGCACCACTGGTAATCACTAACTCGGCACCGGGACGCAAAACACATATCATATCAGTCGATGCATTATCATTTCCTAATGACACACTCTTGACGACTAAATCAAAGTCACCGTCGCCCACAGGGGCCAGATCAATCTCAGAAGAGATCACAGAATTTCCTTCGATAATCAATTTCCCTTTTTGCAAAGACATGCCGGTTGTGGTGGCATGTAATGTTGCATCGTCCAAAATGAACTGCGATGTTTCATCAATAAAGTGAATTAAATCTGGTGATGAATTTGCAATAGGATCATAACTAAAAGTAAAACCTGATGACACAATAAGTTGAGAATTAGTTGTTACGGTACTAACTTGATCCGTTTGATAGGCAAATACCCCATTGAATAGCCCAGTCATCTGAACCCAATTTTTAAAAACTAATCCACCTACCATAAAGCGAAAATCTTGTGATTGATCCCAAGAAACATTATCAAGAATTAAGCGACTTGATGCATTTTCACACCGAACATTATTTGCACCAATTCCCTGGAGAGATGTATTAACAATAGAAAGATTCCCACCTGAACCGACAATCAAAGCCCCTGTTGTACCCAACTTTAGAGTGTGATTGCGACTCACTATCGAAGAATTTCCGGTAAATTTTATTGATGCGTTGAGAGTGATATCTGAACGCAGAACAAGATTAATGGCGTCAAAAATAATTGTACCATCCGACGCCGCACCCAAAGACGACATTGATTCCGCAAGATAAAATGAATAACCATTACCATTAATGCGTCCCAGTGAAGTAACGGTTGCACCGCCCTCAAGCATAAGATTTCGAGCCAAGGTCAGCTGCCCACTATTCATATCAAGGCCACCATACACCGGAAAAGCTGAGTCAAAAGTACACGCAGCAGAAGAATTATTTAGAATAAATCCAGAGGCCATCTCTGCATATCGTGCAATTCTATTGCTTCCGCCGAGAATTCGGGTGCGTGCAACCGCCTGCACTTGAGTATCCGAACCGAGTGTAACCCCCGCTTCACCCGAAGTTGCGTGTAATAGACCACACACCAAAAGAATGAGTGATGATGTTGCTATCATTTTCATACTACGCTCCATGCTCCCTCACCAATTTTTTTCTTATTTTCCATTGTTGTTAAAATTCGAATGCTGTCACATCACCAAGTGGGTGTACCGGTCCAATAATGTTCATACCAATAGCAACTGCTAGAGTTGTGCCGTCTTCTAATACCAATACTCCATCATCCATATTTAAATTTTCAAAAACACGCAGCGTGGTACCGCTCGCCATACGCAATTTTGCCTGATTGCCTAACATGTCCCACGAAGTATCAACCATATTTTTATAATTTAATGACCCTTGTGTGACATATAACTGTGCACCATTGGTGATCACGCAGGTGCAATCATTATCACTTGTTCCATCACCCAGCGTGATCCCTTCATCATAGGCACCAACAATTTCGGAAGACATGCTAGCATTGCGGCGGATATCAATTTCACCACCAACAAATTGAACCCCCGTCCCCGTTGCATGGAATGTTGCACCATTGAGCACAAGTTTGGATGAAAAATCTGCAAATTCAAGCAGATTTTTTGCATTGATATTCGGGTCATAGCTGAAGGTAAATCCAATATCAAGTTTTAGTGCCGATTCAGAGTTAATCACACTCACTTGCGATGATTGATAGGCAAAATTGGTACCAGAACCAAGCATTTTCAGTTTTTCGCTCACTATAAAAGAACCGGTCGTAAATAGTGCATTATCAGTTTGTTTCCAAATAACATTGTTCAAAACAAGAACACTATCATCACCGAGACATTGTATGTTTGTGCCCTGCACATTTTCTAACGTGATGTCTTTCAACGTGAGTGTTGCATCAGCTGCAACAGCAATTTTCCCACCCGGTGCAAGTATGAGCCGGTTACCACGACCGTCCAAGGTACAATCACCACTGAAGGTCCACACACCGGACAAGGTCACCGGTGCTTTCAGATCAACAACACCTCCCGATCCCTGCCAATAAATGGCGCTATCCCATGTGCTTGATTGCGGTGTCAGACGAAGGCGACGATTATTCAAATTCACGGAACCCGGACCATGAATCACGGCACCTGCCGCCAAAAATAAATCACTTGTTAAGGCCAATGTCCCACCCGAAAGCATCACATAACTTGAAATACCTCCAAGCGCTTCCCACGTAAGCTCACCCGTTGGTGTGAGGAATATTACTGGACTGAGTAAGGTGCCATTGCCACGAATGATGTTATTCGGCCCACCAATGCGCACTGCTAATGGAAAATCACCGCGAAGCATTGAAATTTCATCTCCATTCGTTAGCTGGAATGATACGCCCGATGGCTGCGTTCCTTTAATATCAAACTCCGCACCGGGAAACACAATTGTTATCCCGTCATATGAAAGAGTTTGCCCAGGACTGACTGTGATCATGCTTACCAAAGTAGACGCAAGCGCACTTGTAATATTTTTGAATAAGATGTTTCTTGCTATATGCACAAATGCCGCTTCATGACGAGAGATGCGCGCCGTTTTGGATGCGGAGACAAATCCATCTGGAGCGCCGTTGTTATAGACCAAATGTCCTGAATTAAAATTCACAACAGAACTGGGGCTGAAATAAATGGTAGCATCATGAGCCGGGTCACCATTTCCAAGAGTTAGTCCATTGAGAGTAGATGTCGAATTCATATCTATTGAAATATTACGATCAAGGAACACAACTCCATTGGTAATTTGATAACCGGGCGCGGTTATATTAAATGCACAATTATCTAGATGGAGCACTGAGGTTTCATCTTCAAATACCAGTGGATTATTCAATGTTTCCGGATGTTTGCCAAGCTGCAAGGTCATACCATCAGTAATGTGCAACTCTGCGTTTGCGCTGATTGTACTTGTTAATTTACTTGCATAGGCAAAGGTTGAGTTCCCCAAAAGTGTCACCTTATTGCGGATATTAAAACTACCAGTACTAAATGTGTATGCATTATCTTGAATCAAATCAACATCATCTAATTCAAAGTGACCAGAATCATCCAAACAACTAATATTATTCCCCTGAACACCCAAAATGCGCATGTTTTTAAAGCGCACATTGGAGTTGCTGTCAATAACAATTGAACTGCCTTCGACAAGTTCAAGTGTGTGACCACCACCATCAATAGTTATCGACCCACTAAAGGTCCATATTGATGAAAGAGTAATATTACTTCCTAGTTTTAATATGCCATTAGTACCATCAAAATAAATTGGCGTTGTTGCGTCGCTCATGCCACCGGAGATTCTCAAAACATTATCTCCCAAATTGAATATTCCCGGCCCATCTATCTGACCGTTGGCCAACAATTGAAGATCAGTTTCGAGTGTGATTGATCCGCCATTGAGACTAATTGTATTGTTCACAAATCCTTGCAAGCCCAAAAGCAATGATGCCGTTGGATCCGTTAACATTATTGGTTGTGTAAGACCTCCATTACCCCGAACTTTGTTGTCTGCCCCGGCAACCACAAGCCCTAATGGCAAAGTTCCTTTCGTGATAAAAAATTCTTGGCCACCGCCAAGGAAATATGCATATGAACTATATTGATTACCGGTGATATCAAATTCAATATCGGGTAGCACTACGGTAACCTGATCAAATGAGAGCGTTTTGCCACTCTGAACAGATAATGGAGTTGTGAAGTTTGAAAGTAATTGAAGCGTTAGATTTTTCAATACAGTATCTTGATGAAATGAAACAAGCGAAGCAGGTTGACGAATCACACGTGCTGTTGCTGATGTTGATTCAATTTTGTTTGGATCAACATTATTAAAAACAAGATGACCACCAACCAAATTAACCACCGCACTCGGACTAAAATAAACTCGACAATCATTACCAGGAGTGCCATCTCCAACCATAAGCCCCGTTTCTGTTGCGGTTGATTGAATATCAAGATCAATATTTTTGTTAAGCAGCAGGGTCATTTTTTTGAGGTTCATACCAGAAATAGAGATGACAAACGTACAATTATCAAGACTGAATACAGCAGTATCATCCTCGCCAACAAGCGGTTCATTTCCGGTTATTGGAGAACGACCAATTTTGATTGATAAGCCATCAGTAACTTGCAGTGTTGTATTTTTTAGAATGGTACTTGTTTGAGAGCTTTCATAAGAAAAAACATAGGGACCTATAAGCCGTATTGGATCAAAAAAGCGCATGCTGCCTTTTTTAAAATAAAAATCGCCATTTTGAATCCAACGAACATTCCCCAGTGTCATCACCGATGTATCGTCAACACATTGGATATTTTGATTTTTAATTCCTTCAATCTCAATCTCACGAATCTCTAGATGAGATCCAGAATCAACAATTATTGTTCCAGAATCCCCCATAAATAACGAAGCTGTCTTGCCATTCAATACACAATTTCCACGAAAAATAACGGTGCCATTTAATAGCATATCTGTTGCAAGAAAAATATTTGCATTTTCAAAAACACGCATATCTGCTGGAAAATTCGTAATACTCTCACAGAATTCAATAGAGTGAGTGTTTGCGATGATTGAACCAAGGCTCTGCATGGTAGTCACATTTTTAAAAAGTAGATCTTGATTCAAATATAGTGTGCCACTATTGAGATTAATAGGGCCTGAGACGGGATACGCACTATCAAAGGTGCAGGTTGTTGTACTATCTTCTAATGAAAAACCATTTTTGAACCAACCAAATCCAAGCATCGTATTATCATTATCAGCGGCGGGAAATGTCGCGAGTGGTTGGACAGAAACTGTTGACTCGGAGCCAATGACTATGGCCAAAGAATAGGTTGTGTGCAAAGAGAGAATGACCGCTAAAAGAACTCTCATTTTTTTCATCATCAGACTCACCCTTGCATCATATACTACGCTTCATACTAACCTGACCGGATTCTAACATTTCACCTAAAGAAATCAAGAATGGATATCGAGCATCCAAAAATCAATTAATTAAAATCTAATTATGGCAACGAGGCGTTAGTCCAATTAGTGCCACCCGCTATTTCCGCGGGCCCATTGTTAACCAACACAGCATCAAATCCACCAATACCGCCATAATTTCCACCAAGATTATATACTGCTGTGTTACCAAGGCAGAGGTTTGCGCCCAACTCAGCATCATTTCTAAAGCCAACTCCTGCATTATTTTGCGCACATGAATTGACCACGTCTATAAAAGTCGTTGTGCCGCCCAAATCAAAACCATCTCCACCATTACCATTTGCCGTGCATTCATATATTACAATGTCTCTGATTGCACTACCAAAGAAAAAGGCATCGCTTCCATTATCTGTTGCAGTGCATTTTCTAAATACGCCAGCTCCCAAACTTGTGCTTGCACATGGACTACGTACGAAAAAACCTTCTTGTGCATTTCCTGTCGCAATACAGTTATCAAAAACTAGGCCAATAAGTGCAGGAGCAATCGTATTAGTACTGCACATTTGGTAATCAAAACCTTTTGCACTATTACATAATGCAGAACAATTAGTAAAAGATATTTCGCTATTAGAATCTGTTGTGCTCGTCAGCACAAAACCAGAACCTCCACAATGCTCTGCAATACAATCATCACAAGAGAGGATTGAAGGAATACTAAAAACAAAGCCTGCACCCGCACAATTTTGCACAAAACAGCTTACTAACTGTATTTGAGTAGAGACATTATTCCTCCCTATAAATAGAGCATCTCCAGCAACTTGATTCCTTATGCCACAATGCCTCATGAACACACTCGAAACACTCGGTATACTTATCGCTGTGTTGAGTGTTCTGTCGAAAGCACAATCCTGAAGAAAGGCGAAAGACGCGTTATCTAATTGGATTCCTTTCGTGCCAACAAAACTACAATTTTGAAAAAAGCGAACTCCCGTATTGACCACATTCGGCAATATTAACGCACCTGGGTTTACATCTCCAAAAAACTTGCAATTTAAGATGTATGTCGATTCAGCTAAAACATTAACATCACCTGCGTCGCTAAATAGACACTCGACGAACCTAAGTGCTCCGATGGTGAATCCATTAGCAGGTCCATTATTCATGGAAATTGCAGTGTTTGTGCGGAAAAAAATCATTTCTCGAAAAGCAAGATTCAGACCATCATAGATCGGTGATATGTTTTGCATCACCCCGGTACTAACATCTACAAGCGACCCATTTTTGATAACGAGAGAATCTTGAACTCCGGTGAGCAAGAAAGCCGTTGTGCCAGAATGACTACCACCATTAATTGAATGCCCACTCAAATTAACGGTCACTATATTAGTATTGATAAGCTCAATAGCAGCACTGGTGGTAAAAATAATATCTTCTTTCAA
Source organism: Candidatus Babeliales bacterium (assembly GCA_020050795.1). Lineage (GTDB taxonomy): Bacteria > Babelota > Babeliae > Babelales > Vermiphilaceae > JAGVKD01. The sequence goes on from JAGVKD010000015.1 coordinate 15,303, forward strand.
ACAAATGGTAACACCTTGATAATTGGTACCATCAAATTGGTATACCCCACCAGAACCAATATCAGATTGTCCGATGACAATATCACATGAATTTGCCAGCAAACATACTAAGCTTTCAATAACATCGGTAGTCACACCAACGCGACTTGTTAATTTCCAAATGCTTTCTCCAGCTGAAATGGGCTGAACGGTTGGCCCACATGTTGCTGCTTGCAAGATCTTACAAAAAAATAACACTGCAACAACTACCATACGCACACGATTCTTCATTGACTCACCTGTTTTTTGATTCAAATATTTTGCACCATTACTTTATACGTTATTACGGCATCGAAGCGTTAGTCCATGGGGTGCCGCCCGCAATCTCATTTGCACCCGTGTTGAGGAGAACTGGATTCAATGAACCATTGCCACCAAAGTTAGGATTATTACCAACGCTCGTGTTACCAAAGAAATAATTTGCAGAAGTCGGTGCATCATTAACAAAACCAGTAAAGGTATACCCCAATGCATAACAATTAAGTACTTTGCCCAGTGTCATAGTCAGTCCCAATTCAAACGCATTCAAAACAAGTGGGTTAATCGTTGCATCATTATCACTTACTGCGAAACAGTTTTGAAAAATAACATCTTGCATCATTTCGGTTGAATTGAATGAAAATCCAGACCCTAAAGCAATGCAATCACGAAACTCAACATGTTCAAGTATGGGAAAAGCACCAGATCTCACTTGTAATGAAAAACCATTAAGCAAGGCTGAGCAATGGTCAAAAAGAACATTTGAAAAACGACTGCCCGCATCGCCACTTAAAGAAATTACTCCTTGATACGCAAAACAATCACGTACAATGATATTTTGAAAAACTGATGTGCCTGTTGCAATAAATTCAAATGCCGCGCCGCCTGAGACCTGCCCACGGCATCCGACAATTTCAACGCCACATATATTACGTGGCCCACTTTGTACTCGCAGAAAGCCACCAATGAGCGTCACACCAAAACAACGAGAAACATACACTCTGAGTGGATTTTCTATCCGAACAAGAGTTCCGGATACAAGCACCGCACTCGCAAGAATCAAATCGGTTAGGATAACGTCATCAACCGAATCAAATAGAATATCAAAAAAGGTTGTGGTGCTTAAATCGCCAGCTTTAGTCAAACGCCGTACCGTTGCCTTGTTCGCATTTGTTACTTCCAGCACAAAAGCCTTTGTCCCGTCAATAAAACAGTCTTCTAGCAGTACGGATTCGGCAGGTGTTACGCCAGCACCCGAAATAAAAAATCCCTCTGGATGAAATGCTGCCGCTCCATTAACGCTACACGCACGAATTCTTGTCGTTAGACATTGAATATTGGCCGCTCGCGTACTATCGAACATACAATTTTGAATAAGGATATGATCCACATCAGGGATGGAAGCATTAAAATCGAGAGAAATCGCAACGCCCGATCCATGAATAAAGCGAATACCATCTATAACAATCTCGCGATGTTGAATATCAAGACCTTCATCCTCAATACCATTAATAGTCTGGGCGATTGTACCATTTTTTATGGTAATATTGCTCGCATCCGCTTTGAGCAAAATTGCGTTCGATGCTTGCGGCCCACCAAATGGTTGCCCATTCAACACGAAACCTCTCAAATCCAAGGTGATGTTTGAACCGCTAATTGCTATAGCTGGACCAACCGTAAATTCAGTGAGCCCGGCAAGGCAGTAGACTCCGCCAGTTCCGGTAATTTCATAGGTGCCACCGCCAATGCCACCTGGTGCAACATCATCCTGAAAAATAAGCACATCGCAGGGATAGTCTAATAGACAAAGCTTGCTTTCAATACTATCGGAAGTGACACCAATGCGACTGACAAGCTTCCATAAAGATTCACCCGCTGTGATGGGTTCAACGGTTGCACAAAGAGGCAGATTGAGGAATCCTACAAGAAAAGATAGTAACAATAAACGAAACTGCTTCATGCCATGCTCCTAGACAAAACCATAAACTCAAATTTTTCTGCGGGGAAAAATAAACACTCACATTTTCAATTTTTAATAAAGAATCTCATGATGGCAACGATGCATTAGTCCAATTGCTACCGCCAGCAATTTCATCTTCGCCACTGTTGACTAACACCGCATCAAATCCACCAACACCACCATAGTTACCACCAAGATTACTCACCGCTGTGTTGCCAAGGCAGAGATTTGCGCCCAATGCTGCATTGTTTCTAAAACCAACACCAAAATTAGTTTGCGCACATGAATAAACCATATCGATGAAAGTTGTTGTGGTTCCCAAATCAAAACCATCGCCACCATTACCATTTGCTGTGCATTGATACACCAAAACGTCTCTGATTTGGCCACCAAAGAAAAAGGCATCATCACCATTATCTGTTGCAGTGCATTTTCTAAAGAGGCCAGTTTTCACGTTTGTAGTTGCGCATGAGCTGTTTATAGAGAACCCCTCTTGCGCATTTCCTGATGCAATACATGTATCAAAAAATAATCCAATAAGGTTAGGCGTACCTCCATTAGAATTGCACATGCGGTAATCAAAACCTTTTGCACTATTACACACCGAAGAACAGTTGTTAAAATATGTTTCACTATTATTTGTTGTCGTGCCTGTCAGAACAAATCCTGATCCTGCACACTCTTGCGCAACACACCCGTTGCAAAAAAGAAGTCCAGGGGCGCTCAAGACAAAGCCATTACCTAGACAATTTTGCACAACACAATTCACTAATTGTACTGCAGTACTTGTCGCACTGGCCAATCCTATAAATATTGCATCGCCAGCAACTTGCTCTTTTACCGCACAACCCTGCATGAACACACTCGATGCATCAGGTATACTTATCGATGTATCGAGCGAATTTCGGAAATCACAATCCTGCAGATATGCGAAAGACGCGTTGATTAATTGAACTCCTTTGGTCCCCACAAACCCACAATCTTGAAGAACGCGAAGCCCAATATTGCCAGATTGATCTGATAGTATTAAAGCTCCAGGATTTGTATCACCGAAAAATGAACAATGTGCAAAATAGGTGGATTCACTTTTAACATTAATATCGCCCGCACTGAGAAACCGACAATTTTCGAATCGCAGAGCCCCAAATATGAAGAGGTTGACGGGATCCGTCATGAAAACCGCTGTGCCGGTGTTGATAAAAGTAACATTTTCAAAAGTAATATTGCGTCCTTGAAATGGCACTGATACATCTGCTAATGCCCCGAAATCAACATTCATGAGTGTCCCATTTTTTATAACGAGATCGTCTTCAAACACTTTTAATAAAAACGCGTTCGTGCCAGGATTGTTACCACCATCAATAAAATGCCCAGTCAAATCAACCGTCACTAACAACGTATTTCGCAGCGTAATCGCAGCACTGGTAGTGAAAGAAACATCTTCTTTCAAACAAATGGTAACACCATAGGTCCCACCGGTTCCATCAAATGTGTAGATCCCACCAGAACCAATATCAGCCTGACCGATTACGATTTCACATGTATCCTCGAGACCGCCTATCAAGCTTTCAATAACATCGGTGGTAACGCCAATGCGACTTGTTATCTGCCAGATTCCCTCACCAGCGGAAATAGGTTGAACGGTTGGCCCACACGAGACTGCTTGAGCTATTCTGCAAAAAAATAACGCCGCACCTACTACTATACGTACACAATTTTTCATTGACTCACCTACTTTTTTTTAATTCAATTATTTTGCACTATTTTATGGCATCGAAGCATTGGTCCACGGAGTGCCGCCTGCAATTTCAGCTGCCCCGGTATTGAGTAGCACTGGATCCAATGAACCTGTTCCACCATAGTTAACGCCATTACCAACGCCTGTGTTACCAAAGAAATAATTTGCAGACATTGGCGCATTATTAACAAAGCCGGTAAAGGTGAATCCCAATGCATAACAATCAATCACTTTGCCTAAAGTTGTGGTCGATCCCAATTCGAATCCATTTAGAGTGAATGGATTAGTCGTTGCATCATTATCACTTATCGCCAAGCATCCTTCAAAAATAATATCTCGAACAACTCCTGGGGAATTAAAAAGAAAGTTAGATTCTAAAGCAACACAATCGCGAAACACAACGTGCTCAATGGCGGGGAAATTTCCCAAATTTGCTTCTAGTAAAAATCCACCACGCGATGCTGAACAATGATCAAAGACAACGTTTGTAAAACGAGCGCCCACATCACCACGTAAAGAAAATGAACCTTGTGCTGCAAAACAATTGCGCACAACAAGGTTTTCAAATGCCGATGTGCCAGTCGCCCTAAATTCAAATGCTCTAAAGTTGCCAGCTTGCGCAAAGCACCCATCAACTTCAACGCCACACACATCTCGCGGTCCACTTTCCACCAGAAGAAGTGCGGTAAACTGCCCCAACCCTGAGCAACGAGCAACGTACACATTCTCTGGATTTATTATTTGAATAAGCGGCGTTAGAACGGCAGTATCCATAGTAATAACCGAATCAGCGACAACAACATTGTCGACTGCATTAAATAAAAATTCGAAGGAGACTGGGCCCGTTAAAGTTCCTGATCTAACGCAGCGTCTAATGAGTCCATTTTTCGCATTTGCTATCGATATCGAAAAATTGTTTGTATCATCAAAGAAACAATCTTCGAATAGTATCGAGTCAGCCAATGTACCAAGACCAGAAATCGCAAACCCGGATGGGAAAGATGCTCCAACACCATTAAGTTTACAACCGCGAATAATTGCAGAGGTACATTGAATATTAGCAGCTATAGTACGATCAAAAAGACAATTGCGAATAAGAATATCACTCACATCAGGCACAACGCTATTGGCATCAAAAGCAATCGCCGCACCCGTTCCCTGGGAAAAGCGCACGTCATCTATCACAATATTACGCAACTGAACATTATCACCTTCATCACAAATACCAAGCACCGTTCGCGAGATGGTGCCATTTTTTATCACAATATTGCTTGCACCAGCTTTGAGCAAAATTGCGCATGATGGTTGCGGACCACCAAATGGTTGGCCATCCAACACAAACCCATTGAGATCAAGAACTATCGCCGAACCACTAATTGCTATTGCAGGACCGGTGGTAAAACCAATACCACTCGCAAGACAATATGTTTTGCTTGTTCCAGTAATTTCATAAGTGCCTCCACCAATCCCACCTGGTGCAATGTCATCCTGATGGATAGGCACACCGCATGGTTGTTCTAATCCACACAGCTTGCTTTCAATAATATCGGATGTAACACCAATGCGACTGACAATCTTCCACAGAGATTCGCCCACGGTAATGGGTTCAACAGTGGCACTGAGAGATAGGCTGAGGGATCCAATAAAAAAAAATAATACTAATAATAGACGAGACTGCTTCATGCCTGCTCCTTGACAAAACCACATACTAGAAAACTTTTTGTGATCCTAGCATGTCATTCAGAAGGGCACAAGGGAAAAACAATCCTACATATCTTCATATGGTAGTCGCTCAACATATTAAAAAAATTATCAGGTAGAAGTCATGTCGTTATGTCCCCAAAAAAGAAAAACCGGAAGGTGGGGCACCTTCCGGTTTAAAATTAGACTGCACGTTACCGCAATTATTTTTTCGCTTCTAGTTTTTCAATACGTTTCACCAATTTTTTGACGGTATTTTCTAGCTGTTCAATTTGTGCCACTTGCTTTTGCATTTCATTCAGAAGTAGAACTTGAAGCTCATGATATCTTACTGCAAAAGGTTTGTTGTCTTTCAAAACCACAAGATCTGGAAAAATCTTATACACTTCTTCAGCGATTAAACCATATGTTTTAATTTTGAGTGGGTCCGATTTGTAGTAAAAAGAAACGGGACGAAGGTCCAAAATCTCCCGGCTATCATCACCCATGTCACGAACATTAGCTTTGAGTTTAACTGATGATGCTATAGTTCCAAATTTTCCATTATGATCTACTACCACAGGAAGCTGAGTAAAAACGTTTGCATCCCGAGCATAAACACCATCAATAAAGCAGCTTGAATATTCACCTATAGCACCAATGTGTATTGTTTCGCTTTCACCAGCCTCACCGCCATAACTACCGAGAATAATATTATTGTTCTCATCACCAGAATAATTTTCACCGGCACCATAACCAATCAGTGTGTTGTTACTTCCGCCCATAATACCTAAGCCAGCACCGCGACCAAAAGCCGTATTTGCTCCTCCGGTGGTAAGATTTCCCAAAGCTGCTTGCCCAACAGCGGTACATCCACTCGCTCCTACAAGGCCTGCCATGGCAGAATCACCAAATGCAGTACATTCGTTTGAATTGTTTGCAAAATAGCCTGGGTTTCCGGAATCACCGCCTACAAACATATTTCCATTGCCCGATGGGTAGTTATGAAACACTACTTGATTATTAATAAGGATTCGACCATCAGGATCTGATCCAAAAGTGTTGGTAAATGCTGGTAATGAAAGATAGCGAAAATGTTGTGTTATAGTTGAACTCGTACTATCAAAGACGCCACCAGAATTTCCTCCACTCAAGGTCACCGATCCTGTTTGAGCGGTCCCAACATCGCCAGTCACATCGTCGATAGCGCCGTGTAGGTTCTGAGTAGCAGAAAAAACAATCGTCCATGCGACCAGTGCCGATATACTAAGATAACGTTGAATCATAGTGATTCCCTTCTGAAAAAATATGGAACAGTTATTGATACCGGACTACATTAAATTAAACATTTTTAGAAAATCAAGTCTTCAAAAAGGAAGAACCTGAAACGTGATTGCTTTTCAGGTTCTTCCTTTTTGACTTATCTATTTCCTTCTAATTGCTGTATTGGTCTATTCTCGTTTGCAATGCCACTGCTGCCGCCAACAATGCGTCAATTGCACTACTGTGATTGCCGATAAGGGTGTTGTGCACTATCAATTGTTGCTGATGTTTTTGAAGTTCTTCAATTGCAAAAGCATGGAGCGAGTTGTATGCAATATTCTCTGGCATATTATCGCTACTTAAAATGACTAAATTTGGTGCTATAGGATACACTTCTTCAGCAATAAATCCTGGAATATCATGGCCTTCACCATACTCTTCTTTTGGGTCATATAAAACGGGATTCAGTTGGTAAATTATTTCTGACTCTGAACCAATAGGCCGAATGTTAGTTTTATAACGTTCGCTTGAGGTGAAGCCAAAAAGTTGATTGGATGCATTGTAATGTATCGGTGTGCCTGCAACTGCAGAGGTTGAAGGATTTGGCCAGCGTGGTGCATTCGCTATTGCGACAGCAACCTGATTAATCCTCATAACTGGTGTGCCAGCCGCACCAACAATATCTAATTTGGCAGCGGGAGCCGCAATGCCAATGCCAACTCTTACTGCGGTTGCAGCCACATTGCCAAGTAGAATACGATCAGCTGTGGTGACGGCTGCGCCATTGCCAATCGCGGCAGATCGTGCGCCTGTTGCTGATGCTCCCGCAACAACACCACTAGATCCGCCAAGCGCAATGGTGGCTGCAGCAGAGGCCAATGCGCCTCGAAGTGCTCCATTTGCACTCCCAATGGCGATAGAGCCTCCTGCAGATCCCACCGGTGCAAGACCTCCTGCGACAGCAGAAGCACTGCCAAGAACTATGGCACTTGTAGCACCAGTGCCAGCAGTATTGGCGTTAAGACCGATAGCAATACTTCTCATTCCTTGGGCAGAGGCTCCTGGAGAAATTCCATCCGAACCTCCAATTGCTATTGAGGATGTATTAAAAGAAAGTGAAGCTCGTTGGGTGCCCTGCGCACTACCAATACAAATCGCTGTTCTTTCAACGGTTCGTGGCGGAAGGCCACCAACCGTTCCGGAGGCACTTCCAATAAGAATACTTGAATCCGACTGTGAAAGTGGCGCAACTCCGATGGCAATACATCGCGCGCCTCCTCCATTAGCACCAGAAAAGAGCCCATCCGATCCACCAATACTGATGGCATTAAGTCCGCCAGCGATTGCACCTGTTTGCGTGCCACTTGCACTGCCTATAACAATAGAAGTCACCGTGACAGCGGAAGGCGCAGTTCCAGTGCTTGAAGAATCTGCACTTCCTAACACAATTGCTTGTGTAGCAGTTGCCCTTGGAGAATCACCAATCGCAATACTATCTGTTGCTGTTGCTCGGGACCCAGTTCCAATAGCAATAGTGTTATTTGCTGCAACTAAGGTACTATTGGCGATGGTGCCAATGCTAATATTGTCTGCTCCTGTCACACTCGAATTAACTGCGCCACTGCCCGCAACGAAATTACGCGTTCCAAATTCATAAAGATTCACCCGGGTTGCACCAGTGCCGCCAAGCTTGAGAATTCCCTGTGTTTCAGCAGCATTCGCCGCGGGAATGAGGATATTGCCAAACACTGTCAAAGCTTCGCCTGCTGTGGGCATTTGAATCACCACTTCATCAATAACAATGCGAGGAGTGCATCCATTGGTTGCGAATGTCAGTGAGCTTGTGTCAGTCGTTCCGATCGTGAGAGGCCCAGCTTGACATCCACCAATGAAGCTGCCGGTGCTCTGCCTGACAATACCAGATGCATCAATCGTCAAAAATGCATCGGTAGGAGCTGCCACGGGATTGCCAATTAAAGTTAATGCTGGCGCAGCCGTAGTTCCATTACCTGTTGCTATAATTGCTGAAGCACCTGCATTGCCGGTAACGCTCAGCGCCGCACCTGCAGTTGGTGCTGCAAGGACAGTACCGCCCTCATTATTAACGCGCAGATTTTGTGTTGCACCACCATCAACACTGACAAAGAGACCGTTGTCTCCCGGAATTGTGCTAGTGCAAATGCGCGCTTTTTCAGTCATGGTCGAATCAAGAAAGATGATACACGCTTGTTGTGGCGTTCCTATAAGCTCAACAGGGCTGGTGAGGAAAGAGGTGGTTGCGGTGTGTATGGTACCCAATACGGTCAGATCCCCTGCCACCAGTGAGTTGCCATCGACCGTTAAGTTTCCGCCAATAATTGCATTGCAATTAACATTTAAACAGGTTGTAGATAATTTGCACACGCCTGCTGAATGGAATGATTTGCATTTGCCACTTCGCAGAGTTGTAGTATCAACATCCTCATTTTCTGCTGGACTGACAACCAGATCAACCGCGCCAGCTTCTAATTTTGCATAATACTCTTCGAGATTACGCAATAGCTGCGTTGCATCTTCTTGCTTAATTTCTGTCTGATTGCTCGCGAGATATTCATTCGCTTCATATAATGCTGCGTCAACAAGATCAAAGGGTGCTGTTGTTTTGCCCTGTGCAATCTGATCGCATATCGCGGTCAAATATTGGCAAGAAAAATCTTGATCAATCATGTGTCTGTGTATATAGGGCAAATCGCGAATAGCTGAGCAAACCTCTGGACCAAAATAGACATACAGCTCATCGCGTCTCAGGATCGCATCAATTTCTTCTTGGCTCAGTATGACAACGTGTTGAGGTGTCTCAATGGATTCCTGCTCAAATTCTGCATGTAATAGAGAACCAAATACAACAAGCAGTAACCATAGTGTATTCTTCATGTAATTTCTCCTGAATCTATATGATTATGCGCTTGCTTCTAACTGGGACATTGTTGTTTGTAGCTCTCCGATCGTTACCAACAATGCATCAATAACGCTGCTTTGAGCGGTAATAATCGCATTTTGCGATTCAAGGAGTTGCTGGTGCTTTTGGATTTCTTTTATTGCGAGAGCATGGAACGAGTTATATGCCACATTTTCTGGTTGATTATCACCGTTGAAAATGACCAAGTTGGGTGATATGAGGTTCACGTCTTCGGCAATAAATCCTGGAATATCTTGCCCTTCACCATATCCTTCTTTCGGATCATAGAGCACTGGATTAAGTTGATAAATTATTTCTGACTCAGTAGTGATAGGTCGAATATTAGTTTTGTAGCGCTCGCTTGAGGTAAACCCAAAAAGTTGATTTGAGGCATTGTAATGTATTGGAGTACCGGCAACAGCTGACACAGATGGATTGAGCCAAACTGGTGCATTTCCTATCGCAGTATTGACTTGATCAAATCTCAAAACTGGTGTCAAATTAACACCAACAATATCCAATTTAGCGATTGGAGCAGCGGTTCCAATACCAACTCTGACCGCTGTTGCTCCCGCATTGCCAAGGAGGATAGCATCAGCCTGCGCTGTGTTTGCACCGTTACCAATGGCAACACTTCGATCTCCAGATGCGACCGCACCCGCTACTGCCCCACTTGCACTTCCAATGGCAACTGCGGCGATACCCGTTGCAGATGCGCCGGCTACTGCGCCACTCCCAGCACCAATAGCGATAGCACTACTATTGCTTGCACTAGCCGCAAGTCCTGTAATAACGCTTCCCGCACTACCAACAGCAATTGTCTGCGCAGCAGTTGCCATAGCATTCACGCCAATAGCAACACTACGATCTCCCGATGCGACCGCACCTGGAAGGACACTTGATACCGCACTGGTGCCATCTGCAGCACCAATAGCAACGGAAGATATGCCAGTTGCCATAGCTCCTGCATTAGCAAGAAAACCACTACCAATAGCAATAGAACCAATATTGCTTGCTATTGGGGCATTGCCACCCGCAGTTCCTGAAGCACTTCCTATGGCAATAGAAGCAGAACTGTTTGCGGTTGCATTAACACCCAGTGCAATGCTTCGAGCGCCTGTCGCTTGCGCACCAACAAATGTTGCACCATCCGCACCGCCAACGGCAATAGCAGCTATACCACTTGCGGTAGCACCCGCATTAGCACCACTAGCACTTCCTATAGCAATAGCATTCACATTTGTTGCAGTGGGAGCAGCACCAGCACTGGTAGAATCTCTGCTGCCCAACACAATAGTTCGCGCAGCAGTAGCATTTGCAGCATCCCCAATGGCAATACTGTCAGTTGCAACTGCTTGAGCGGTCGTACCGATAGCGATAGTGTTATTTCCGGCAGTTAATCCGCTATTTGCGGTCGTACCGATTCCAATATTGTCCACACCGGTCACACTTGAATTGATAACCCCGCTGCCCGCAAAGAAATTACGAGTTCCAAATTCATAGAGCTTTATTGTTGCGCCGCCCAGCTGGACAATCCCTTGCGTTTCAGCGGCATTGGCTGCAGGAACAACAATGTTACCATTGACCGTTAACGCTTCACCCGCAGTTGGCATTAAAATAACCACCGCACCATCTGCATCTATGGTCATTCGTGGAGTGCAGCCATTAGTTGCGAAAGTTAATGATGTTGCATCACTGGTACCAATGGTGAGAGGACCTGGTTGGCATCCATTAACAATGAAATTAGTTGTTGTTATTGTCGACTCTCGCACAACACCACCAGCATCAATAGTCAAGAGAAAATCAGTTGGCGTTGATGCTGGATTGCCAATCAATGTTAACGCCGGCGCGGCTGTGGTGCCATTACCCGTTGCTACAATTGCTGAAGCGCCCGCATTACCTGTAACGGCAAGTGCTGCTCCTGAAGTTGGTGCAGCAAGAACTGTGCCGCCTTCATTATTAACGCGTAGATTTTGTGTCACGCCGCCATCAACGCTGACAAAAAGGCCATTGTCTCCAGGAATTGTGCTCGTACAAATACGTGCTTTTTCAACCAAAGCGGCATCAAGAAAAATGATGCATGCTTGTTGGGGTGTTCCCACAATCTCAAGGACACCGGGAACCATTGGAGTGGTTCCGCCACCATTTATAGTGCCTAAAACCGTAAGATCACCTTCGATAAGTTCATTACCAAAGACCGTTAAATTCCCGCCAATGGTTGCATTACATTTAACGTTCAAACATGTTGTGGATAATTTGCACGTAATCAATGAATGGAATGCCTTACATCTGCGACTTCGCACAGTTGTAGTATCAACATCTTCATCTTCTGTTGGACTGACAACAAGATCCACTGCGCCAGCTTCTAACTTTGCGCAATACTCTTCGAGATTGCGGAATAATTGCGCTGCATCTTCTTGCGTAATCTCTATCTGATTGCTCGCGAGATATTCAGCAGCTTCATATAATGCTGCATCAACAAGATCAAAAGACGCTGTTGTTTTGCCATGAGAAATGTAATCACATAGTGTGCTCAAATACTGGCAAGGAAGATCTTGGGCAAGAATGTATCTGTGAATATAAGGCAGGTCGTGAATAGCCGAACAAACTTCTGGCCCAAAATAGACATATAGTTCATCGCGCCTAAGAATTGCATCAATTTCATCTTGGCTCAGAATCACTACTTGTTCTGAGATTTGTGTAGGTTCATTATCTAGTTCAGCACATAGTATGGACCCAAACATTACAAGCAAAAGCCATATTCTATTCTTCATCTATGCTCTCCTGAATTAATTCTTTTTTTATTCTTGAAACAAAGTGATCCAGTCATCGAGGGAGCATAAATTTTTATACCAAACAGATGCTAGGTTTTGTGGACTTTTTTTTAATGAGCCTGCATGAAAGCTATTTTTTAGATCGCATCTATGAAAATAAAAAAACTCTCCTGCAACGAAATGCAGGAGAGTTCACTATTTTTTAAAGAGTATCTTTTATCGATGAGCAATAGAGAAAATTAACTAATACGTTTTCGACAATGCGTATTGAATATCTTCGATCACCTGATAGTAGTATTCAAGTCCGTCTGCCATACGCAACAAGAACGTTTCTTTGTCTTCATAATTCAATGCATTGGCAAGATGACCGTTTTCACGCGCCATTGCATTTCTAATTTTTTGTTCAAGCGCAGCATCCATAGTGGCAAGACTTAAAACATGATCATACGTTTTGAGAACCACTGGCAGCGCGCGCATCACAATCTTGTTTCGCTCGTGCACTATGCGCTCAAGACGATAACCCTTCACCCCATCAAGCAATCCATCGACAATCGCTAATTCAACATCGACCAAGTCAAGAATACTTTGCAGACCAATCTGACCAAAGTCAGGCTGGCGACGGAATCGCGTGAGGGCATGTTCCAATTTGATCTTGGTATGCACAATACGTTCGCGTTCTGGATCACGCTTAACTATATTAAAAAATGGCGTATCAAGACTGCGTTCACTACCCAAAAATGGGCGGCCAAACATGCGCAAATTGAGAAAGACGAGTACAAACACGGTGATAATGAGGAGTAATTTTTTCATTACCATATCCCCCTATGCAAAGTTTTCGGATGGAAACGGTCCAAAACAGCTTGTTGAGCAGCTTCCTATTCCCCTTCATAGTAGCAGAATGTGTTTTCAGATTGGAATATTTTTATACAAATAGAATTGTTTTATATGGCGATTTGAGTTTTTTACCTACTCAGTGCCTGCAAAAGCATCCAGATTGAATTCGAGGCAAAAACACCTGACCAGAATGGCTCCCATTCGCCTCGATCCTTAACAAACGAACCTGAAAACCCGCCCACAATCAGCCCAATGGAAATATTGAGCGGCATGAGCAGCCCTCCAAGCACGAGTGCTGGATTGACCTTGCAATATTTGAGGGCATAGCCAAATAGACCACCAAGAAGCAGCACGTAATAATCAAACTGTTTTACATCAATAAGCAATCGTCGACTTTGCGCTCGATAAGCCGATAGGTGTTCAGAGCCTAGCCCGAAATGTTTGATGAGCAACCAGAACACAATTCCGATGCTCATTGAGCTGACCACAATCCCCAACAACTGGTAGAGCTTAGTCGTTGATTCTTTAATGTCTGTCATACGCGCCAACTTGCGCCCAAAAAGAACATCCACCGCAACGCCTCCTGCAATTTCGACAAACGTGGAGATCAAAACAATTTGAGTGAAATTGAGATTGAACAAAAACATTGCAGGAATCATGGCGAATGTGGCATACCGCCCGAGCGTTGCCATCCCAATTTTTCCGGCAACGGCAGCAATCTGATAGCCCCAAATAAAAGTAGAAATTACGAGATACAGTTGTGCTAATGGCGAAAAATTAAAATAGCTCAAAAAAGTTATCAAAACTATGCTCACAACGCCGAGCTCAAAAAGATGTTCTTTGGCAATAAACAGTTTTTGAGAAGATGCACTGCCCTTCAATCCATTCATCAATTGCTCAACACCCTTTTTGAGCAAACTCGGCAGTTGCGCAAAACTGAGCACAGCGCCAACCAACACCATCCCGCTGCAAAATGCCAGCACAAATTCCACACTCGAAAGATGTGAAAAAAACAATTGATTCGTTGGATCAACCACAACTATTTTTGCTAACGCGCCGACTAAAAGTGGCACTGCAATAACATGCCCTGTTATAAAACCAATCGCCCAGAGCATGGGCCATAAATCAAACTGAATGCGCGGAATCTCAAAAACACCAATTACTCTGTGTGGCACCAATGTGATCGTTCGGGGAATAAAGCCACGAAACATAGCAGTGCCACTTTGCAACATGCAAAATAAAAAGGTGCCCACAAATCCTGCAACTAGTTCATATGCTTTACGAATTTGGTGCTGCGCGGCAATCATTTTCTGCATCAATTGCCCGATAGGAAAGGCGAGATTTTCTTCAACAATCAACCGATGCTCAAAAACATTGGCTATCCAAAATCCAAAAAGAGCTGCTGATAAACTCAAGCCCGATAGAACCGCAGCAAAATAAATCGGACTAGCCATCCAGCTATCGAAAAGAACAGGATCCAGGAAATAAAGTGTTGGATAGGAAAAAGCGCACCCAGTGGCCAAGATGCCCCCTATCGAACCAGAAAGGGAAACGAGGGCTATGCTTTGATCACGAGAGCGAGATGGCAAAATTCTGAAAAAGGGTAACACGATAAGAACCAACATTGGACCCACCCATGGGCCTATCGGCATGGCCATGCAGACATAACTCATCACTGCTGTAGAAAATATTGAAAGAAGAATTGAGAGCACTACTTCAAAAATCATACAATGCGCCTTTCAGAAGATGATCTGGCATATCCAGGTGGTAGGGTAGTATACAGGCGAAGCGCCGAGATCAAAAGTAGATAACAAAAAAGTCCCCGGAAATCCCGAGGACTTTTTATGCAAAAAATTAAATTTATGATTTAGCAACGAGAGCTATCTTGCATGGATGTTCTTCTACCGTAAAGCGATCGCGCATATGCTCAGGCAGTGGCGACTTAATATCGCTGACGTTGATATGATTTTTTTGCGAGTCGGCAACACAATATTTTTCCGTCAATTGATATTTGCGATGAAAATGTTCAGGCGACTCTTCGTGATAAATAGATAGTTTTTCACTCACCAACCAACGACGAGGAACTAATCCTAAAATGCGGCCTCTGATTGTAGGATTGATTGCACGCTCATGACCAGGTTTTAGAAAGAGTGCATTACCATCAGAATCGGTCACAATCACATCTTTGTGTGTGTCATTCTTAACGGTGAATGAACAAGCAAACATCATAATAGGCGAGAGCATTACAAGTAACGCATATTTTTTCATTAAGGTTCCTAAATCAATAACATTATTAAGGCCATCACAGCCATCAATAGATCTTCTAGCAGTGTGACATAGGTCATTGGAATTTTGAATACCACACCAAGACACGCACACATAAATTCGTTGCCCTTGCGCAATTCATTAAAAACACCAAGCGCACTAAAGGACATCAACACAACCGTGGCAAGATTTGTGACAAACGGATTCCAACCTACAAAATAGGAAACACCGAGTGCCAATTCCAAAAATGGATAGAGGTACGCATAGAGAGCCACACGTTTGGCTAACAAATCATAGGTCTGATAAGCAGTCGCAAAACCACGTAAATTGAAAACTTTGAATGCACCAAACACAATAAAAAAGCTGCCCATAAAATCGCGCATCGCACTGATCATATGAAAGCCCATGTAGAACTGGCGCAAGATAGTAAAAAGAAGGATCAGAGAAAAGATAACAATCAGCGGAACAAAATCTCTCAATTTGTATTGCATCCTACCTCCTTTATTTTTAAAAATATTCTTTTATTTAATTAACATATCCATACTAAAATCGTCAATAAAGCAAATGAGCCCCTGCAAACCTTCAGGCTTATTTGCCCTAGAAGCAGCATTTTGTTATCATAAATAGCCACGGCAAGAAGTAAGCAATCTATGCTATTTCCCTATTTTATACCGAGTGAACGATGACCTTTATTATTCTTATGTACGCTTTATGGGCGTCTTCGATGCCTATTAGCAAATATATGCTCCGCTTCTCCTCACCACTTTTTTTGGCAGGAGCACGCTTTTTTGTCAGTGGCGTTGCTATCTTTGCATATCAATATTTTTGGAACCGTGGAAGCTTTAAATTCCAGAAAAAACATTGGTGGTCCTATGCAGAGATAGCGCTCTTTGGTGTTTGTATCACCTACATGCTGCGCTTCTGGGCATTGCAAGACATGTCCGCAACTAAAACCTGTTTTTTATATAACCTGTCGCCTTTTGTTTCTTCTTTCTATTCCTATCTTATGTTTAGAGAACGGATCACTCCTCGCCAATGGCTCGGACTCACTATCGGATTTTTGGGACTCATTCCTATTCTTACAACCTCAAGTGGACCCGAAGCTCGCATGGGAGAATTTCTCTACATTTCGTGGCAGGAATTTGCAGTACTAATTTCCATTGCTACGCATAGCTACAGCTGGATTGTAATGCGTAAACTAGTACGATACAAAAACTTTTCTGCTATGGCGGTGAATGGTATCACTATGACAGCCGGTGGTCTTGCATTATTGCTTGGATCGCTTTTTTTCGAAGTATGGTATCAAGGGACACAACCGGTAACAGAGGTTGGCACCTTTTTCACCTGGTTGATTGTAGTCGTGCTATTGAGCAATGTGATATGCCACAACATGTATGCATCGCTGCTTAAAAAATACACTGCAACATTCATGTCTTTTGCCGGATTTATCGCGCCGCTCTTTACCGCCCTTTATGGTTGGGCGTTCCTCGACGAAATAATCACCTGGCACTTTTATCTCTCTTCTGTGATCGTGTTTATTGGCTTGTTCTTATTCTATAAAGATGAGCTGAACAAAGATGATAGCGTTGAACCAATTATTGATTAATATCAACGATTGATTGCAGCAAGAACTCGATCAGGAAAATCTGAAAATATGCCGTCCACACCAAGTGAAAGCGCATAGCGTATTTCATCGGGAGCATTCACGGTAAATAAAAATATTTTTTTGTCACGAGCGTGCACATCCTGAACAAGTTCTTTTGAAATAAATTCAATCGAACATCCAACGGCATCAACGCCTAATGACGACACAAATTCGATACCACCTGCAGGATCGCACACAAATAGTGCGCTCGTTGCCACGCCAGGATAAATTTTTTTGAATGCGGCCAGTTCACGATGCCAAAACGAACTTACCAAAAAATCCTTTTCGGACCATCCATGCCGAGTGACATACTCCTTGATGATGGCCGCCACGTCATCAACGATGCCTTCCTGTTTGATTTCGATATTGACCCTAGCCTCTCGATCTACCAAATCTAAAACTTCTCGGAGCGTTGGAATTTGCTCGCCCTTGCCCGCATCCAATTTTTGAAGATCGGCCAAAGTGAAATCACCCACAGACCCCTTTCCATTGGTCGTGCGATTAACTTTTGTATCATGCAGGACTACAAGCTCTCCCGTTTTACATCGCTGCACATCGAACTCAACCATATCGACACCCAGCTCAATCGCCTTTGCAAATGATGCAAGCGTGTTTTCTGGCGCATAGCCACAGGCACCTCGATGGCCAATTACGCTAAATCCATTTAGTTCCATTACCAGTCCTAAAAAAAATAATATGCGAACAACCATTATCTTTCCCTTCTTGTCCCATTTCAATCCAATACTCTGGATCAAAACAGGAGAGAAAAGAAATAGTTCTCACGAATGGAAAAACAAAAACTAGAAATCAGACATTTTTTTGCCAGACAAAAAGTGGCAATGAAGATGATAGACACTTTGGCCCACATCGGACCCATTGTTCATGAGCAAGCGAAATGCCTGCGAACCGGGTAATTTTTTGGCAAGATCTCGCGCCATGCTAAAGATACTACCTGCAAGACAAATATCTGCATCTTTAATCGACGGAATATCATTGATATGTTTTTTGGGAATAATCAGATAGTGAATGGGAGCTTTTGGCGCAATGTCTTGGATGACCAAAACATCATCGTTTTCTGCAATAATTTTTGCGGGAATATCGCGATCGATTATTTTGCAAAAAATACAGTCTACTGCCATAAAACTCTCTACTTTTTTTGGGGTAAAACCAGTCTATCTTCCTCAGATGCTGGTCCGTCTTCGTTCTTCGCCAAACTCAGAACTACTTCGGACAGTCTACGCACTCTGCTACTAAGCTTTTATCATCTGCCTCAGAAGAAGTGGCGACAGCCAGACGAAGCCTTGGCGAAGACTGGCCGCGCCAGGCGTAGCCCTTTATGGGCGTAGCCTGGTGCCGGGAGCCGGACTCGAACCGGCACAGTGTTGCCACCGCGGGATTTTGAGTCCCGTGCGTCTACCAATTTCGCCATCCCGGCATGCATTTCAATACATAGAAAACATACACATAAACCGAACGATCGTCAATCAAATCTCAAGCACTTTTTGAAGTTTCGCTAGCCTTCTTCTGGCTATATTCGGTGCTTAGCCAATCAATGAAACGGGAGCGTTTGCCCGCATCATCAAACCACCAATGCTCGCAACCGAGTTGAACCGTAAAGAGCCGTTCAAAAGTGCCATCCGCATGCTCTGCGATACCCACATGGCAATTGCCAAAAATACCTGGCATCTGTTGCGCAAGTCCAACCGGCTTTTCAACATGCGTTGCTATGCAAACAATTGATCCTGGCCTTTGTGCCACTTTTTGCCCAAAGCTATAAATCCGCTCGGCCGATTCTGCATCCACGGTGCCACGGAATGGTTCATCGATGAGGGCAACCACTTTTTGGGCCTCACTGCTCTCCTGCACAAATTGGAGCATCTCATCCATGCGTTTTTTCTCAGCCATAAACTGTGACATATCATCAAGCAAGCTTTCTTCCGGCCGCAAACAAGTACGCAGCCCCGCCAATGGCGCTATGCGAGCCCGTTGCGCCGGCATAATCCCAAATCCATGACCGAGAATAACAGCATGACCAACCGCTTTGAGGAATGTCGATTTGCCACCACCATTTGGTCCGGTGATCACCCACTTATTCGGTTGACCATCAATACCAAACTTAATGTCATTCACCACTGCTCTTTCTGGCATGAGCATCGGAACCCAGCATGCTTGAATATCAAGAATTGGTTCATTCGCATCGACAAATTCTACAAAGCAAAAACGGGCATTTTTCTGCTCATGCTCTTGCATCAATGTTGCGATTGAAACATAGGCATCAAACTCTGCTACTGCTTCCAGCACTGGTACCAATTCATCTTTGATCTCTAGAAGAATTTTGTGCGCAAGCAACACACGGCCCCGAGAATATATCCACGCCTCATCGCCCTTGAATGTTTTTTCATCAAGCATCTCAAGAAGCGCTTTAAGTTTTTGCGAAACATTCTCTGCACGAACTTGTTTCATCTTGTGCGCAAATGGATAATCAGAAATAGTTGGATGGAGTGCAACGTACCGTTCAAGCGCTCGGATCGCGTGCAGTGCGCGCACCACATCAATTAAGCGAGCTCGCAATGCATCCATTGTGCCAAACAATGATTTGATCGATGTGAAGGAATCACGCGATCCGGTATACAAAGCATAATCAAGATAGGCAGTGTAGCCAACCACGGCCAGCGCAACGAATCCTTTTTTAGCCAGTGAAGCATCAGAAATATTTTGCGCTTGCTCACTGCTCCATTTATAGGCAAGAGAAAAATCAGGAAACAGTTGGCCAAAAGTTGCGCCCCATAGAGCGCCGGCAGTGTTATCCCACCCCGCTTTGAGCCAACCATCTTCTTGCAGGATTTCCACTTTGCCATCATCAAATGTGGCACCACGCAAGAAGGCAGCCCATCGATCAGCAAGTGAACCATTTTCCATCAGATCGGAATATTGCGCTTGAGTGCCTAGATATTTGTGCTCATCATACCGCACATACCATGGAACATGTCCACGAAAGAGAGACTTGGCATTATTGAGCAACATCCCTTCCAAACTGACGTTATTGGTCACGCCAATACTCAACTTGAGCAACTCTTTTGCAAAACTGACTTTGCACAATTCAACAAACAATGAATCACAGCGCCGAATAGTTTTGAGCAGCATGCCCCAATCGAGCGCAGTCTTGCTATCGTTTAGATAGCCATTAACATTTTCAATCCATGGAAAGGTGTAATAAAGATCGGCCGCTTTATGAGAAAGAGAATCATTTTCATTCCAATAGGCAATGAGCGCATCTTCACTCTCTGCAACATAGGGCAATGCTTTTTGTGCGCAAGCAAAAAATTCTGGATCATTCAGCAATGCTTTCACCACTTCCTGCCGATGCATGATAGTGGTCACATCTGCGGTAGGAAATAAGAATTGCTTGAGCTGCCACCGACCAAAACTGGTCATTGCATAATCAAGCTGGTAATGAACAATCGGAATTTCTAATTCTTTTAACTCTGTTGCGCCAAGAAAGGATCCCTGCTCTTTGTTGAGTGATTCAAAAATCACATCAACAATTGGCTCGCGCCGCCGCTTTGTCCTGCGGGCAAGAACGGCTTTCTGCGCATAGGGCGACAATGCAGCAAGATCAAAACAAAAAGTCCCTGCTAACCAAACAACGAGAAATAGTCGCACACCGAATCTTCTAGATGAAATAATCGAAAGCATTAGATGAGCCTTTCGCGCATTATCTGCTGATAATAAATGATTTTTTATCATACAGAACAAATGCAAAAAGCACAAAAATGCCTACGATTATACGGCGTATGAAAGATTGAAAATCGGCGTGTAGATTGCAAAAATGAGCAGCGCTACAAGTAATCCCAGAAATACCATTAAGAGCGGCTGCACCAATGTGGTGGCCGTAGTTAGCTTGCTGCGAATCTGCTCTCGTTGCGCAGCGGCAACGCGCTTGAGCACCATCGGCAAGGAACTTGATTCCTGACCGACTAACACCATCGCAATTGCTTCTGAAGAAAAAAGCCCATCATCAGATTCTGCCAAGGCATCACTCAAAGATTCTCCGGCATCAACCCGATTTTGCACCACTGCAACCTGCTTTTCAAATACCGCATTTCCTATCGATTGGCGCACCACAGCAAGCGCTGGCACCAATTGCATGCCACCCTCAAGCAGCATTCCTAATGAATGGAAAAAATATGCAGTGAAACGATAGCGAAGAAGTCCGCCAATAAATGGCACCTTGAGCCAGAAAGCATCAAACATAGTTTTGCCCTTGTGTGTGCGCTTTAAAAGCCATAGGCAGACAATAATGAGCGTGATCAGACCTGCAAGTACAAGCATGCTCCCGCTGCGCATAAAACTACTTATAGAAAGAAGCGTGCGCGTGAGTGGCGGGATTGGCACTTTCATTGACGCAAAAATGTGTTCAAATCGTGGCAGAATTACCACAAACATAACCGATACTATGGAACAGAAAAAAAGAAAGGTGACTATAGGCATCATGAGCGCTGCACGAATGCGTGAATATAAATCATGAGTCGCTTCTAAGTGATCGCACAAGGCTTGCAATGCGGGTGCTAATTTTCCCGATTCTTCACCAGCCTGCACAAGCTGCACCATAATTTTGCTAAACACTTTTGGATATCGCTGCAACGCATCCCCAAAGGAAACACCTCCTTGCACCGCATCTGCAACTGCATAAACCACTTCTTGCAATCGAGGATTACTCACTTGCGCACCGGCTATGACAAGCGCTTCGGGAAGCAGTATTCCTGCCTGGATGAGCACGGAGAGTTGCCGAAAAAATTGAATAGTATCGGCACGAGAAACAGGCCGCAAAAACCAACGCGTGGCCACTGGCCAGCTTTCAATCAGTGCTATCTGTTTTTTCAGAAGATGGGCATCCAAGTGCTGATGCGATGGTGCAAATTGTTTTCCCGTGCGCCAATCGCCAACGATGGTTACCCCTCGCCATTTGAAATAGGGCATCTTCGCCTCCTTTAAATCCCCATCCTCCTGCGTCGGACAGGGTCCCCACAAATAAATTAAAATAGGCCTATTTGGTGCTTGACCTCATCTTGCTCAATGCCTACTTTTTCTAACAACTGATCAAAGGTTATATCAAGAGTAATGCTGATTTTTTTGCGCCGATCGGTGGCACCGGAGACGATAGTAACGTCCGCCTGAGGAATTTTTAATACTTTAGAAATGAGTTGAATAAGCTCTTTATTGGCTTTGCCCTTCTCGGGAGCACTTTTTAGATAGCACTTGAGAATGCCATTTTTATCTAGAATCCACTTGTTTTGGCCTGATGAGGGGACCACCTTTAGTTCGAAAATAAAAGGCATTTTCCCTCCAAAAAAGTTATTTAAACTTAGATAAATTCTTGAAAAAATACTATACTAGATACAGTTATACGCAACAAGAGCTTGCGCAAACAGCGAAATACCTTTATCTTTTTTATATCTTTGAATATGTTTTGGAGAGATGGCTGAGTGGACTAAAGCGCTTGCCTGCTAAGCAAGAGTCTGGGTTAACCGGGCACGAGGGTTCGAATCCCTCTCTCTCCACCAGTCTTCGCCCTAAAGGGCTACACCTGGCACGGCCAGTCTTTCTAAGGTAGAAAAGTAAGCATTGATAGAACAGTGCGAAGACTGCCCGGCGAAGCTTGCCGAGTCGGAAGACCCGGACAAGCGAAGAGGGGCAAGACAATTAAGTTATTCCGACAATCTAAACGGACTAGCCCAATCAAAGATACAATTCTGAAATATTATGTGCGCCCATAGCTCAATTGGATAGAGCGTCAGACTACGAATCTGAAGGTTAGAGGTTCGATTCCCCTTGGGCGCACCAGTCATTTGCCGCAAGCAAATGACTGGCAGGCCAGCTTCTCAAATGATTACAAAAGTTATTTCGTCAATAAGTAAGCACCTCTGAACGGTGCTTTTTTTGTACCCAATTGATAAAATCTCTTATTTTCGCTATATTTAGAACAGATAGGTCTCAAAATAGGTAGATGGCATAGCAGCCATTACCGTCACCCGTCTACGCCCTTGGCTACGTCGGGCTACGTCAGTTTTCGCTTGCAACTTCTTCCGTTTTCGCCTAACGGCTTCATCGGACTCTGTCGGGCTGGCGCCATCAATTAAGAACTCAATATCTTCAAACTCTTTACCCAAAGGTTTACACAAAGCTATGCTACTTTTAGCACAGCTAGTTTTATAGGAAACATTATACGTGAATAAATTTAACACTATTCCATCAATTCCCTTCTATTTCATCCGACATGGAGAAACAGATTGGAATAAACAAAAGCTCAGACAAGGGCACAGTGACATTCCTCTCAATGAAACGGGCATCAAACAAGCCCAAGCTGTCGCTCCACTTTTAACTCATCTGAATATCACCAGAATCGTTTCAAGTCCGCTTATTCGTGCTCATAAAACAGCCGAACTTATTAATGAACATCTCAACGTGCCACTCATAACAACAGACGGCCTGAAAGAATGCTCATGGGGCATCTTGGAAGGAACGCTCAAAGACACTATCGTCAATTTTAAAGATTGGATTGATGGTCAGCATGTCGAAAAAGGTGAACACGTCGATGATTTTAAACAACGTGTCTTGATCGCATTGAACGAAATTCTAGATCCAAATCACACCACTCTCATCGTCGCTCATGGCGGTGTGTATTGGGCGATTATGGAAATTCTTGGATTTAAAGAGCAGCACACGAGCAACTGTGAGCCGCACTTTTTCAATCCGAAAGCTGAGCAAGAAACAGCTTCTTGGTCAGTTTGTCCAATCAATCAACAACAGCCTCAGATCGAACAAGTAAGTGAACTTAAATAGGTTCACTTACTAAAATCCGCTCTTGTCCCGCGTCCACTCGATACGCTTTTTTATTTTTTTGCACACTCACTATCCGCAATAATTCACCATCCACAAAATGCGCAGCGGTATAATCCTCAAGCGCAATACCTGGCATTACTTCGCCGGTTTTTGTTTTTGCTAAATAGGTGGGACGCCGTTCAGATTCGGAATCATAATGCGGACAACAACTTCCCTCAAGAAGTCCCAAGCCCGGAAGTATTCCAAGCGGCCAAACTGAATCAGTAATTCCCTGCTGGAACCAGCAAATGGCACCGGCACTTGATCCGGCAAGAATGGTTCCTTGATGATATGCCTGGCGCAAAAGATCATCCACGCCCCACTCACGCCATAGCGCAAGCATGCTGCGTGTGTTGCCACCACCAACAAAGATAATATCCTGTTCAAGCAGCTTCTCTTGCCAACCACCTTCCACTTTTCCAAAGAGAGAAAGCCACGATGGTTGGGCATCAAGTTGCGCAAAAATTTCATAAAAACGGACGATATACTCTCGCGCTTCATTACTCGCTTGTGATAAAAAACAAACCCGTGGAAACTTTTTATCCGTAAGACTTATCAGATATTTTTCAAATGAGGGATTCTTGATCTGTAATCCCCCACCACCAATCGCAATTATTTGTTTTTTCATATGATTCCTTACTTTCGATACATCATCAGAAAAAGCATACCGCAGAATGGCATTTAGCGCATTGATTTTCAGCCCTCGTATGCTATAATTAACGCATAACATGAGACTACTGCGGAGAGATGGCAGAGTGGTCGATTGCGGCGGTCTTGAAAACCGTTGTCCCGTGAGAGCGGGACCGTGGGTTCGAATCCCACTCTCTCCTCCAGTCTTCGCTGCTACGCTGCTTCGTCTGGCTGACGCCATTACTTAATGAATGATAGCAAGATTAGCTTTGAAAATTAAAAGCGAAGACTGCCCGGCGAAGCTTGCCGAGTCGGAAGACCCGGACAAGCGAAGAGGGGCAAGGCCGTTAAGCCAATCTTCCAAAAACGACTACTAATCCGATCTTGTATCGGATTTTTTTGTGCCCAAAGACAATCATAGAAGATGAAATGAAAAAAATTATTCTGTTGCTCGCATTCATTCCCAACACTTTTTTGGCGATGGAAATGGAAAAAGAAAAACAAACAATACAGTACGTGTGGCTAGGCGCAGATGCCCAAAGTTCGGACTATGGCGTGAGTGATGACCGTAAAGAAAGCGTTGAGCTGGATGCAGATGCTACTTTCATTCAACTCCAAAGTGCAATCGGAAGAAAGCATAAAGATGAATGGTTTAAATTAAAAATCTATATTTTGGACGCCGGATCGCAATCTCACTTGGTAGAAAAACATTTTGATTTGCAACGCTTTATGAGTCTGCAAATTCAATTTCAATTGTCCCAAGACGAACTCGATGCTCTGAACAAAAAAAAGGAAGAATGTCCATCTCCTTTAACAGCGCTGCGCAATAGACTGGCCGCAGAATTGCCTAACACGAGCGTAAAAGTTACCGATAAATCACTTGCAGGAATTTGTATGCCTCTGACCGGCGATGAGATTCCAGCACCACGATATATCAAAATATCGCCGTTCGACTGGTCCGAACAACCTCTCACTCTCTTCAATTTGAAGCACGTATATTTCATCGCATGGAAAAGCACTGAAGCAAAAAACCATAGTTTTATGTCTTGTAGCAAGCGCCCTTCAAAGCAAAAATAACTCCTAAATAATCTCCTAAGAATTGGGCATTATTGGTGCTCATAATCACCAAATCTTTTTTTCTTGTCACTACTCTCGGCATACTTATTTTTCATTAGCAAATAATTTTTCAATAGTGGTGACAGAAATGGCAGCTTACTTTTTATTGTGTGTATCTCTTTTATTCTCTTGTAAATTGCACGGTATGATGGAAGATGATCCCTTTATATATGCTACCAGCGCTGTGCGGGAATTTGATGGCAACACAACATACTATCGGATGCAAAAAAAAGAATTCCCTATTTTAAAAACAATGACGCCCAATGAACTGTGCAAGTTTTTGGCACAAGAGTATAGATGTACATCAAAAGACATATCTGTCTTGGTTAACCTTTGGGGAAATAGCGCGATCAGGCGCACACTCGAAACAAGCCCTAAAGATCTCGAAGCTGTCGCACAAAAAACATTCGGGCCGGCCCTCAAGCATCACCATGATGCATTGTTTTCTCTGCCACCAAATACTCCACTTGCACCATTCAAAACTATGCTAGAAAGTAATCTGATCGTGATATACATCGATCGATCTGAGAAAGAAGAAAAACTTCCCCCCGCTAAAAAAACCGAATTCACCGGTGTTGCTTACCATGATGACAAGTCTGTCACCTTCAGCGATGGAAGTCATGCGACGTTTAGGGATCTATGGAAACGAAAATGATCTGAAATAAAAAATTAAAATAATAAGAGCCTCCGTTTTTGGAGGCTCTTATTTTATCTAGCTAAATAATCCATCTGACATGCGCCCTCTGAGGGAAATCTTTTTGCAAGCCATTCACGCATGCCACCTTCATATGTCGCGATATTCGTAAAGCCCAATTCATCAAGAATCTGAAATGCTTCACGTGCCGTCGAGGATTTATAATGCGCAGCGTAGAGAACCATGCGCTGATTTTTATTCCACTGAGCTGCCTGATCTTTAAGATGAGCAAGTGGCACATTGATTGAGCCCTTGATCCGGCAGTCGTCATAAGATTGTTTGTCGAGCACGTTGATAACCATGAGACTACTACCTGTCTCCATATGTGCTTTTAAATCATCTGCAGTTACTTCTGCTATGTTTAAAAAGCCAGAGCTCAATCGTGGTGCCATAAGAGTTGAAACTCGCTTTCTTAAAAATCAGATTTCACTTACTTTTTGGAACAACGACACTCTTGCGGGTTTTTGCCACAGTCACAACGGCCTTTACCACGACACATGCAACGTTCACCTTTTGAACAATCGCAACCGCCACCTTTGTTACTGCAATTGCATTGTCCACCGCATTTGCATTTGTCTCCACATCCACCACATGCCATATGCGTACCCTTTTTTTGTTAGAAACAATAATATAACGCTAGTGTTATTCTCACATCATTTACAGGGCATATATCATGAATGCGCCCTTTGCAGTTAAGCTCACCATACCCAGCGCGAAGCCATTTCACTTCTGCGCCAAAAGTAATCGGACTCTTATACCATTTCAAACGAGGCGCAACGCCAATCACATAGTCAATAGCATTAAAGTTTTGTGAAAGTCCATCTCCACCACCACCAAGGCCGTAAATCGTGAATTGTTCGTTACCTATCATAGTCGGATCTCGATAAAGTGTGCCACGCGCACCCAAATTTTTGGTTGCACCAATCATGATTCCTGGTTCAAGCCATAATGGTGCATACATATCAAAGAGAAAAGCAAGTTGGCGCATTGGTGTATATGTTTGTCGATTGCCGCAGCTATCGACACTACTCACGCCATAGCCACCAAGTAGAAGATGATCTGTCAGGTTAGATGCATAGGTTATAAATGCGCGCGCCACAATCTTGTCGAATTTCAGTTGACCATAAACCTGTCCAGATACTGCCGACACGGTATTGTTCGCTTTGAAAATCAGACCATCTTTTTCTGTAAACAAAAGTGGTAACAAACGCTTGAAGTCCACGGCGGCACCCAACACATGATCACCCCAATAGGTGCGCAACTGCGCATGAAGATTTGGCACAAGTGCATTACTCAAATATTTTGATGAAAAACCTTCAGGACCATTACTCACAAATTGAAGCTGCGAAATTGCAGCCACGATCAATTCAGCACGATCACTAAATTCTGTCGTTAGTCGTAATTGGGGATTGCGTGCAACCGATTGGAAAGGTGTTGTTTCAAATGAAACTGTATCATTTACGGCCGATTCTGGTGGCACCATTGGATGCCAAAATTGTCCGGCTAAAAATGAGAATCGATCCCACTGCAAGCGAATGTAGGCATGACGCAACGTCGCGCAGTTGATAGCATTCTGAAATCCAATGTGCTGATTTGTCGAATTATTAACTAACCAAGGACCTGTGAAATCAACTTCGATAAAACCGAATGGTCGTGCACGGCCAATCTTTGGGCCAATCATCAAAGTGCGCAAACGTGTTTCGATAGCAAGCATATTAAATTGTGCGCGAGCGTTTACATCGCGACCATTAATATCAGGCATTCTTGGCTCTGGTACAATCAGCCGGAGATCCTCATAAAATCCAAAAACCTGCCGCGTGTCGAAAAAGTTATTACTTTTGATATACCCAGAAAAAATAAGACTCATTTCTTTATTGCGCAACACGAAACGTGGATCTGAACAATCACATTGCACATGCTGCTCATAATAGCCATCTGATGGAGCGCGATATTTATGATCGCGCTCGCCAGCTACAACTTCTTCAATGACTTCATCTGACACGTCTTGTTCAACGAGTTCTTCTTGTGCCAAAACGAACATGCTGAAAAAAAGCGTGGACAATACTACTCGTTTGCTTCCCATGCTGTTACCTTATGCCTACCACTGTTTGATAGAAACTAGATCCAACAATAAATTCCTTATCACCCTTTTTGACTAGTTCAACGTAAGCAATTTTTGGTACTTTATTGAGTTTATAATCAACAGTACCAGACCCATGCTTGGCTGCTTCTATAAAATCATGAATGAAAAATTTACCATCATCGTCTTGCACCTTGCTCAAATCACGCCAAATAAGACGCTCTTGATCACCATAGGCATAACATATACCATCTGGGTTAAAGGCAAACACGTTCAAATCACCACGGAAGAACTTGCCATCACCTTTAACAAATTCTTCAAATGCCTCTTTGGGCTCATGCGAACGCAGATATGAAGCGCCGCTTTCGGCAAGGAGAATCATCGTTTCTGATTTATTAACTGGATAGAGATAACATCCAATCACATATTGTTTCAACCCGATTTCAACTTTTTCTACATACATTGACAACAGCGCATTGCGTAACCGTACGTTCAGCCAACCACTGCCATCAGCTTGCGCTTTCTTTATCATATCTTGCACAAAATGTGCGCCATCTTGATCTACGAGGTTCCATTGATTTTGACCCACAAATTCTATATTGCTTCCATGGGCCATACAAACACCTTCCATATCATAAACAACTAAATATAAAGCACCCTTGTGGAAGGTTAGATCTTGTCTATCACTGATAATTTTAAAGGCATTACTTTCACCAGTTTTTTTCAATTCTTGATACCCACGACGAACCATCTCAACCACATCATCCCTACTAACATCAGGATAATAACCACACGCGATAAAATATGGCTTACCATCGATACCGGTAACTTTTTCTGCATATGCTCGTTTGAAAACGCCATTAAATGTATAATCAATCCAGATGCCTTTGGACGTTTCTTTCAATTTAGTAATCATCTCTTGAATCAGTTTTTTGCCACGATCGTCAGTATAATTAATTCTATTGATGCCAATTAATCCAGGACGATCACCATTGGCATACACATTCCCTTCAAAATCATAAGCGTATATATACAAATCGCCCACAATGAATTTTCCAAGCGGATAGCTGAACTCACTCATAGCATCAGCAACGCTACTTCCCGCTTTCGTTTTTTGATTAAACAGTGTGACAGCACCTTTAACCAAATTCACCACCACATCAGATTTAATATGCGGGTGATATCCACAGCCGACCATGTAGGATTCATCACCTTTCGTGACTAATTCCACATAACTTACTTTAGTAGAACCACGCCATTCATAGTTAACCCAACCGCCACCCTTTTTTGCTTTTTCAAGCATTTCACGAATAAAATAAATCCCAAAAGCATCACGGCTATCGTACAAATTCTTCCAGATGAGCTCGGCTTGCTGCCCATGAGCAAAAACACGACCCTGCATGCCATAGACAAAAAGATATAATTCTCCAAAAACAAATTCGTTGGTATGGCTGAATGCAAGACCAATTTCCTCAACGGTGTGCTCTTGAAAATATGCAACGCCGCGCTTTACTAACGCAATCACATCATTGCGCTTTTCTCGTTGCTCTTTATCTTCGTCTGAGAACGTACGCGTACTGACATCGTCAGCAGCTTCTTTAGTTTGAACGGGAGCAGCAACTGGTTTGACTGGTGAAATCTTAGTGGTGACTTTTGCCGCAATGAGACAGGATGCAAAAAATGATGAAATGAAAAGAATTTTTAAACCTACGTGCTTTTTCACAACAAGCTCCTTTTTTTTAAACCATACCTTTTTTTGAAGGCAATATGGTACTAACATATAAACGCACAGGAAAGTTGTCCAACTTTTTGCACCGTACCAATAGTGACGCCTTGCACAATAGTGTGTTCGTGTAGTAGAAATGAATAAGTAATCACATGGTTCATAAAGGAGACCGTAATGAAAAAATATGTTGCACTCAGCATTGCGATGCAGACTGCTCTCGTTGTTGCCTGGAGCGGAGAAGATAAAAAAATTGATCAATCACTCGATTTTTATGGAGTCCTCATCAGTCGCCAAGACCATGTAGAAAAGGTGAATAATATTCGAATCGGCCGCGATCGAGATTCGGCAAAAACACATAAAATTTCTATGTATGAAAAACCAACCAGTGCACCGCAGATAGGACCAAAAGGCGAAATGATGTTGCAAGCTGATCCCAAAACAGATCTTATCGAAAGCTTTATTGATTTGAGTGAAATCACCTCCATCGCCGTGCCAAATCCAAAGGCTGTCTGGCACTACAAACCATCAAAATCTTCTTTTAGCATCGAATATATCGAGATTGTCATCATGTTCAAAAATGGTGACACAAAAAACTACCTGCTTGAACTCGGTCGCGAAGATAGCAGAAATCCAATAAAAGTATTTTGCAGTAGCGTGCATGAATCAAAAGCAACAGCTACCACTACTTTCCTTCAAAAAGAATCGCCGCTCTTTTGCAAAGGAATACGCACCAATGAACTAGAAGACAAAGGCGTGCCATTTGCAGCAATCAAAGAGTTGAAAATTGAAGGCCCATGCCACCGCGCTCCACAAATTGCGCCACAATCGTAGCTAGATTAAAAGTAATCACGAAAAAACCGGCCTCAAAATTTGGGGCCGGTTTTAATTTCAGCAAACTAAAAATTTACTTTTTAAGCTCGGGAACTGCTTTTATTGTTGGCATTTTGCGCGTTAATTTCTTTTTCGCAATCGCCTCTTTTATCATTTGCCTGATTCTATCTTCAGTGTAGCCTAGCCCATCGAGCGTTGCTTTCTGCGCTGTAGTCAAATTCATATACCCAATATTTGCCATCCGCCTGTTCAATAGATCACTCTGCACTCGACCGCACAATAGCGGTGCTCTGATTTCAGGCGGCATTCCTATACGATTAATCGCCGCGCAACCGGTCATCAGTGTATCGAGTTCTGCATCCGGTATGAGAGTAATGATCGCATTTGCAATTCTTGTGTTGCCTGTGCGTAGCGCAATGAATAACGGAGTCTCAAACATACCACTTAGTTCATTTGCATCGGCTCCCTTGGATAGCAACAGATCAACTATTGGCATACATACAGCTTGATCTTGAAAGACATTTTTCGCATCCATCACAAGACCTAATCCTTGCACATGTTGTCTTTCTGCGCCCATGCTCGCAGCAACAATCGTTAATGGACTTTCTCCCACACCATTGCGAACATTTGGATCGGCTCCAGCCCTAAGCAATGCAGCAGCTATCCCTAGATTGCAGTGGAAAGCTGCTGCTGTTAATGGAGTGGTGCCGTCTGCATCGCGTTGATCCACAACCTCACGCATATTAGGCCTATAGAGAATCATATTAACTGTCGCGGGATCATTATTCTCAATAGCCTTAATGAGTTTATCCAAATTCGATTGTGGCTGCTTCATTGGACTCATTATATTCGCGGACAATGCAAGCAAGATTATCCCCAATAGATTTTTCTTCATAAACTATTCCCCTTATTAAGATGACTTATTATTCTAATGGTAATTTGTTGGGCTAGCGAAAAACAAGAAAATGCCTGTGTTCTTCGCATAAAAATTATGGCGCTATGACACCTGGACATCATTTATCCCTCTGAGAATTTACGAATTATTTGTTCTTGTTATGATGGAGAGAACATATTTCGTTTTATCATCCCCAAAGGAACGTAATGGCTGTTTCTATAACGTCGAAAAATCTCGAATCAGAAGTTAAAAAATCAGAAAAACCGGTTGTACTTGATGTATTTGCAACCTGGTGTGGTCCATGCCAACAAATGGCGCCTATCTTTGAAGAACTAGAAAAAGAACACGGCGGGAAATATAAATTTGCAAAGTTGAATGTCGATGAAGCTCGCGATGTTTCTATCGAATATGGTGTCACCTCCGTGCCCACATTCATTTTCATCAAGAACGGTGAAATCAAGGGAAGAGAAACCGGCTATATGAGCAAAGAAGCGTTGGTTGAAAAAATAAAACAATACCTTGGATAACATTGTAGATAACAATAAGGCCGGGAATATTCCTGGCCTTATTAACCTCACATCCATGATTACAGTCAATTTTAAAGATCTTAAAAAATCAGATCTTCAACGTGTGTTTGAGTGGCTTGCCCTCCCGCATATTGCGCAATGGTGGCGCGAAAGCCGAGACTTCGTAATTTTTAGTACCAAATATAAAGAAAAAATATCCGCCGATTATATGGGCCAATATATTATTGAGCATGAAGGGACACCGATTGGCTATGTTCAATGGTCGCAAGTAGCGACCCATTCCAATCGCGAAGTCCATGGCCCCTTGCGCACCTATGGATTTGATATTTTTATTGCCGATCTCGATTATGTTGGTAAAGGCTATGGCACACAAATCATCTTGCAATTCATCAACAGCGTGCTCATGCCACTACACCCAAACAAAATTATTACTGATCCAGAAATAACTAATATTCGCGCAATCCGTGCCTATGAAAAAGCAGGGTTTCGAAAAACAAAAGTATGCCAAACCACCGATGGCACCAAACTCGTCACTGCTCAAATAATGGAACTTGAAGTCCCCACAAATGGCTCTTGAGCCTTGTGTGGGGACCCAAAAAAAGAAGGCCGAGATGTTTCTCGGCCTTCTTTTTTATATAGATTTTTAAAATCTAGATTTTTTTATCTTGCACATCATGACCCAGCTCTTTCAACTGATCACGCAACTCATCAGCACGTTTCCAGTTTTTATCACGACGCGCCTGTTCGCGCGCATCAAGTAGCTTTTGGATCTCGGGTGTAATTTCAACGCCCTTTTCTGCGATAGGAACTAATGAGAGCCCGAACACATTGTGCAAAAATGATTTCACTGCACCCGCTGCTTTTGGATCGTTCTTAATTTCGTTGAGATGTTCAAACACAATCCCGATTGCTGCCGCTGTGTTAAAATCTTCTTCCATTACTTGACACATACGCGCGAGCACAGAAATGTGCTCTGCATCTGCAAATGTGATTTTTTGCATCGGAACTGATTGGAATGCATGGCACAAACGGTTGTAACTTTTTTGGATGCCTGGCATATCATCAAGCGAAAAATCCATCGGTGAACGGTAGTGATGATTCAAGAAATAAAATCGCAGAACCATTGGATCATATTGCTGGAAAAGCGCGTCGAGAGTGAGCACGTTGCCGATAGACTTGGACATTTTTTCTTTGTCGAGATTGAGCAATCCGTTGTGCAACCAGTAGCGCGCAAATGTTTTTTTGTGCAGCGCTTCTGATTGTGCTCGCTCATTTTCATGATGAGGAAACACTAAATCCAAGCCACCACCATGAATATCAATCTGATCGCCCAAATATTTTGCTGCAAGCGCAGAACATTCTATATGCCATCCTGGACGGCCATAGCCCCACGGACTTTTCCAAAAAGTTCCTGTTGGCTCTGATTTCCACAACGCAAAATCGAGTGGATCCCTTTTTGATTCTCGGACATCCACACGCGCACCCGCGCACAAATCATCAAGATTATGTTTGGAAAGTTCTGCATAATGATCAAAGCTGCGCACGCTAAAATAAACATCACCGCCTGATTGATAGGCATTGCCTTGTGCGATCAAACCTTTAATGAACTCAATTATCGCAGGAATATTATCGGTGACACATGGTTCAAAATCAGGAGATTGGCAATCAAGCACACGCATGTCATCATGAAAACTGCGAATATATGTATCAGCTAATTCTTTATATCGTTGCCGATCGCCAAATTCTTTTTCTGCCTTGTTGATCAGCTTGTCATCGATATCAGTAAAGTTGCGGCAATAGCGCACATCGTAGCCAAGAAATTTTAAAAACCGATACACAACATCAAAGGAAACGTAACAGCGCCCATGGCCAATATGTGCCGGTGCATAAGGAGTTACGCCACACACATACATTAACACTTTACCCGGAATGAGAGGGGTGAATTGTTCTTTTTTCCCCGTTAATGTATTCGTCACCTTTAACATCAATGTACCCTTATATATCCAATATAATCACGCAAAAGAGCGATCACAGGCTGCCATTCTTCATGATCATAGTAACGAAAAACCAGCATGTTCACTAGTCAATTTTCGAAAAAATAGTAGTATATGATCATAATTTCATATGAATATTCAAAAAAAATGATGATACCGACAGCTTAGAAGGCGTAGGAGTTTGTAGATGATGAAATCGTGCAACCGCATCTTGGTGGTCATTCTGACGGTTTTTGCCTTAACCCTCATCCCGGCACTACGCGCGGAACAAGATGATGCAGAAACTGATTCCCCAAGCACACCCTCACAACGACACGTTTCTGCAATTCATATTTCTGGTAATAACTTCACACCAACCGAAGCTATTTTAAATTATGTCACGTATCGTGTTGGCGAAATATTCCAACCACAAAAAGCACGCGAGACTATTCTCAAGCTCTACCGCAACCTTGGACGGTTCCATAACATTACCGTAAAAGGTAAGCATGTTGGCAATGATGAGATTGAAATTTATATCATCATTGAAGAAAAGCATCCGCTCAAAGATATTGTGATCGAAGGCAATAGCGGTATAAAACGATCTGAATTTGATGAGAAAATAAAATTAGACATTCCAGCAATTGATGAGGAAGAACTTCAGCCAATCGCACTGCAGATGAAAAAACTCTACCTCGATCGTGGTTATCATGAAACAGAAATTGCGACAGAGTTAGCATTGGATGATGAAGGCCTTGCGACGGCAAAGTTCATTATCCATGAAGGTAAAAAATCTCTCATCAAACAAATCGAGTTTGCTGGCAACACCATTATCCCAAGCAAAAAATTACGCTCAGTGATTTTCTCTCGTGAAGATTGGGTGCTCGGTTTTATGGATCAATCAGGAACTTATAATCCTGAACGCATCGAAGCCGATAAGCACATGATTGAGCAGTTTTATCAAAACAATGGATTCCTACAGGCAAAAGTTACCAATCTGGTTGTTGAGCAAATTCCCAATACACCAAATATCAATCTCCTTTTTGAAATTGAGGAAGGCGATCAATATTTCATCGATGAGGTAACGGCGCCAGGCAACGATGAAATATCTGAAGCATTCTTGCTTTCCCACATTCCAATCAGACCAGGGCAACCATATTCTCGTGAGCGCATCGGCAACACGATAAAAGCTCTCGAAAATATTTGGGGGAATTTCGGACATATTTTTGCGCATATTGAACCTTCGATTCAACCTGATGAAGATAAAAAAACAGTTTCATTATCGTTCATATCAGATGTTGGCAGCAAAGTGACGCTCAATCGCATTAATATTAAAGGCAACAAAAAAACACGTGATAAAATTGTTCGTCGCCGCATTGCACTGGAAGAAGGTGAACTGCTGACCAAAGCGATTATGAATACTTCACGAAATAATGTTGAATCACTTGGTTTCTTTGATCAACGCGATGGCGTTAACTGGAAATTAAGACGCCTTTCTGATGAACTTGCCGATCTTGATTTAATCGTCAAAGAAGGCAAAACAGGAAACTTTACTTTTGAACTTGGGTTTGGCGGATCAGCCGAAAGCATGGCTTCTGCAGCCGCTGGTGTTACGGTCAAAGTTGGTCTCGCTGATCGAAATCTTTTTGGCAGCGGTATCAATCTTAACCTAGATGGTAGCTGGGCAAAAGATGAGCAAACAGTCAACTTCCACATTGGACAACCGTGGCTCTTTGATAAACCAATTTCTGGCGCACTTGATGTCTACCATCGCCGCCCTACGTATGATAGCTTACGCAATGTTAATGGGGCTATTAATCAGCGATTGACTGGCGGTGCATTAACTGCTGGACTCATCACGATGTTTAAGACGCCGTTCTTGAGCGGTACACAAATACTTGGCAGTGTTGGTGTTGATAGCGTGCGATACCAGCAACCACCAAAAGCTACCTTTATTGCTGGCCCTCCTGGTGCCAATGTTCAACTACAATGCATTCTTGATAAAGAATTTAGCCCAGGCGAATTCTTTTGGATTGCACAAAGTTTTGAGCAAGATACACGCAATCATCCGATTCATATAACACGTGGGCACAAATGGCAGTTCTTTAACAAATTTGCGCTGCCAAGCTTTGAAAGCAACATTGCATTCTACAAAGTAACGCTTGATGCACATTGGTACACACCGGTGATTGAAGAATATAATTTAGTATTGCATCTGCATGGGTTTGCTGGGTTTGCCACACAATTTAAAAATCGTGACATTCCATTTGGAGAATTATTCCATGTAGGCGGTCCAAAATCAGTACGCGGATTCTTGTTCGGACAAATTGGTCCAAAATTCTTGGGCGATTCAATCGGGGCAACACGAGCGCTATTCTGGAATGCTGAACTTATTTTCCCAATCATGCCTGATATGACCATGAAGGGTCTCGTGTTCTATGATGGCGGTGCCGGTTTTAACACACCATATTCTTGCTGCGTCAAAACACCTGGCTACTTAACCAACAACAATTTTGATTATCGCCACGCAGTGGGCTTTGGTCTTCGATTGTTGAGTCCTATGCCGATTGCGGTCGACTGGGGCTTCAAGCTTGATCCTCGCAGAGATAAGCTCAATCCAGAAAATGATGAAAGTCCATACGAAGTACACTTCGGTATGACATACGATTGGTAAAAAAAAGGCCCGTCATTTGCTTGGTGGCAAATGACGGGCCTTTTTAATTTTTCAAAAAAATTTCTCATATCCACTCGCCCCTGAAGCCAAACCCCCATCATTTATTCACATTTAATAATCGCACATGGTACGTTGCCAACAAGCAGGAGCGTATTCATGAAACAAAATCAATTCATTACCATATTTTTGGCAGTCAATGTTGTGTTCATTTTTTTGCATATTCACAAACATGTTCGTTTTGTGCAGCATTCATTTGAGAAGCAACGCTATGAACGATTACTCGCTCAGCTAGAAAAAGAACGAGACGTGCTGACCAACCAACTCTACACCTTGCAAAGTCGATCTGACATAAAAGCCTTTGCTCAAGAAACTCTCAATCTGCGACCTATTGCTCTTAACCAAATTAAGAAATTGGACATTGCAAAACGGGATACTGCTCCATGATGCTGCATAAAGAGCGCATAGCTCTTATTTTTTTTATTTTCTGCGGCATCTATGTTCTGATCACACTGAATTTGTATTTCATTCAAATTCACAAATCATCATTTTTCACCCATCTTGCATCCCAACAGTACAACATTGCTATTTCCCAATATCCGCCACGCGCACCAATTTTCGATCGCAGCGGCACGCAATGCCTCGCGCGCAATCGTGAATGTATTTCAGCATTCATTATGCCCCGCCTCATGAAAGACAAAGCAACAACAACCGCATTCTTGGCGCGCAACTTTCCACATGCATATGAACGTCTGCAACACAATCCCGATACGTCATTTTTATATGTAAAGCGCCGGTTGTCGCCAGAAGAACAAGCAACTATAGAGCAGGCACATTTAGCCGATATTCAACTACTGAGTGAATCAAGTCGCTTCTATCCGGTGCCATCTGCCAGTCCCGTGGTTGGACTCACCAACATTGATAATAAAGGACACTTTGGTATCGAGCGGCAGTTTGATCACATGCTCGCAGGAACGCCATCCGAATACAGCCTTGAAAAAGATGCCCGCTCTGGTTACTTCCATTTCAAAAAAGAAACCCACGTTGAGGGCACTCACGGCAATCCTATCACCCTGACTATCGACGGTGATCTGCAATTTTTAGTGGCACAAGAATTAGAAGAAACGCTCAAGAAATTCAATGCACCAGAAGGTACCGTCATCATTATGAATCCGCAGAATGGTGATATTTTGAGCATGGTTTCTGCACCCTATTTTGATCCAAATAACACGCTTGATCTAGATATCGAAACGACAAAAAATAATGCTATCACCAATGCCTATGAACCCGGATCGGTGATGAAAGTGTTTGCCGCACTTGCTGCTCTAGAAGAAGGAGTGGTTTCCTTTGATGAGATAATTAATTGTAAAAATACCAAAACAACGTATATCGATGGACGACGCATAAACACGTGGAAGGAGCATGGCGAACTGCCATTTTGCGATGTGATCGCATTCTCAAATAATATCGGCATTGCGATTGTTGCCAAACGGCTTGGTAACACGTTGTATGAACACTATACTCGCCTTGGCTTTGGTTCAAAAACAGATATTGCCCTACCGGGAGAAAATGCGGGATCAGTGAATCACCCTGACAACTGGTCGAAGCAATCGATTATTTCTCTTTCCTATGGCTATGAAATTTCAACCAACACACTCCAGCTAGCACGCGCATTTTCGCTTATAGCCACTGGAGGTTATTTAATCGAGCCGCGTATTGTTTTGGATGGATCAGACCCGGAAAGGTCTGAAAAGCTTTATTCAGATGTCGCTCTAGAAAATATACGGGCTATCTTGGCACGGACAACAGAACAAGGAACCGCGCATCGTGCAAAAATTAAGGGCTACAATATCATGACCAAAACAGGAACGGCTATCCTGTTGACCAACGGAAAATATGATGACAAAAGAAATATTTTCACCTGCGCTGGCATCGTGGAAAAAGATGGGTACCAACGAGTGATCGTCGCATTTGTTAAAGAGGCACATGGTGCAAACCTTTTTGCCTCCACTGTGGCAGCTCCTCTTTTTGAAAAAGTTGCTGAAAAAATGCTGATTCACGATCGCATACTGTAACCGGACGGCTCAACAGATGAATAATAAAACAATTCTCATATTCTTCCTTGTGATCGGCAGCATCCAAACATGGACTGTTGAAGAGGGCCCTAAAACATTACCCGTTGAACCAATCAAAATCGGTAACTTTGAAAATCAAGAATGGCCAACCGCCTCATTTGGGCTTGGACAATTTATTACCCCCAAAAAAAGCATAGTACCATATCCCGTTCTCTTCCATACAAAGGGGAAAAATCAAAATCAGACTATAGTGTATCCCCAAGTTGGCTATGGAATTTTGGACTCATTATCTTTGCTTGTTAGCCTTCCAATAATAACTAACGTGAATGTTGGAGGATCAGAAACACAAGGTGTAGGCGATCTTCTAGTCCAATTTGAATATGCATATTATGAAAAAAGCACTGAACTTTTTTTTAATCAGGCAACGATAGTCACCAATATCACCTTCCCAACAGGCCACCTGAGCACCACAAGCAAGCCTTCAACGGGCGTCGGGGCGGTCAGTCTCTTTTTTGGAGCAACATTAAGCCATACATCAGCCGATTGGTATGCCTATCTTTCTGACGGGATCATCATCAACACTCCTGCCAAAAACACACAAGTTGGAAACAACGTGCTCTATGAAGGAGGGATCGGTAGAAACTTAGGTAATCCTGGGGGGATTACTCTGGTGGGCATACTGGAGTTTAATGGTGTGTATATTCAAAAAAACAAAACGAATGGCGAATTCGATCCCAATTCTGGTGGGAACACCATCTTTCTGGGGCCAACCATCTGCTGCTCATTTAAAAATGTTTTACTTTTTGGTGGTATGCAATTCCCTGTTTACCAACATCTCAATGGCACCCAAGGCAAGCAGAAATACCGCCTTATTTTCAACGCATTGGCAACCTTCTAATTTCCCAAATAGCTTGAAAGAGTTGCCTAATTACCGTACGCTTTTAATAACTACTAAAAGTCTTAAATACGGTTCTTCATGATTTTTATTCAAGATTTATTTCTCCGCTTTGGTGACAGAGTCCTCTTTGATGATATCAGTCTGAGTCTCCAAGATGACGACAAGATTGGTGTGGTCGGTAGAAATGGCGCTGGCAAGTCCACCCTACTACGTGTAATCGATGGCTCCCAGCATGTCGATAGTGGTACTGTCACGTTTGCATCAGGGCGCACTGTGGCCTACATGCCTCAAGAAGCCATCATGCAATCGACCAAAACGGTGCTTGATGAAGCCTTCACCGTGTTTGAAAAATTCACTGCTATGGAAATAGAAGCGGCTGATCTTGAAAAAAAATTAGAACAAGAACCTGCTAATGCTGAGCAACTTGTTGAACGCTATTGCGCCATACAAGAAGAGCTTGCTTATTTTGATCGGATTACCGAAGAGCAACGGACTCACGAGATTTTGAAGGGTCTTGGATTTTCTGACGCGCAAAAAGAACAGGTAGTCGATACTTTGAGTGTTGGTTGGAAAATGCGGGTAGTCTTGGCAAAATTACTTTTGCAAAAAGCAGATTTTTATCTCTTTGATGAACCGACAAACCATTTGGATATTATTGCCAAAGAATGGTTCATGTCCTTTTTAAAACAGGCACAATTTGGGTTTCTACTTGTTACCCATGATCGCTACTTCTTGCAACATGCCTGCGAAAAAATTCTCGAATTAGAATTGGGCCATGCCACCACTTATTATGGTCCCTACAATTTTTATCGCGAGCAAAAAAAGGAACGCCAAACAGTCAAAGAAGCGGCATACAATCGTCAGCAAAAAGAAATTGCTCACAAAGAAAAAATTATTGAACGCTTCCGCTCAAAAGCAAGCAAAGCAAAAATGGCACAAAGTATGATCAAGCAGCTTGATCGCATCGAGCGCATCGAGATTGATCAGGATGTGCCAACTATGTATATCACCTTTCCTGAGAGCGTCCGCCCAGGCAGAGTGATGCTAGAAATGCACAATGTGTCCCATTCATTTGGTGGCAAGCAATTATTTAAAGATGCATCATGCGAAATTTTGCGTGGCCAAAAAGTTGCCCTCATTGCACCAAATGGTACCGGTAAGACCACATTGTTCAACTTGATCACCGGCAAATTACCGCTGCAACATGGCACCATAAAATTTGGTCACAATGTGCAAACGGCTTTTTTTGAGCAAGATCAAACTATTGCACTTGATCAAAACAGCTCGATCCTAGAAGAAATCACACGCGCGTGCCCAACGATTCAAGATGGTACCGTTCGTGCATTCTTGGGATCGTTCCTATTTTCTGGTGATGACGTACATAAAAAAATTAAGGTCTTGAGTGGTGGCGAAAAGAACCGTGTTGCCATGGTTAAAACGTTGCTCCAAAAAGCAAACTTCTTGCTGCTCGATGAGCCGACAAACCATTTGGACATTCAATCGCAAGATCTATTACTGCAAGCGCTCAAAAAATATGATGGAACTATTCTCATCGTTTCGCATGATCATCTTTTTGTGCAGCAACTTGCCGATCACATTCTTGAACTAACACCAAATGGCTTATTCTCCTATCCGGGTACGTATGAAGAATACTTGGTGGACAAACAGGCAAAAGAATCTGCTGATACTGCAGCGGCTCCTGCTGCTCCTCACACATCAAAAGATACTCAACCGAAGAAGAATAATGATGAGCCAAATGATTTTGAGCTTCACAAAAAAATTCGCCATCTTGAACGACAGATTGAAAAATTTGAGCAAGATCGGGATCGCGTAAGTATTAAACTTTCTGAGCAAACTTATGGTTCAAAAGAATATCAAAAAGCACTCGCGCAGCTCGATTATATTTCCAAAGAGCTCAGTTCTCATGAGAAAGAACTCGACGCTCTGCTCGTAAAATAAATGTATCTTTTTGGGGCTGTCCTAGATAACTAAAGAAGTTGTACTAGGACTATGAAAATTAGATATTCAAAATTGACCAAGAAACAGCGCTTAAAGCTAATGGAACATTTTGTCGCCGGTGCAACTGCATGAACAGCAGCAGCGGTGATTGGAGTAAACAAAAATACCGCACAGCTGATTTTTTCATCGACTAAGAAAACGATTGCTCAAGAGCAAGATTCAGGCCTTGCGTTTGAAGGAGAAGTGGAAGCCGATGAAAGTTATTTTGGCAGCAAAAGAAAAGGCAAGCGAGGAAGAGGTGCTGCCGGAAAAGTACCTGTTTTTGGACTTTTGAAGAGAGGAGGAAGGGTTTTTATTGAAATAATTCCCGATGCTAAAAGCAGAACTTTAATCCCTATTATTAAAGAAAAAGTCATGCCAGATTCTATCGTTTACACTGATTCGTTGCCAAGTTACAATGCGCTGGATATTTCAGAATTTAGACATTTACGAGTTAACCACAGCAAATGATTCGCTGAAAATCGCAATCCTATCAACGGCATAGAGAATTTTTGGAATCAAACAAAAAGACACATGAGAAAGTTTAACGGGGTACCAAAAAAGAACTTTCGTTTGTTTTTAAAAGAATGTGAATGGAGATTTAATTTTCCTTCACCAAAAAAACAGCTGGATATGCTGATCCAGTGGGTCGAATCATGCAAATAGTTTTGTCGTCATCTAGGACATCCCCTATTTTAAATGTCTTTTTTTCTCGATTTGATAAATCTGAATCGTAATTAAAACCGGGCTTTTCGCCTTATAGAGTAACTTACTATGAAACATAATAACATTTTACTTGCATGGCGCTTATTGTATTTTACGTATGGTTTATTTCCTATCATTGTTGGCTTAGACAAATTCTTTGGCTTTTTGGCTGCTGATTGGTCCATTTATATGAATGCGTATATACCAACGTTTTTTAATATGACCAGTGCAACTTTTATGTATGCCATCGGTATTATAGAAATTCTTGCGGGATTATTGGTTTTTTTTAGACCATTAATTGGGGGATATGTCACGGTAATAATGTTAGCGATCATTATTATTAATTTGATGAGCATTCCTCAGTATGATACCGCTGCTCGTGCTACTGCTATGGCTGTCGGAGCATATGTGTTTGTGCTCTTATCTCGCAAACTTCAGAAATGAGAAATTAAAGAAAGAGACGTCTAACGATAATATCATTAAACGTCTCTTTAAAGTCTGCAAAAAAGATGGGGATGTCCTAGTATAACTAAAGAAGTTATACTAGGACATCCCCTTAAAATATGTAGGTTTCGAAAAAAAGCATTCAATAGCAATAGTAAAATTCATAGCGCTAACTCAATGATTATTGTTGAAATCTATTGATTGAACTAGAAAACAATCAACTCACACATTCTTTACATGCAGCTATGCATTCATTACAAGCCTGAATGCACTTTTTGCATAAATCAGAACATTTTTTATCTGGATTTTTGCATGCATTGCAACATTCATCGCAGGCTTTAATGCATTTATTACATTTATCAATGCACTTTTGCATCGCATCACAACATTCCTCGTCATCACATTGCTTTATATGTGATTGACATAAAGCGATACATTTTTTACATGCTTCAATGCACTCACGGCATTTTTTCATGCAGTTTTCTGCACTCGTTTTGCATTCACCTCTATTGCCCGTTATACAACTATCACACGCTTTACAGGCATCGACACATTCCATACATTTTTTTATACATGCTTTACATGCTTCTATGTGTTCTTTTGTCATCATGCCACAGTCAGACATTTTCATCTCCTCGTATTCAAATATTTTTGAGGCTAACACTATGAATTCTAAAGTAGGCTACAGAGTAAGATGATATTATGTCAATCACTCAAGACATTCTTAATGATTCTCTTGATAAAGAACTGGATAAGTTAGTAACTTTTTTTCGAAAAAGAATTTTTTTAAAAAAAAGTAAGTTTTAGCATGATTAAAAAGCTATACAGTCATTTTCATATTTTTTTTATATCTATATCTCTTCATTCGCAAGATGTCATGGATGTCAAAACAGGCATTGATCATGAAAAAATGATGGCAAAAAACCATCAAAGTCATCAAATTCTCAATGCTCCCGTTTCAATGAACCACCTTGAAGGTGCTCCACGCCTAACTTATTCTTGGGCAAATCCTAAAATTAAGCCATCACTACAACCACCACTTACTGGCAAGCAAATGGGAGTAGTAAATACTCTTGGCATCAAGCCCTTAGGTTATGAAATGGATGGTGACGTTAAAGTGTTCCGGTTATTTGCACAACCAGTAGAGCAATATATTACTGATGGACAAGAAGCAGAATATGAAAAGTTAATTCC
The DNA here is from genome assembly GCA_020050795.1 of Candidatus Babeliales bacterium. Lineage (GTDB taxonomy): Bacteria > Babelota > Babeliae > Babelales > Vermiphilaceae > JAGVKD01. Next base: position 59,754 of record JAGVKD010000015.1, read on the forward strand.
TGGTAAAAATAAAGTGCCGCATGAGATTATGCATCATCATAAAATTGTGCAAAAAATTCGTGCATGGGGATTTAATGGAACTACTCCAGGCCCCACGATTGAAGTTAATGAAGGTGATCGCATTAGACTTGTGATAAAGAATGAACTTCCCGAGCCACTTTCGGTTCATTCTCATGGTATTGAGTTACCCAATGATCAAGATGGTGAGGGTGGATTTGCAGAGCCAGTTATTATGCCCGGTGAAACCAGAAGTTATGAATATACTCTTTATCAATCTGGAACTGCTTTCTATCATGGTGAATTTAATCTCATGAAAGCAACCAGCTATGGGCTTGTCGGTGCAATTATTATTCATCCAAAAGAATATGAACAAAAAATTGATAAACAGTTTGTTATTACAATGCAGGAATGGCGCATATTGCCAGGCAACGTTGATCCAGATTTAGTGAGTATGGATTTTAATTGGTTCACCTTTAATGGCAAATCCGCACCCAATATACCTACCATTACCGTAGAACAGGGTGACCGAGTCCGCATTCGGCTTATAAACTCTAGTATGGATAATCACCCTATTCATATGCACGGACATACTTGGTGGGTGGTGGGAACGGAAGGCGGACCTATTCCTAAATCAGCCCAATGGCCGGGTAACACTATTGATGTTCCTCCTGGAGGATCACGAGACGTTGAGTTTGTGGCATGGAATCCAGGACTTTGGTTTTTCCATTGTCATAAAGTACATCATGTTATGAATGCGCATGCTGATGTTCCTTTAGGAATTATGTCACATGGAGGCATGTTTACCATAGTGCATGTCATTCCAAAAGATCCAAACGCCCCTTGGCAACATCCAAAAGAGCGCGGTGAAGATGTCTCAAGTCGCGACTATAGTACCAAACAAGAGAAGAAATAGTATGAGAAAATATAGTGCTATTTTACTACTTTCTTTGCTTCCTGGATGTACGAAGGTAAAAATCGAATCAGAGTTTTCCAAATTACAGCAGAAAACAGTCATCACAACTGGTTCCCCTGTTATTTTAAATAATGAGTTATATTACGACATAATTGATATTCCAAGTGTTAAAGATACGATAGATCATGGCTTATCAAAAAATGAGGCAGTAAGTATTGCGCTGCAAAATAATCCTGAGCTACAAGCGGATTTTCAAAATTTGGGAATCGCAAAAGCAGACTTAGTCCAAGCAGGTCTCTATACAAATCCAAGCATAAATAGTGTTTTTAGGATTCCAACACGCGATCGTGAGCCTGGAACTGCTCAAACGAATATAGAAGCTGTAGCGGCTGTTCGTTTATCCGATTTATGGCAAGTCCCTTTGGCAAAGCATGTTGCAGAAGATTTATTAGAAATTGTTTCATTACGCATCTTTTCTACTATTCTTACTACCGTTGCGGAAACTAAAATAGCCTATGACGCATGTTTGGCAGCAGAATTGAAAGTGCAAAATACAAAAGATCTTTTTGCAGTAACACGAGAGCTCCGTGATGAAATTTATTATAGACAATTATATGGATACACTTCTGATCTTGATAAAGATCTTGTTGATGCAAGAGTAAGCGCATTAGAAGCGGAGTTAAAACAACAAGAAGCGAATATATTTAATGCATATATACATCTCAAAAAACTCTTGGGGCTTATGCCATCGCCACAACCTATTAAGTTGGTCGATCAACTATATGGAAATATAGTTCTACCAGAATTCAAAGTCATGGAAGATTATGCTCTTGAAAATAGACCTGAGATACACATTGCCTTCATGAAAATACGACAATACAAAGATACGATACGACTAGAAAAAGCCAAAGTGTTTAAAGTTGTGGATATTGGTATTGGGTATAAACAGGATTTTGATAGACCCTTTGCAGGATGGGGACCATATTTTAATTTAACTTTACCCATTTTTGATGACAATTATGCACAGGTAGCGCGGGCAGAATTTCTTCTCAAGCAGGCCGAGCTCGAATTGATTGTTGAGCGAATTAGAATTCAAGAGGAACTTAATAAGCCATACAAAATTTTTAGCGCGTTAGAAGAAGAAATTATTTTATATAAAAATGTTGTATTACCATCTCATCAGAGAGCAATTGAATACGCATATAAATATTCAAAAACTATGCAATTGAGTATGGTCACCGCTTTGGAATCAAAAGTAAAATTTTATGACGCAAATGCCGAATTAATTGATAAATATTATCATGCATTGCGGGAATTTACGCACTTAGAGCGAGCTGTAGGCAAGAATATACTATTGCTTAACAGGAACAATGATGAGGTGTATATCTCATAAAATTTGCTTGCCTACCCTAAATTGAAAAGGAAATAGCTTGGTAAATAATAACAAATCTAAAGTATTAACAGTATGGTGGTTGCTTTATTTCACTTTTATTTTTCTTCCTATTATCGCGGGCATAGATA
>JAGVKD010000018.1 GCA_020050795.1 Candidatus Babeliales bacterium
CCTAAACATAGGGTACTCATCATCATGCTATGCATAATGCTTCGCACCCATACCTCTACGGGCGGCAGGACTTATGTTTAAGGATCACTATTAGTTTATAGATTTGAACATAAGAAAAGATGATTCCATCTTTTGAAAAAATATAATAATCCGTTCGCCCTGCCTGTGCGGCGTAGCCTTGGCGAAGACGTAAGCGCGTCGAAGGGTATCGAACTCCTTGCTCTCGCCTGCTCTTTCGTCTTCCGTTGCCTGCCCGCCGTAGCTTGCCAAGCTGGAAAGCCTGGATAAGCGTAGGAGGGGGCAAGCAATACCCTTAGAAACAGCGGAGAAAGATACAAAGAAATAAAAATAAGGAAGGCAACGGTGAGACAATACAAAAAGACTTTGCAAAAAAAAGATCCTAGAAAACCTGGATAAGCGCAGGAGCGCTGATAACAAACCCCTTTTTACAGCCATTCTCCGTTGTGCTACCTTGGTTTCCTGCGGGCATTAACCGTTTTCTTTTTTTAGGAGGAATTTCCATGTCGAAAAAAACAGCACGCATATTTTTCTCCCTGCTCGTAATTGGTCTCATGCCATTTCCTGCGCATGCCGATGCGTGGGATGACATTGGCAAACCGCTTGCTATTGGTAGCGCACTCATTGCGGGTGTTGGTGGATTGATTGGGTTGGGTTCTTGGCTTGCCAGCGAATCAGATCAAGAGTTGCTCTATCGTGCGCGAGATAGTTATCAACAAATACGCAAAGCACACAATGCGCTCATTGTGAAAATAGAAGATACCTATAAAGTGTCTGAACCGTACCTGAATGCAAATAATGTAGTGCATACGGTGAATGAAACGCTCCTCTATGATTTAGCAGGAAGTTTTGCACGCGGACAGCAGGATATCAGCTCATATATCTCACGTCTCAATAATCATATTTCTGATTTGCGTTCAGTGAGTGATCGCTTGCAGAGTCGCATGAATACCCTACGAACATCTTCATATGAAAATGTTACTATTCGTGAGATGGTGCATCAGATGAATGCTATTCGCGAAACAATCAGATCTGGATTGCCGCACCTTGCATTATTACGCGATTATTTGGCGGAGCATAAAACATATTTTGTGATCTTTGATGCAGAGAATAGTGCGCGTAAACGATACTCAAGAGAATTGGCAGCGCTTTCGAGTGGCTACTATGATCGTTCGCTTGTGCTTGATGAAATCAAATATGTAGTTATGGCGAACCAATCGCATGGGCGTCGCACCTATCCTTATTTGCATTATGTCTCACAAATAGAAGAGCAGATTGCTCATTTGGAACAATCGCTCAAGCGGCCCACATATAATTATCCAGACCGCCTAGGTTGGGCACGCTGGACGCTGGACAATTTGCTCTATATCAAAAGTTTAATTATCACCACTGATGCCTATGCGCAAGAATGGCGTGATCGTGAGCGGGCAGAGTTGGAGCGAGAGCAGCTGCATGTAATGCGTCAGCAAGCAGATGCGGAAAAAAGAACTGCGCAAGCACTTGAGGAAAAGAATAGATTGAAAAGACAGGAGCTTGATGCCAAAGAGCGAGAATTGCGCCAGCGGTATGGGCACAGGGATCAATCGACTGAATTTAGTATTAAAATTTATGGGTGAGTATGTTATTGCACAATGCACCGTTATTTGAAATTTATTTTGGTAGTGCGAAAGATGAGCTGCCCAGAAAGTTGGAGCTGACTCTCAACCAGCCGCCCGAAATTCCTCTTTTGCAGCTAGAACCTTTTTCAAATCTGAAAAAAATGATGCCGCTTGAACAACTTTTGTTTGTTCGGCAAGTTCATGGCACGGATGGGTTGGTGGTAACCCAAGAGAATGCGGAGGATGCCCAGCCATTCGCGCAAGATGGTGATTATCTATCGACCAATGTGCCGGGCGTTGGCATTGGAGTTTTGACTGCTGATTGTCTGCCCATTGTTTTTTATGATTCGCGCCAGGGTGCTGCGAGTGTGATTCATGCTGGTTGGCGAGGCTCGGTTGCCGGTATCGCATGTATTGCCCTGGAGCAGATGCAGCAAGAATTTGATACCAAGTTAGAAAACATCAAAGTTTTTTTTGGACCATCGGCAAAGCCCTGCTGCTATGAAGTGAGTCAGGATTTTGTGCAGCACTTGGATCCTTATCCATTTGCGCAGGATGTTTTAATTTCGCAAGCTGATAAGCTTTTTTTCGACGTACCAGGCTTTAACCGCCATATCCTGGAATCAATCGGCGTCAGGAAAGAATCGTTTCGCTTTGAGTATAATTTGTGCACGATATGCGATGATACTTTTTGCTCGTACCGTCGCGAGGGGCAACTAGCGGGCAGTCAAATGACGGTTATTTGTTTGAAGTGAATATATATCGACTATTTCTGAATTGAGCGCATGCGCACTTTGTGGTATTCTACAAAGATGTTTATGACTTAGTTTCAGCTTCTCCCCATGATCAAACTCATGCATTACACGGGGCGGCATTACAAAGGCACTCTATGATTTCGCGTTTACTAGCAACAGTTTTTGGAACAGATAACGATCGCCAACTCAAGCGATTGCAACCTATTGTTACTCAAATTAATTCCTACGAACCGGAAATGATAGGTTTGACGGACGAGGAATTGGCGGCCAAGACAAACAAGTTCCGTGCTGAGTATCAGCAGGGCAAATCACTTGATGATATTTTGCCCGAAGCTTTTGCGGTGGTACGCGAAGTGGCAAAACGGAAATTGGGCCAACGCCATTTTGATGTGCAGTTGATTGGTGGCATCGTGTTGCACCAAGGCAAAATTTCTGAAATGAAAACTGGTGAAGGTAAAACGCTGACCGCAACGCTTCCTCTCTATCTGAATGCGATTGCTGGCAAAGGTGCCCACCTTGTTACCGTCAACGATTATCTTGCACGGCGTGATGCAGAATGGATGTCTCCAATTTATAAAGGCCTCGATCTTGAGGTTGCCTGCCTGCAAAACTCAATGGATGATGAAGAGCGCAAAAAAGCGTATCAAGCAGATATTTTATACGCGACTAATAACGAACTCGGGTTTGATTATTTGCGCGACAACATGAAATTCCGTGCCGATGATTGTGTGCAGCGCGAATTGTATTATGCAATTGTGGATGAAGTTGACTCCATTTTGATCGATGAAGCGCGAACACCGCTCATTATTTCCGGTTCTGCCGATGAGAGCAGCCGACTCTACACCGATGTTAATAAAGTGGTTATGCGATTTTCTCCAACCACTGATTATGAGGTGGATGAAAAAGCGCGCACCGTACAAATGACCGAAGCGGGAATGGATAAAATTGAATCTGCATTTGGTGTTGAAAATTTGTATGCGGTTGAAAATATCAATCTGCTCCATCATGCAAAACAGGCATTGCGCGCAAATGTGATTTTCAAACGCGATGTTGATTATGTGGTCAAAGATGATGAAGTCTTGATCGTTGATGAATTTACGGGCCGTATTTTGCCAGGACGTCGCTACAGCGACGGTTTGCACCAAGCGCTTGAAGCAAAAGAAGGCGTTACGATTGAACGGGAAAGCCATACACTTGCTTCGATCACTCTGCAAAATTATTTCCGTATGTATACCAAACTTGCGGGTATGACCGGTACTGCAGCAACGGAAGCAGAAGAGTTTCACAACATCTACAAATTAGCAGTTGTGGTGATTCCAACGAATCAGTCTCTTATTCGTAAAGATCAGTCTGATCTTATTTTCTTGACTGAAAAATCAAAATTCTTAGCAATCGTTGAAGATATTAAAGAGCGCTACAAGAAAAAACAGCCAGTATTGATTGGTACTATCGCGATTGAAAAATCTGAATTATTGAGTCGTGTGTTGACTATGCACGGGATTCCGCACGAAGTGTTGAACGCAAAACAGCATCAGCGCGAAGCGGAGATTGTTGAATTTGCAGGGCAACCAGGGCGCATCACGATTGCAACCAACATGGCTGGTCGTGGTACCGATATTAAATTGAATCCTGAATCGGTGGAAGCTGGCGGACTCTATGTGCTCGGTACTGAGCGTCATGAAAGTCGCCGTATTGATAATCAGCTGCGTGGTCGTTCTGGGCGCCAAGGTGATCCAGGCGAGTCACGATTCTATATTTCTCTTGAGGATGATTTGATCCGCCGTTTTGCGGGAGATACGCTCAAGAAGAATATGGAGCGTTTTGGCATGAAAGATGACGAGGTTATCGAATCTCGCTTTGTGTCCAAAACAATTGAACGGGCGCAAGAGAAAGTTGAAAAACAAAACTTTGAAATTCGTAAGCACTTGATTGAATATGATGACGTGCTCAATCAGCAGCGCAAAGTGGTTTATAGCTACCGCAAAGATATTTTGCAGGGCGAAGAAACTACTTATGAACTGATCCGTGATTTCATCGGGCAAACCGTGCAAAACACAATGGCACTTGTTGCTGGTGAAGATCGTGCGCTCACACCAGATAAGGTGAAAGAGCTCTATGATGAGTTACGCTTTGTGACGGGAATCTCGCAAGAAGAATTTCGCGCTGCGGGTTTTAATGAAACGATATATGACACTTTTGAAAGTGATGCAATTAACTTTTTGCTCGAACGATATGAACTCTATCGCAGAGCATCCAATCAAGAAATGATCAAGGACGCAGAAAAATGGCTCATGCTTGAAACAATCGATCAAGCATGGAAGCAGCACATGGTAAATCTTGATCATGTCAAGGAAGGCATAGGTTTGCGCGGTTGGGGCCAAAAGAATCCACTCATCGAATATAAGCGGGAAGCATATGCGATGTTTCGGGATATGATGGGATCGATTGTGCGTGACATCGTGCGCCACTTGTTCCATCTGAATCTCGAGCGATTCAATGCGCGCGATATTGAGAAGAAACGGGAAAAAGAATTGGAAGAGCTGAATATGATTTCAGCGGCACAGTCTGAAGAGCCAGAGGCCAAAACAGTCAAACGTGATGAGCCAAAAGTTGGACGGAATGATGAGTGTCCGTGTGGCTCGGGTAAGAAATACAAAAAATGCCACGGGCATGAATAATTTAAATTGAGAAATAAAGAAGGGCGCGAAATGCGCCCTTTATTTTTTGAAATGTTTTATCTCGACATACCGAAAGCGATTAATGCTGCTACGATACCAGCAAGACTAGCTCCCGCGCCAAAACATTTTGCGCCGAAGCTTGTTCGACTACCCTGCAATTCAATGTTGCTTTTTGTGAGACTTCCATTGTTATCGACAAGCATTTTGTTGGTCCTGACCAGCGAATCGATGTTTTCTGAAAGTTCTTTATTTCCTTCAGCAAGTCTTTTGTGGTTATCTGTCAACCTGCTTACGGTCTCTCGTAACTTTTCAAGATCTTCATTGCCTGCAAAAACCATCGAAGATGCCATGCTTGCGCACAAAAAAACTACCGTGGCTTTTTTTATCATAGCTGTTTCCTTTTTGAATCAGTCTTGTTTTTTTTGAATAACTTTCATAACAATATAGGTTGCAGCAGCAACACCGCTGGCCCCTAAGAATAATCCGGCATACACTCCTGTGATAAACCATTTGGTTGCTTGTATTGAGGAGCCATTGCTTGTTTCGACAAGCTTCTTGTTCATCTCGAGCAATTCATCAATTCTTGTGTCTTGCTTTTCGACACGAGCTTTTAATGTTGCAATATCTTCATTCTGAGCATGAAGCGGTGCCGATAGCATGCTTGCGCACAAAAAAATTACTATAATTTTCTTAATCAAGTTTGCTTCTTTCACGGGTGAATCTGTATTTAGCATGGGTCTAGTGTAGCAAAAAGAGATGCCGCCAGAAAGCGGCATCTAAGTGAGCGAGTAGAATCGAAATCAATTTAATTACTACTATTTCGAAACCGGTTTTTCAAAAAGTTCCATATCGATCTTACCGGCGATCAAATCAGTAACGGTGTATTTGAGTGGTTTTGTTGCACAGCTGTGCTGTTCAATGATCACTGCCCGATGATAATCAGTGCCATTTTTTGAAGTCATGAGGCAAAAGTGCAAATGTTGCTCGGCGGTACCAAATTTTTGTGATGCACCTGGTTTGATCAGCATGCCGCTTTTGTTTTCGCGCGTATCATATAAAAATACCGATTCTTTTGTGTTGTTAGTGATTGTCATCGGACATGCTGATGCAACATGTGCGCTCAGCGCGATACTAATGGCGATGCATAATGCTAGATTTATTTTCATGAAAAATTTCCTTTTTTGAAGGCTTGTTTTGTTTACTGATGTTTTTTAACACCGCTCAAATCTTCCCGCGGGAATGAAGTTTTTTTCGGAGCCACTTTTTCTGGAGAGACAGGCTCGTCTTGTTTGAATGTTTTTATTTCGGGCGCATCTTTGAAAGTAACCGTTTTCTTTTTTTTGGGCACCGGTTGATCTGTTATTGTTGTTTTTACGTTTCTTCGCAGATATTCAAAGCCAGGTTTGCTTATTTTTGCAATTTCGACTGGCATATCAGGAAGCATGATGGGCATGCCATTATTGGCTGCTGCATAGGCGGTCGCAAGCTCTCCAGGAGCCCCCTCAGGATCACCAATTTTGAGGAGCACTTCAAAAAGTTCTATAGGAGCTTGGCCAGCCTGGACACCCATATCCGCAATTTTGGTTACTATTTTTTTGTAGAGATTGCTCAGTTCTTGTGCGGCTTTACGATCCAATTCTTGAAACGTTGCATCGCTTGCGCCTGGATGCTTGGCCACATACGCAGTCAGATCATCGACTGCCTTTTGTGCCTTATCGAGAAGCTTCCATCTGAGATTATTGCCACGCTTGGTGATCACAGCCCATCGAGTTTTGTCTTCTTCGCGCGTTTTTATAGCGGTAGGATCTGTGTCGGATGATTGAATCATTTCATCATATAATTCTTTTGGTTTAACTCCAGCAATGGGAACAATCTCAAAACGTGCTTTATAGAAAAGTTCAGGATCAGCACTTCGTGCAATTAATGTTTCTTGCTCGGCTACTTTTTGTTCCAGCTCATCAAGAATTTTATTAAATTCTGAGCGCGCTTGCTTGCGCGCTGGTTCTTGTTCCTTGGCAATACTTTGCTGCACAATTTTACGCTGCTCTTCTGCTTTGACTTGTTCGATCGGTCTGCGTCCGAGAGCTGTTTGTTTTTTGACTATTTGTTCTTCATAGAATGTACGATTCGATCCGGGAGGGAGTGCTTGTATGAGTGTGTCTAGTTTAGCAAAATCGGGATTTGGGCGTTGCAACTCGCGAGCAACTGCTGCTTCCTTTTGAATCATCGTTACGCAATGGAGTGTATTTGAAATGATAAGGGTACAAAATAATAGTATATTTTTTTTCATTAAAGATTCTCCTGCAACAGGTTTCTTTTTTGAGATGATAGCGTGTCGCAGAAAATGAGTGCAATGAAACAGGGCCCCCAAAAAATTGGGAGCCCTGTTTTCTCAACGAGTTTGAATCTTAGTTATGGAGCAGGAGCAGGCGCAGGTGTGCGAAACTCTTGAATGGCCTTATCGAGTTCTTGTGCCCATCTTTCTGTTTTGTATTTGTTTAGTAAGCCATCTTTGCTACGGCCATTTTTGTAGATACTCTGTTCAACATCGTACACGCTACCTGATTGCATTCCTTTGCCACCAAAGAACAATCGATCCATGCCTTTAGCATCCGCCCAATTAGCTGTCATTTCTTTATCCGCTCCAAGACGAGCACCAATCAGATGGAAACTTGCAATCGCAATTGTTCTCATTAATTCTAGATCAGCTTCCATTTGATCCCATACTGCATTTTGATAATTTGGCCAAGGATTATTACGAGCTTTGGCTTTCCAATCTGCTTGGAACATTTTCCAAAGAATTTGTTCTGCGCGTAAAATTTCTATGAGAGCTGAATCGTGATACATATCGGTGCTAATCATCAGGGCTGCGCTACTAGGGTCAATACTCGTTAGGGCTGAACGTAGATTGATAGTAGTTGCAGGGTCCGCAGCAATAGCAATATCGGCTGCTTTTTTGAATGGGTTATAAATTTCAGGGGTTACATCCTTAACTTCAAAGAGTTTAGAAACTTCTGTGAAAAATAACTCTTTGCCAGCATCAAATGCTGCTTTGATTGCATCGAGAGATTCCTGAGAAGCAGCGGGATCTGTTTTTGCTGCACGCAACTCAATTACTCTCGCAATTTTTTCTGCAAAATCTTGATAACTACCTTTTGCTAAAGATTGCCAGCCTGCTTTATCAAAGCGAGCGTCAGAATTGTTTGATGCTTTTGTAAAATCAGCTTGTGGTGCATCAGCTACTAGCTTGTCGGCGATGTTTTTGGCTTGATTGAAGGTATGAAGGGCGGCTGATTTTTCAGCTTGTTTTGCAGCAGTTTTACTAACGGTAAACTTAACAGGTTTCGCTACATAGGCAGCGGGAGCTGCAGGAGCCTTTGTGCGTTGCATGGTTAAAGCTTTATCTTGATAATGTTTTTTGTTTGCACCTTCAGGAAGTTCGCTGATGAGTCGATTAACTTCTACAAAGTTGGGAGACTTTTTATTCAGCTCTCTTTGAACAGCCGCTTCTTTTTTTACCATCGCAAAGAGATTTGGTTGCAATAAGCAAACCAAACCGAGGATGAGTAATATTTGTTTTTTCACAGAAATATTCATGAGAACTCCTTTTTGATAAAATAGTAACTTTTTGCACACTAGCGTATGGTTCGAAAAATCTCAAGTATTCATCTATTAATAAAAGCGTCAGTTTTTCAACCGACGCTTTTATTACTTTACGTTTGCAAATTAGAATCCCTTAGAAAGAGAATCCAACTTTGCCCCATCCTGTCCAACGATCAACCATGCCGTTTGTGCCTCTGCTGACTTCATATGATGCACCAACGCTGAAGATCACTGGATATTCACGTTCGTCCCATCTCCAGCCAAGAGTCCCATAGAGCATGTTTGAAATGCCTGCAGGTGCTGCTGCTGAAGTAAGATCGATATCTGCGTCAGTGATAACGCTGTTTTCATATTCTGCGAGTGGTACATCGAGTGCTGCGAGGTTCAAGCGTCTGCTTGCAGTGATGTCACGGTCTGGGTTTGTTTGTCCTAAACCACGGATAGATTTTATTGCTGTATCATTATGCAAGTCACATGCGAGCGTTACACATTCAGCTTGGCGAGCATAGAGGTTATAACCAAGTTCCCCTTGGAATTTTCCAGATGTGTATACCAATGCGGTGTTGAAATCATGCGACCATCCTGGAGTCACTTCAGCTCCCAAAGTGAACACGTTCACACCAGGAGTTGAAAGGTTGATATCAAGGGGTGCAGGTGCGAGTGAAGCTTCGGTTGCCTGTGCTTCGTTGATATACACAGGAAGGTAGCGGCTCCATGGTTTGCAGAAAAGATCAAAGCAGCGACACATTGTTTTTGAGAAAAGATATTGTGTGTGGTTTGCCACTTCAAAACGTAATGTGCGATCTTTTTCTTCATCGCCCCATACTTGTGCGCCGAATGCACCACCGAACATGATACCCCAATGTTTGCCAAAACCGATGGTTGGTGAGAATAGGTATTTGCCATCAGCTTGTCTGCCAGCTGGCGCTAACACACCAATGTATGATTCAATGTGGCATGGATCACAATCAAGCCATTCATAACCAAGTTTAACTTCTATATCAGCAACGCCAGATTCGGTCATGCTGCCGCATCCGATTCTGCAGCTGTTCCAATCTGATTGGTTCAATGCTTCTCTCATGTTTGCAACAACAACGGTGTTTTGAGTCGCATCGGCACCGCCACCATCATTGATCACGCTTTCTGTGAGATTCATGTTGTTAGTCACACGTTCGATAGGAATCGAAATGCTTGCCCAGAATCCTCGGCCTTTTTCTTCATTTCTGCAGAAGCCTTTGCGTGCGTGGATACCAAAACCAAACACTGATTGTTTAGGACAAATATTGATCAAACTTTCAAATTCGCCATTTTGTGTGAAGATGTTGAAGTTTTCTGCTAACAGGTCAGCATCCACAAGCTGTGTTGTTGCATCGAATGCTGTTGTAGAAGATGCTACACGAAGTTGTGTTTTGCAGAATGGGAAGAAGTAGCGAGCGAGATCGTGGCTATTGGTTGATTTGCTACCAAAAAGAACAAATTGGATTGCGCCATGTTTGCCATCTTCGCGTGCGTTCATACGGTCGCTTCGGAATGCTGAAACAAGCTCTGGTGATGCTGATTGAAAGTGCGGACGAACTGCTAGATACGTTTTGCTTGTCGCTTCACAGTCGCAGCTATCGTAACAGAGAGCCGCATTGAGTGCCACAGTCGATAACAAGAGTACCGCTGCGAACAATTTTTGATTCCACTTCATCTACCATCCCTTTCTATGGAGGGTGAAACATTTTCGACACTTTCTACTACTGGTTTCTATACCTATCATTTTATAGAAGTGCCCGTCAAGAATTTAAAATGGCAGTCGGTGTTTTTATTTTTACACCGACTGCCATAAAAATTTCAGACTAGATTGTTTCGCTTAGATTGACCAACCAGCTTTTGCCCATGCAGCCCAGCGATTAGCAATACCGTTTGTTGATTTGCCCCATTCATAGAGCCCGCCGAAGTTGATAAAGAATGGACGTTCATAATCATCCCATCTCCAGCCGAAGCTACCATACAAGGTGTTTGAGATCCCAGCAGGAGCTGCCGCAGAAGCGAGATTAATATCGTCTTCAGTAATACGGCTATCATCATATTGGCTGAGTGGAATATCAAGAGTTGTAAGATTCAAGCGTCTGTCGCCGGTGATATCACGAGTTGGATTGGTGATACCATTGCCAGCAATGGATTTGATTGCAGGATCAATTGGGAAGCTGGAAGCTAGATTCACACATTCTGATTGGCGACTATACAAATTATAACCCAGTTCAGCCTGGAATTTGTTTGATGTGAAAATGAACGATGTCAGCGTGTTGTGTGAGAATCCGGGAGTTACCGATGCATTCAGAGTCAGTAAGTTAATGCCAGGAGTTGCATTATTGAGTCTCAGGTTAGCAGTCAGAAGGTTTGCCGATTCGGTTGCTTGTTCTTCATCTGCGTAGAGCTGAATGAAGCGGCTCCATGGTTTGCAGTTCAAATCAAATGAGCGGCATTGTGTGTTTTCAAAAAGATAAAGCGTGTGGTTTGCAACATCCATGCGAATGTTGTTTTCACCACTTTCGCTTTCCCATATTACTGCACTGAACTCGCCACCAAACATTACACCAAAATGTTGTCCGTGCCCAACCACAGGTGCCCACATGTAGCAATTTTCACCTTTTTTACCAGTCGGCGCTAAAAAGCCGATGTATGATTCAAGGTGGCATGGTTCATGGTCAAGCCATTCATAGCCAAGTTTTAATTCCATATCGGCGATGCCAGTGCGACTTATGCTTCCGCATGGAACTTTTGAAAATTTCCAATCAGATTGAACAAATGCCTCAGTCATATTGCCAACAACATTGAAAGCCGATATTGGATTGGGACCGGTGAGGGAAGTTGATGTATTGGCACCGTTACCATCGACGATGATCGTTTCATGCAGACCCATGGTGTTGGTCACGCGTTCGACAGGCAATGTTGCGCTGATCCAGCAACCTCTGCCACGCTCTTCATCACGCCAGAAGCTTTTGCGTCCATGAAATGCAAAACCTAAAACAGATTGCTGAGGCTTGAAGCAAATGACACTATGAAATTGTCCGGTTTTTGTGAAAATGTTGAAGTTTTCTGCCATAACATCGGTTTCTACAAGTTGCGTGGTCGCATTGAAAGCCGTTGCTTGTGATGCAACGGTGATGAACGATTTGCAGAATGGACCGAAGTAGCGCGCAAGTTTTTCAGGATTAGTTGTTTTGCTACCATAGACGACGAACTGACCTGCAGCGCGATGCCCTTCATGGCAGGCATGCAGGCGCTCTGCTCGAAATGCGGCACGTTGTATTGGAGAGTGTGATTCAAATAATGGGCGAACGGCAAGATGAGACTTGCTGGTCGATTCACAGTCGCAGCTATCTAAGCATGGGATTGCCAGAGCTTTGAGTGAAACGAGTGCGAGAAGAATCGCATATTTGACAGATTGCTTCATTTCTATCCTTTCTTTGGGGAAATTAATATATTTAAAAACATATCGCTCTCAAGGTCTATCAGGAGTGCCAGAATTCGTCAACTACTAAGTGAGCGCTTTTTCGCCTTGGATCTGGTTGTGGTACACTAAGTAAATGATTGAAAAGCTTATAAGCTACGCAAGGGTTTCTATGATTTCGCGCATAAAAGGTACGCAAGATTTTTTGGATCTATCTTTTTACAACTTCATTATCGATCAAGCCAAAGATCATTTTGGTGCGTACCATTTTGATGAAATTTCAACTCCCATTTTGGAACCAGTAGAACTTTTCCAACGCTCACTCGGTGAGCATACCGATGTGATCACTAAAGAAATGTTCATCATCCAAGAACATGCTGAAAGGTCAGAAGCGATTTGCCTGCGCCCAGAAGCAACCGCATCAACCATGCGTGCGTTTGTGGAAAATGGTGTTCAAGTCACTCCATGGAAAGTTTTTTCTCATGGATCTATGTTTCGCTATGAGCGGCCCCAAAAAGGGCGCTACCGTGAGTTCCACCAGATCAATATCGAAATTATTGGCGCACAATCTGTTTCGCACGATGTGCACCTGATCACGATGCTCGAACGCTTTTTTGCAGAAAAATTGCACCTCGATACTTTCGCCCTTGCGATCAACTATCTTGGTTGTGCCAACGATCGTCCTGCGTATCGCGAAAAGCTCTATGCATTTCTAACAAGCAAAAAAGCAGAAGGCATTTGCGAAAATTGCCAAGTTCGGCGTGAAAAAAATATCATGCGTGTTTTTGATTGCAAGAACCCCAAGTGCCAAGAAATTTATCTCAAGGCACCAAAAATTATTGAGCACATGTGCCAGACTTGTAATCAAGAATGGCAATCACTACAAGATCAGCTCCAACTGCTTTCAGTTTCGTTTGTGGTTCGCACCAACTTGGTACGCGGTTTGGATTATTACAACAAAACAGTCTTTGAGTTTGTGAGCAATGATCTAGGCGCGCAAAATGCTTTCTGTGGCGGCGGTCGCTATGATTCGCTTGCCAAAGAAATTGGTGCCAAGCAGGATTGTCCTTCAATCGGTGCGGCGATAGGAATTGAGCGCTTGATGCTTTTGCTTGAAAATAAAAAAGCTCAACTTTCCATCGCGCAACCAAAAGCGTTGCATGTGGTGATGCCAATGGGCGCTGCGCAGCACACACTCGCATTAATGATTGCAGACACACTGCTCGCTGCAGGATTGTGCACCGATGTGTTGCTCGAACAAGATTCAGTCAAAAGTATGATGCGCCAGGCAAATCGCATGGGCGCAGCCTACACACTCGTGATTGGTGATTCTGAACAGCAAGAAAAAACCGTGACCATAAAAAATATGATCACGGGGACTCAGGAAACTATCAAGCAAATTGAACTGGTGAATTATCTCAAGCGTTAATTCTGGTGGCCCAAATTCTCGAGCGCACATCTCCCTAGATGCATGAGATGATCTTTGATCCAAAGTCGTTCATCTGTTGGGAGCTCATTAAATTCTTTTGCTTCTTTAGCCAGCGGATTATTCAAAAAGTTACTTTTTGCTCTTTGCACTATCGAGAGCGCTACTGTGCTCAATGGTTTCGGTTCCCACATAGTTATTGTTTCCATTGTTTCGCCGTTATAAGAACAGAATGAACCTGGATGGAAAGCAAAGCTTTTAATTGGGGCTGGTAGACCTAAAGATTGGGAATATTCTCCGGTGCTTAAATTTTTGGAGAGAAGAATAGGATTGCGATGCGAATATGCATATCCATAATGTAATGCATTTTTATCATCAAAAGCGACAACCATTCCGGACAAATTTTCACTACGGGGATTGGGCAATGCCTCTTGATCATAGAGTTTGATCGTGGCAAAATGCTCTGATTCAAGCGTACGGATGCAAGCGCCACCGGCGGCATCTTCAGCCATGACTGCGAATTGTTCTCCATCTCGACTGTAGGCAATGGACAATATGCCTCCCAGCTTTTTGAGCGAAAGCACGATTTCTTCTTCTCCGGTTCTTAGATCGAGAAAAGAAACGCTGCCTTTACACGCACACCCTGCTGCGATGGCAAGTGTTTGTTTCTGAGGACGTTCTGCAAAACAGACATGTCCATCATTACACAGACCTATGTGGATTGCTCCTTTGGCTCGCTGTGTTTCGACATCCCATAAAGCTACTTCTCGAGTGTTTGCAGAATAAATAGATTTGCCATCATTGGAAGGAATAAAGTTATCTATTTCTTGGCTGAGAGACAATGCAGAAAGTTTTGTGATAGAAGTGACATTGGGATTCCACACGGTTAATAAAGATTTGCCGTTTTTGAGTGAGTGGCATCCTGCAAGCAATTTTCCATTTGATGAAAAGGCGAGCTTGGTTTTTTTCTTTTCTTGGCCCCACTCAATCCCGTCATCAGGAACCAATATATTATGGGTGGGCAACTTCCCTTCCATTGCCCATGCGCTTGATGGGAAAAGAAGCAGTGCGTAGATCATATACTTCATAAATCCGTCCTTTGAAAAAAGTTAGAAATTAATTTCTAAAATAATCTAAAATCCTTTTTATCTAAAGCAATGATTGTGGCGCGATTTCTTGCCACGCTTGTTCATAAATAGCGAGGGTGCCTTCTTGGAATTCTTCGATTTCATCCTCGGAGAATAATGAGAGCATGCCGGTATTTTGTAACCAAACAATTTTTTCAACGATTGTTCTGTTCTCTTGCGCTATCTGTGCCACTGTGTCTGCATCACAATTGTTAGAGCGGGCTTGAAAGTGGCGTATGTTATTCTGAGCTTCAAGCGCACAAAGTTGCAAGTGAACACCCACATACCCCTGTTTTATTTTCGCAAGAGAATCCTCGCTCAAGACATTATTGCCTTGAAGCGCTACAGATTCTCTTTCCACCAGAGCGCTGAAATCAGCTGTGATGTGCTCTAATGATTCTTGATTCATACCAAAAACAAGAGATGTGCTGCAGAGTGCTGCAATGAGAAGCAATTGTTTTTTCACAGATGTTTCCTGAAAATTATTGAGGTGATGATTCAGAGGGAGCTCTCAATGCATTATTGGCTGGAGCAAAGCAGTATCGTCCAGTCTCGTCGCGAATCAAGCCGCCATCTTTAGTTGATACGGGCCAGTCTTTTGCATAAAAGACGTCCCGTTGATCTTGAAGAACCAGCTGCTCTTCTGGCGTGAGCGTTGTCGATAATGCGATATTGTTGAGTGTATAAAGTGCTTTGGCGATTCGTGATTGATCGTAGGCCAATCTTTTTTTTAATCCTTTATTGGGATTTTCTGCATCACGTTTCTCTACGTCTTTCTCAATCTCGGTATAGAGAGTGCAAAGATCGAGATGGATTTGCTTGTAGCGCCGCTGAAGATCCTCAAGAGAAGGGGCACTATTTTGCTTTGGATTTTGATCATCCATGCCAAAAATAGTTGGAGCACTGCAGAGCATTGCAATGATAAGAAGTTTTTTCATAGGTGTTCACTCTAAAATAGTTTTATTAAATAATTTCTGAATAAAAAGAAAAAAAATACGGCAAATAAAAATCCATCAAAGCGATCTAAAAATCCGCCATGACCGGGTAAAATATCGCCAGAATCTTTGACGCGCGCCATGCGCTTGAGCCATGATTCAAACAAGTCCCCCAGCAGGCCGAGTGTGCATATAATGAGTGTGAATCCCAAGATGAACCACCATGGTTTGAGTGATTCCATTTCCCAGAGAACCCACAGCACACCGATGCATGCAAAAATATAACCACCAATAAATCCTTCCCAGCTTTTGTGTGGACTAATTGATGGGATAATTAAATGTCTGCCAATCAAACTGCCTATAATATATGATCCGGTATCCAAGCTTGAGATGATAATAAAGAGAAGAAACAGCAGGCTGCGATATTCAGTGTAGTGATTCAAATAGATGAGCATCGCAAAAGGGACAATCGGATACCAGGGCAGAATGAGCCACGCGCGGCGGCTATAGACCGGAAATAATTTTTTGAGTTCGAATGCGATAATGTAAATTAAGATGCCAATGAGGATGCCCGTAAAAACAAACGGGGGAGCATAGATGAATGCAAGCCAAAAAAAAGCACCCAGTGCGAGTGCGGTTCCAGTGCGTGTGAATAAATTTTTCATACTTCTGATTCGGTAAATGCATTTGGGATATAGCACAGAGAATTTGTTTCTTTCTCAATGAGTGCCACATCGAAACGATATACTTTGTTCTCGACAGTATGCGAACAGATGAATTCTTTTGCAACCATAATAATTTTGCGTTGCTTGCTGAGGGTGATTACTTCGGTTGCATCGAAAAATTGTTTTGTACGGAATTTAACTTCCACAAACGCGAGCACATCTTTCTTCTGCGCAATAATATCGATCTCGCCATACCGCTTTGCATAGTTACGCGCAACGATGGAGAATCCTTGGCTTTTCAGATAAGCAACCGTTTGTTCTTCTCCCGCATTACCAACTTGTTTGGTTGTTCTTCGGGCTTCCATTAGAACCTATCAGATGCTTTGCGCTTTTTTTGGCTCTGCGCAACTTGCGTCACTTCCTGCGCAGGTATGCCCACCTTGTTGGCCAAATGATCGGCGACATTCTGCCCTTTTTCTTCAGCCATGCGAAGTTCGAATGCGATTATTTGCGCTTCGGCCTCTGGTGCATGGGGCAAATAATCAGAGCGGACAGTCTTCAAACGATTTTCCACCGCTTTGGTGCTCCCCCGTTTGAGATAGTAGTCACACACATTCAATTCGCTTTCAATCAATTTCGCGTAGCAGTTAGTGCGAATTTTTTTTACCTCTGTTTGGTAGGTAACAAACACATTGCTTGCTAGAAATTCATTGGTAAGATCGATTGTTTCCTGTGTTTTGCTCTGATCTCGATCGCATGTTAACTGATCATATTCGTAGCATAGAATTGCACGGTAGAGTGCGTACTCAGTTTTCTCATGGCCGGGATAAAGGCGAGTGAACTCAGTGTAGAGAATTCCCGATTGGGTGAACTTACCGGCATCGAACATCATGTTGGCATATTCAACCATCAGGTTGGCAAGCTCGGTGATGTCGGTACACATTTTGAGCATGCGCTCAAGATACTTCATTGCCGCGTCAGTGTTGCCTGCTTCGAGCTGCTTGGCCTTTGCGATTTTGAGTTCGCCATAGTCCATATCACTGAACGTTTTTGCGCGGGCTTTTTTCCCACGCGCTTTCCTATTCTGCTGCTTTTTCTTGTGCTTGCTGTTTTTAGGTTCCTCTTTTTTTTGAATATCGGTATCAACTCCTAGTGAGGATGTTGATAATTTTTTCTCGTGTGCACACAGGGTGCTGAATATGAGGCAGGCTGCTATCGCCACTCTTGCGTTCATGATATCCCTTGGATTACGCTTGCAATAAGGCGTTTGAAATCATAGTATACTTAAAAAACAAGATCAAAACAAAAATGGGTGCTTTCGCGAGTTAAAAGTATGGCACAAAAAACAGTTATCGAACTTCTCATTGCTGCTGGAGTGGTCACCGAACAGCAGATTTCCGAATGCAGCACTATCGCAAAAGAAAGCGGGCAGCTTGTCGAACGATGCCTGCTTGATAAAAAATATATTGCTCCTCTCGATCTTGCACGTGCCTATGCCGAATATGCCCATCTGCCGCTTATCGAAGATATCACTGAGCAGATGGCGGATCTTGGCTTACTTGCTAAAATACCACTCAAATTCCTGCGTGCCAATCTGGTAATGCCGATTGTTAAAGATGGCGCCACTGTGATTGTGACTGCTAACCCGACCAACTTTCAACCTCTCGACGAATTGAACCTACTACTCGGCGGTGGATTGCAATATGCGGTTGCATCCGAATCACTCATAATCGATGCAATCAATAAATATTATCCACTCGAGGGTGCCAAGCAGATGATTGAGGAGCTTGGTCAGGAGCAGGAAGAGCTCGAGCCAAGTGTCGCCTTCGAGGACATAGAAGAAAAAGATATTCTTGCGATGGCAAGTGAGGCACCGATTATCAAATTGGTGAATCACATTTTGTTCCAGGCGGTCAAACGAGGTGCTTCGGATATTCACATTGAGCCATTCGAAAAAGAACTTCGGGTTCGCTATCGCATTGATGGCGTGATGTATGAAGCGATGAAGCCACCAAAACGAATTCAGGGTGCCTTGGTCTCGCGTATAAAGATTATGGCCTCCATGAATATCGCCGAAAAGCGCCTGCCGCAAGATGGGCGAATCCAAATTAAAGTTGCCGACAAAACATTCGATATTCGTGTTTCGATTCTTCCCGTGAGTTTTGGTGAATGTATCGTGATGCGTTTGCTTGATAAAACGAAGAGCTTTACCAAGCTCAATGAAATGGGCATGGATGAGCGAGATTATAAATTAGTGATGGAAGGGATACAAAATCCCAATGGTATTATCTACGTAACTGGTCCAACCGGTTCTGGTAAAACAACCACACTCTATTCCATTTTGTCTGAACTTAACACGCCCGAAGTGAACATTGTCACCGTTGAAGATCCGGTGGAATATCAAGTTGCGGGTATCAACCAAGTGCAAGTTCGAGACAAAGTGGGCCTCACGTTCGCGGTAGCACTCCGTTCTATCTTGCGACAAGATCCCGACATTGTGATGATTGGTGAAACGCGTGATCAAGAGACGGCGCAGATCGCGGTGCAAGCAGCCCTGACGGGTCACTTGGTGCTCAGCACTCTGCATACCAATAGTGCTGCAGCCAGTATCACCCGTTTGATCGATATGGGCGTTGAACCATTCCTGATTGCATCATCTGTTGAGCTTATTATCGCGCAACGCTTGGTGAGAAAATTGTGCGACAATTGCAAACAGGCCTATCAACCCGATCCAGAATTGTTGGCACGCCTCAATCTCAAGCCGGATGAGTTGAAGGGAAAAACTTTTTATAAAGCAGTTGGCTGCGATGAATGTTTGCAGACTGGGTATCGTGGCCGAATTGCAATCTTTGAAGTGATGCCTATGACTGAAAAAATTGCCCAACTGACGATGCAGCGTGCCGATGCTTCACAAATTCGCAAAGAGGCGCTCAAAGAGGGCATGACATTCTTGGTGCAAGATGGTATTCGCAAAATTTTGATGGGAATAACCACGATTGAAGAAGTATTGGCAGTCGCAACCATGGAATACAGTGTTGGTGAGGGCGAATAGATCAGGATTAACACTCATTGAGGTGCTGGTTGTTCTTGCGCTTGTCGCATTCTTATTTACGTTGAGTTCCTCTAATATTTCTTTTTTTCATCGCATCACCGTTCGCGCGCAATTGGAAAGTTTGCAGATGGAGTGCCGCCATTTGCAGCAACGCGCGATGACACTCAATCAACAACAAGAACTCATTTTTGATAGAGCGACCAATTCCTACACCTTTGGGCAACAAAGAATCGCGTTGCCCCATTTTATGCGCTTTGGTGTGTTGCCAGGAGTGAAGGGTCCGCCGGCAACGCCAACCCATGTGATTTCACACCCGATTACATTCAAAAAAGATCGCATTGTCTTCCATCCTGATGGCATCATTTCTCCCGGCACTGTCTATTTGGTCGATACGAATAATCAATTTTTGTATGCACTCAGCTGTGCTGTTGCACAAGTTTCTTTCCTGCGTTTGTATCGCTATCGCAATGGATGGGAGCAATTAACCTAATTTTTGCTACGCTAGTGTGTGCGAATTTTTTTTACCTTGCGGTAAGTCCATGATAAAACGCGTCATCATTTCTCTCCTTTTTGGAATTTTCATTGTGCTTGCCTATGCACCCTATGATCCATGGGTCAAAGAGCAAGTTGGTCTCGCGTTTAAAACCACGTTCGAAAAAAATATGAAGGCTCGTATTGTTTTTTCCATGGATCAAATTAATTTGTTCAGTCCCAAGTTAGTTCTCAACAATGTGTGTGTTACTCCTTTGGATGAAGAAGATACATCCTGGCAGTGGGGCGCAAAAACATATAGCACCGGATTTTCCTGGGCCAATCTTTTTATTTTTGGATCGATAGAAATGTGGGCGCAACTTGATCAGCTGAACATGGAATCTTTGATCAAAGATGGAGAGCTCACCATAGCACCTCACCTTGCTCTGTTAATGGTGCCTCCAAATTTTTCTATTCCGTTGCATATGCAATCGCTTGTCATGAACAAAGCGCAATTTAAAGCGCGGGATACGCAGACGGGACTGCAATGTTCTGTGCGTTGGAGCAGCGAGTCTCGTCTTGTTGGAGATCAATTTAAAACACGCCTCTATCTTGCTGATAGTAATGCGTCTGTTCAGGACCGAATTCTTTTTTCACGAGGCAATGGCAACATCCTGATTGATATCGAAGACAACAATCCAGATCCTGCAGTGGTGTTTCGCATTGATGCACGTCTCTGGTTGCCCCATCTGACGAATGAAGAGTCATGTTTTTTTTCTGGCACCTGGCGTAATAACCATGGACGCTTTTCAATGGCCAACGCAGAAGATACCTTGCGTATTGATCCGATCATTATTACCAAGCGAAATGGTGTGCCGTGCTTTAGCGTGCAAGCACGAGTGCCGTTACCTTTCTGCTCGCGATTTATGCGAAACGATCCTATGGCCGATGATGTGCGCGGTTCCTGCACAGTGCGTGTGCAGGGTGCACTGAATGCAACATCAAAATTAATTGGCCATGTCGCTTTTGATGATGTTGGCTATCGCAATTATCCATTGCGCATTGGAATAAAAAGTAGCTTCGTACGCGAAAATTCTGCATGGAGTGGTGATGCGCAGCTGCAAGATCCATTGGGCACTAATTATGAGGGTTCATGGAACTGGCATGAGACAGAAAAAAATGGTGCGGTTGCTTTATCTAATACCAGTCCAATTCATGTTCCGAAAGCGCAATATTGGCAAGTTGCGCCGCAAAAATGTCAGCTGCAATTGCAAGTGCGTGATCCACAACACATTTTGGGAAGTTATTCTTGCTTGGCGCACAACACCGTGCTGAGTGATACGATTGATACGAGCGGTACTATTGCATGTGATGATCAGGTGATTAATCTTTTTGGATTGTTCAATGAAAAGCCGTATACCATTACTGGTGATTGTAAAAAATTTCCCTATCTCAAGCGTGTTGTCTATGGCACGGCGGAAGACAAAGCCCATCTTTCAATTGTCCACGCACCACACAAAGAAACAGGATTCTCTGGCAATATTTCAGTCGGTCTAATTCGCGCATTCGTTGCGCAATTGACTGATTATAATGTGCAGGGTGAAGGGATGGCGCATATAGATGCCTTCATTGATGAGCATGACATTATTAAGACCCACATTAAGTTGGAAAATGCAACGGTGCGGTTGCCACAAACCTATAATTTTATTAATGGCCTGGATGCGCATATTGATTATGATGTGGCACAACGATCGCTTCGCCTGCATGATCTGCTGTGTACCATGTACTCTGGCTCATTCAGTGTTGAACGTGCGGTTTGCACATTCGATGAAGCATGGCGCCCTTCCTTTGTGCACATGCCAATGCTCCTTGATCACTGCCTGCTCAATATGAAAAAAGATTTATTCGCTATGATTTCTGGTCACGCATTGCTTGAAAAGAGGGATCAAGATTTTCCAATGCTTCGCGGTCGTATTATTGTTGACCGTGCACAATTGAAAGAGAATGTGCTCTCGCAGGATTTGCAGAAAAAAATTCGCGCCTTTACCGGCAGTGTTTTTGATGTGCCAGAGAGTGATGTGCGGTGCGAGTTGGGAATCGAAACGCGTGATGCCATTCGGGTCGACACTCCCTTTCTGCAAACAAATGTAGCAGTCGATCTGCATGTTAATGAGAGTGTGCTCAATCCATCAATCTCAGGTACCATTTCGCTCCTTTCTGGTTCACTGCGTTTTCCCTACAAACCGCTTTATATCACCAAAGGAATTATTCGCTTTGTGCCAGGTCAGCAGAATGATCCGCTCATTGAGTTGATTGCACGCAATAAGGTCAAACAGCACAACGTCACATTGCATGTTTCTGGCTCGTTGCTCAATCATCATATTGTTCTTGAATCAACGCCACCGCTTGCCGAAGAACAGATCATTGCATTATTGCTTGTTGGTTCTCATGATCAATCGCTCAACAGCATCATGCCTGCGCTCATCATGCAAAATTTGCGACATCTTATTTTCGATGCAACGCAAACATCATTTTTCGAACGGTACCTGATGCCTTTTGATAAATCATTCAAGATTAGTTTAGTACCAAGCTTTGCCGATCAAAGTGGGCGCGGAGGATTGCGCGGATCTCTTGAGATTGACGTGAATGATCGCTGGCGTGCTATGATTCAAAAAAACTTCAGTCTCACGGAGGATACGCGGGTTGAGATTGAGTATTTATTTTCAGATGATATTACCGTGCGTGCAATCCGGGATGAGCGACGTGATCTTGGAGGTGAAATAGAAATGAGGTGGAAGTTTTAACTTTGCCTTTTTTTTGTAATAGAATTATGATCCAAAAACAAGTGTGGTATATGAAGGACCCAGAGTGGTAAGGAGCATACATGAACCAAAATAGATCTCTCGTGCGAATTCATCGCATTTTCTTTTCGTTATTGATCCTAACAATGGCTGGCCAGATGCTTGCCGATGATGATGATTGCAATAGCAACGGAGGCTGTTGCCCATCCTGTTCGCGCAGTTTCTTGCGCCATCGTCCTGTGTCACAAGATATGGCTTTGGAATATGCCTTAGATAGATATTT
Organism: Candidatus Babeliales bacterium; assembly: GCA_020050795.1. Lineage (GTDB taxonomy): Bacteria > Babelota > Babeliae > Babelales > Vermiphilaceae > JAGVKD01. The sequence continues at coordinate 22,852 of JAGVKD010000018.1, forward strand.
CTTGGATTACCAAAAAGATGCGGATATCGATGTCCGTAAAGAAGAAAGAGAAAAGGCCCATCAGAAAAGAATAAGCGAGCAAAAAAGTAAGAAGGCAAATTGGAGAGAGGCGGCAGCAGTCAGTCGCTCTGAAGCGACAGTTGATCCGCGTGTCTTTACCGTGCAAACGACGCTCTTCTATAGTCACTCACAGCATGAAGAACAATTGCGTCGTTATTTCTTGAAAGAATGTAAAGATTGCTTAGTGGTAGCACAAACGCCAATAGGCACTGTGCTCACTCCGGTGCCAACCGATCCAGTGTCTGATATTAACTCCTGGTGGCTCAATGTTGCGAGTCACGATCCTAGTCAGATTTTCTCTTCAAACATTACCTTAGCCCCAAAGCGAAAAGTAATGGGTTTTGCTTGGAATGTTCGGTTTGATCTTGATGCACATTTGCGCCACACCTGGCTCGAATTTTTCATCCCGCTTGTGCATGTACGCCATACAGTCAACTTGATAGAAACAAATGTTAAGGGACAAGGTAACTTTGTCCCCAGTTTGAGTAATATGACTAAGGCATTCAACAATCCTGATTGGTGCTACGGCAAAATTCCTGCCTGCGGCGATACGAAAACTAAAACTGGTCTCGATGATGTCAAAATAACATTCGGTTGGGACTTTGTTAAACGTGAACGGGTGGTAGCAAATTGGTATGGAAACCTTTTTGTTCCAACCTTCAATGGCTCCAAAGCACGCTACTTGTTTGAACCAACCATCGGTACTGGTGGACACGTTGGTCTTGGTAGTGGGGTAGGCGTTGATTGTAATGTCTATGACAATGGCGAATTTGTTCTCAACTGGCTTCTCGATGCGCGCTATGCATATTTCTTCTCACACAGAGAAAGACGTTCTCTCGATTTATGCGCAAATGGTGAATGGTCACGTTACATGCTCGTAGCTCAAAGAAATATGTCACTTGGGCGTGCATTCCCTGCGATCAACTATTTCACCCGCGATGTAAAAGTGACGCCGCGCAGCAACGTTGAATTCTTGACGCTGCTCCATCTTGAGCATAAACGATTCAATCTTGAGTTTGGCTACAACTTCTGGTGGCGCCAAGAAGAGGCTGTAGAGCTTACCTGCAACATGCCAGATCAAGTTGGTATCTTTGATATAACTCAACGCGTATTGTTCACCCCAGGGCCACTCACGACTGCCAGCAAAGCGACTATTGAGCAAGTGGCATCAGCACCATTGGATCCAACACCAACATTTGTGACAAATAGTGACTTCAATCTCAATTCAGGCCGAGTTCCTAGTTCAATGACAAGCAAATTGTTTGTTGCACTTGGCTGCGATTGTGAATGGCGTTGTCGTCCACTATTGCTTGGCTGCGGATTCTCTTATGAGTTTGCACATACCAGAGCTTCCTATCAGCAATGGGGCGTGTTCTTCAAGAACAGCCTGAGCTTTTAATAGAGAATCGTTGAATTTACTATGAAAAAAAGAGAGCACATAAAAATATGTGCTCTCTTTTTTTTGTTCATCATACTGCGTAAAAAAAGGATTGCTATGAAAAAAACAATGCATGTGTTTCTGAGCATATCTCTCTTGAGCAGTTCGATCCTACTCCCGGCGGATCCTGTTGGCCGGACCCATTTTGTCATTAGCAAAACAGGCGAGAAATTAAGCAGCCAAGGCATGCCGCCTCTCGATGCCGGGTCAGTAGCTGGCTCCAAGCACGAAATTCCCGCACCGCCCAAAAATAGCCGTGCAGGGACCTATGTTTTTTTCTCGCCCGATGATGATATTCGTGGATTGCTGCTGGGGATGATTAATAAAGAACAGAATTGTATCAAAATTGCGATGTTCAATTTTACTGAACCAAAAATAGCCGATGCATTGTGCGAGGCGCACAAGCGGGGTGTGCATGTTGAACTGATTGTGGATCCATCGTGTCTGCGCTCCCACAAAAATAAAATTGGTGTGATTGCACGCAAGGGGATACAGGTTTTTGTCTACAACGCAGAGCAATCATCAACGCCGGCCGGTTGGACAAGTTGTATGCATAATAAATTCGCCATATTTGGCAAAAATGCATTACATAGACCATGTGTGTGGACTGGGTCATTTAATTTTACGCGATCTGCGCGCACCAACCAGGAAAATGTGGTGATTTTGGAGGAGATACAGGTGGTCAAGAAATTTGACTCACACTTCGAGAAGCTCAAGGAGCGATGTCAGCCGTATGGTGTTAAGTAGAAGTGAGCTAAAAAAAAGCAATTCATGGATGTTTGTGGTGCTTCATTACCACAATTCCTTCTTAGCTCGCCAACAATGCTATCTTTTTCTGGATAAAATGCAAGAGGTTTTTTAGTTCGAAGACGACTGTCTCAAACCTGTAATAAGCTTCGCCATGTCATCTGGAATAGCTCGAGAAAAGGTGTAGTTTTTTTCATTAAAAGTGAATGAAACTGTGTGTGCATGCAATGCTTGTCGGTCTATTTCTTTCGCCGCATCACCATAAATATTGTCGCCAATAAGTGGATGACCAATCGCGGCAAAATGGACACGAATTTGATGCGTGCGTCCGGTAATGAGTGTGACCTCAACCAGTGAACTATCTTTGAAATATTCTACAACTTTATAATGAGTCAGGGATTGGCGCACATCGTCAGGCGTTGCCCGTTTTTTCGGATCGTATGCCTTCATGCGAGTGCGGATACGTGGATCGCGCCCAATAGGAAAGTCGATAGAACCTTCCCGATCAGGGTGACCTTGCACCAACGCATAATAGGTTTTGTTGATGGTCCGATCTTTAAACATGGCACCAAATTGATTGTGCGCAATGTTCGTGCGAGGGATCACCAGCAAGCCAGATGTGTTTTTGTCCAGACGATGGATAATACCCGGACGGTCAACAAAGCCCACCTCTTTAATCTCTTGATAATGATTGGTGATCCAATCGACCAAGCTGATGGTGGTGCAATAGGTGTTCGGACGATGAACAAGGACGCCGGCAGGTTTATAGATAATAAGAAAGTGTGGATCTTCATGCAGCAGCTCGATGCCAAGATCTTGAACGGCCTGGCTCGAGGCATCAACTTTTTTCTCAGGGGGAAAAGTGATGGTGACAATATCGGCAAAGCGAAGCTTGACGCCGCATTTAATTGCTGTGGCATCATTAACCCAAATTCGCTTCTTGTCGATCGTTTGCTGGAAGAAGTTGCGAGAATAGAGGGGGAATTGTTTGCACATGAATTGGTCGAGGCGTGCCCCGGCATCACTCTGTGCAATGGTAAACGAGAATGTGCTATTCGGTTTTATTAGTTCAGAGTGCCCCATAAATACAGTTCAGAAAAACTGCCCCCATTGTAATGAAAGTATCACTAACCCTTCTTATTTAAAATTTTACGTTTTATATGTTTAAAGTCAAATTGTAACAATGCCTTGCAGGCCGCTCCCAGAGCCGCTAAACTGAAGGGACGAAGGAAATTCGTGAAGGAAGGTTTAGTGGGGGCTGGTAAAATTTAGGAGTTCACAATGGATATCAAGCGCCTATTTGATGAGATTCGAGCCAATTTATCGCTTGTAATCAAGCACGATACTCCATATGGTAAGTCTCTTTGGGATGCCCTGATTGAACAGCATCCGGTTGATATCGTTGATTTCCTCGAACAGCTTTCTCAAGAAGAAGCGGCACAAATCTTTGCCCAATTTAGTAAAAAATTACGATCCGATATTTTCGATCATGCGCCTGAAACGCTCAAGGTCTTTTTTATTCACTCCATGCCAGATCAAGAGGTGATAGAAGCCTTCAATGCGCTGTCGGTTGATGAACTGACCGATCTCTTTGATTTCTTCTCCGATGATGAGCTCAAAAAATATCTCAACCTTCTTCACCAGCAAGTCCGGGAAAAAGTACTTTCCCTTCTAAAATTTAATCCCGATTCTGCCGGTGGTATTATGACCACGGATGTCCTGACCCTCATCGAGGACTATACCGTCGAAAAATCGGTCAAACTTCTCCAGCGCCTGCGTCCCAGCCGCGAGATTCACCACCAAATTTTTGTGACCAATCGCAACCACAATCTCGTTGGTTATATCAACTTAGAAGATCTTGTGCTGAATAAGCCGGATGATCGCATTGCCAACTTTATGCAAAAAAGTCCTCTGGTGGCCCAAGCGGATATGGACAAAGAAAATATTGCCAAAAAGATGGTCCATTATGAAGTGACGATTGTTCCCGTGATTGATGAAGATAATCATTTCTTGGGAGTCATTTCGAGTGAAACGTTGGTTGATGTTATCGTTGAAGAGGCCAGTGAGGACGTCAGTAAAATGTCTGCACTCACTCCGCTCAAATATCCCTATTTTCAAACATCCATTGGGCGCCTTTTTTATGAGCGTGGGCACATCCTAGCAGTCCTGCTTGTTGTGGAATCATTCTCGGGCACCATTTTGAAAGTGTATGAGTCCAATTTGAGCGTATTGCTCTATTCCTTTATTCCCATGCTCATCAGTGCGGGGGGTAACACCAGTAGCCAGACTTCTGCGATGGTGATCCAAGGGATGGCATCGGGCGAAATTACTTTCTCTAATATGTTCCGTTTTTTGCGTAAAGAATTTTTGATCGCCACTCTTTTGGCCGTCTCTTTGGGTTTTATTTCCTTCTTGCGTGTCTACTATACAACTGGTGCACTACGAGAAAGTATTACCGTGAGTATCGCCCTGGGTTCGATCGTTATGCTCTCTGCAATTTTGGGTAGCTGTATCCCCTTATTATTCAAGCGCTTAAATCTTGATCCGGCATTTTCAGCCGGTCCATTTTTGGCCACAGCAATGGATATCATCGGGATTATGATTTTCTGTTATTTGAGTTGGCTGATTTTATTTTAAAGATATGACGGTAGATTAGGTGACAAAATAGGGATTAAGTGCCCTGTTTTTCTTGACAAATGGCCTGTCTGAATATACATTTCATTATATCTTTATTCGTTGAATAAGATTCTCTTTTGAATTATTTGAAATAAAAAGATTGTGTGAGAGCCGCTAGCTCAGTCGGTAGAGCGGCAGACTTTTAATCTGTAGGTCGTTGGTTCGAATCCAACGCGGCTCACCAGTCTACGCTGCTTCGCTGCTACGTCTGGCTTCGCCACTACTTAATGAAGGAAAGCAAAATAAGCTTTGTCATTAAAGGCGTAGACTGTCCGAAGAAGCCGCAGGCGTAGACGGACAAGCCATCCTCATAAATGGCCACTTTCCAACCCACAATCAGTCTCTTAGAAATTATGTGCGTCCCCATCGTCTAGCCTGGTCTAGGACATCGCCCTTTCACGGCGGAAACAGGGGTTCAAATCCCCTTGGGGACGCCAGTCTTCGCCAAGGCTTCGTCTGGCTCTCGCCAGTATCTTCTGAGGAAAACAATAGAAGTTACGATAGCAAGACTCGAAGACTGTCCGAAGAAGTTCTGAGCTTTGCGAAGAACGAAGACGGACCGGCCTCAAGCCTGACATAGCCGTAGGCGACGACAGGACACAAACAGATCTATTTTATGCCATATTATGTCTATCTCATCCGATCAATAAAATATCCTCAAACTATTTATGCCGGTTATACCACAAATATAAAAGAGCGCTTGGCAACGCACAATTCGGGTGGTTCCATTCACACTATGAAGGATAGGCCTTGGGAATTAGTAGTTTGTATGGCATTTAAAGAAATTGATTGTGCGAAGCAGTTCGAGCAATATCTCAAATCGCAATCTGGACGTGCTTTTGCAAAGAAGCGATTTTGGTAATGAATAAAATTATGCAGCTATTATGTGTAGGCCTTATCATTTTGCTATTTGTTGGCATTTCTTACGAATATATAGCAACTAAGTATGATGATTTGAGATATCCTCCGCCGGGGCAATTTGTTCAAGTGAATGGTAGAAATATTCATTATGTATCTATGGGGCACAACGCTCCAACTATTATTCTTGATGTAGGCCTTGGTGCTGATCTTAATTGGTGGAACTTGGTACAAAGTGAAGTCTCAAAAGTGGCGCGCGTAGTGAGTTTTGATCGTCCGGGATATGGATGGAGTGATTCTGGAATAAGTCCACGTACGAGCAAACAAATTGTTCCTGAATTGCATGAGTTGTTGCAAGCTGCCAAACTGAAGTCCCCATATATTTTGGTTGGGCATTCATTTGGAGGAGCCAATATGCGGCTTTATGCAAATACCTATCCAGAAGAAGTTGCGGGTCTTATTTTAGTTGATGCATGTCATGAAGATCAGAACTTTGAAGAAGATCTATCGAACAAAAACATTCTTGCACGATGCAAAAATTATCTTTTAAATAGCACCCTTTCTCATTATGTAGGCATAAGTAGATGGTTTATGGCGGAATCTTTCGAGCCATTTTTTTCATCATTAATGTCTCGGCAATTGCGCGATGAAATTATTGCTAAGGCAAGTGGTGTAAAATCATTGAGAGCTCGAGATAATGAGATGCTTAATTTGAGAGAAAGTTTATTGCAATTAAAATGCTCGAAAAACGCCCTATCAGATAAGCCGCTTATAGTGATTACTGCAGAAGAGACAAACAAAGATCCTGAGTGGCAAAAATATCAAAAGCAGTTAGTTTCTCTTTCTAAGCGAGGAAGGCAAATAATTGCTGAAAATAGTAGTCATATGATTAATGTTGATAAACCGGAAGTAATTGTAGAGGCAATAAAAGAGATTATTGAGTTGTGCAAATAGTTCTAAAATAAAAAATTTTAAAATCTCATTAGGTATTTTTATGAAGAATCAATTTTTTTTAATGCTAATCTTTTGTTTAACCTCAAATGTTACTTACTCGATGTCTATTGATTTGGACGAAGCAAGTAAGGCTAAGTTGCTAGAACAAGTGAAGGCAGAGAACATTCAAAGAGGGTATTGGCCGAGCGATGTAGTTGTAAGGTTGGAAAAATTTCATAAGATGCCAAATAAAAATGGTGTCGATACAAGGTATTTTGTTAGAGCTGTAGGATCTTATAATGGCTATGCGCGGGTCAAATCTGCTTCAGGAGATATAGTATTTTGCCCAGCAAGGCTTGGCAAAGGTACAGAAGGATCTTTTCGTAAAGAAGAGTTAGAATCCTTGGGTGTTCAGTTACCAGAACAAAAATAATTATTTTTATAAAAATTTAAGATCTGTAGAAATATGGTAAATTTTTATAATTTTAGACGATATAGATTGTCCTCTATGCTATTCCTAAAGATATGTTATTACGGAATGTCTGCACCTAAATCTCTTCTTAAAAAATTAAATATGCCCTGGGTTATATAATTGATTTTTGTCCATTTAAGGCCTCAGAGTTTCATAGGAGCAACTATGTTCATATTACCGGTGTTTTATGTTTCAATGCTAGCGATTATATTGAACATGATCTATAGAATGGTGTGTAAAACCCCTCTAGGAAGACCTTTTAAGGCACATAAAAATATCTATTTTCGTACTGTGGCGATTGTTATAAGCGTTGCTATTATGTGGATACCTCTGTGGTATGGAATTTACTGGCTTGCTGTTTTGCCAATGGTTTTTTTTGGTGATTTGGCGCTCCAAAAAATTGCTGACAATTATATTCCAGAATAAACAAACCTTTTTCATTCTCTATTCAACATGATCTCATCGAGCAGCAGCATTCCTGTTTGTTCATATTCAAAAGATCCTTAAAAAATTGACAAAGTCAGAGTATAAATCATACGATGAGCGCATGATTATTCGAAAGATTTTGTTTCTATGGATTTTTCTCTTATTTGCTTTTCAATCGGTTTTGCCAACGTCTTTGGCAGAACAATTCAAGCAAGCTGGTTATTTAGAGATTTGCGATACGCAGCATGGAACTGCAACGTTTAATTCTTTGTATACATATTTTGATGAACTCATCGAATTTCTTCAAACAAATCCCGTTTGGGCACAAAAATTATATAGTGCAAAAGAACGTTTTATTCGATCAAAAGATAGAGATTATTATTCCACAGACTTTTTTGGTTTCTACGATGAGTCGCAAAGAGAAGGAAGAAACCAAATTTCTTTCTATTATTCGACTCATTTCCATGAATTTATTTGTTCTCACTATCCCGAATTCAACCGGGTTCCTGAAATCATCCGTTTTCTTCAAGCGTGCTTCGAGATTCAAAAATCATACGACAATCTATTCAATGAGGCTGCAGCTGAATTAGGGTTAGGAACGATTTTTTCTTCGCAACATGGCCATCCTCCCATCCTTTTCAAGGTAATCAAATATTTCCCCTCTTATAGTGTCACAAGACCTCATTACGACGGGACTGCGTTTTCCCTTTTTCTCGATAGCACGGACAATCAATCGCTTCTTCTTTCTCCTTATAAATCATCATTTGCTGTCGATGATTTTTCTTCTCCTGTAAGGGAGTTTCCTCGATGGTACAATCAAAATTCTATCTTACTTATTCCAGGCGTACTTCTCACAGAATTTTCCATCTATCCAACACCGCACATTGTTGCGCAAAGTGGCAAAATTCGATATGCAACAATAGCATTCGCTATGAGGCCAAATTATATTTCTCAAAAGACTGAATTCGCCTCTCTTCCAAACTTTAAATATTGAATAAATTTTTCTACTCAATATATGATGTAAAAAAATGATTACATGATCCTAAGCAATAATTACAGGGTTTTCATGTTCAAATTCAAATATTTGATTTTTATTTTCATCCCACATTCTTTATGCGCCTTAACAACACTTCATGTAACATTAAGCTCGGATAATAATCCGGGTGGCATTGGAGATGTGGGCGATCTCAGATACGCCTTGAATTCAATGAATCAAGATTTAAATACAATTCCCGATGATTATGCGATTATTTTTGATTTTCCGATGACGATTCAACTCAATGGAATTCTGCCGATTATTAACAACTCCTCAAATCCGGTAAATATTACCATCGGTAATCCAGGTTCTATTGCTACAGTTACCATTGACGGTAACAGTGGGGCCTATAGTGGATTTTTTATCCCAATGGGGAATGTGACCATTCAAAACATGATTTTTCAAAACCTCACTGCAAAAGGTGGTAATGGTGGAGATGGAATTTCGGGCGGCGGCGGCGGTCTGGGCGCCGGAGCAGCCATTTACGCACCTCAATTCTTTTTAAATGGGTCTAACCCCGCCATAACTTTAATAAACGTATCAATAAATAATTGCTCTGCGGTGGGTGGAAATGGAGGAAATTATTTAGGTGTCTCTTATACCGGTGATGAAGGTGGCGGTGGTGGTGGCGGCTTTAGTGGTAATGGAGGTTCGATTACAACCGCTGGAAGTACTGGGGGCGCTGGGGGAGGAGGTTTTGGAGGAAATGGTGGAAATGTCACTCTTTCAACCAGTGATCCATCCGGTGGTGGCGGCGGTGGTGGCGGTGGACTTGGGTCTCGCGCTACCCTCGGAACGCTCACGAATCTGGGCAATGGGGGCTTGGATCAGAGCTCAGGAGCAGATGGAAGTGGTTATGGTCTCCCGGTTACCGCTGGTTCAGGTGGTGGCGGTAGCAGTGGAGGAAACAACGCTGGGGGCGGCGGCGGTGGTGGAGATGCTACACTTTCTGGTGGAGGTGGTGGCGGAAGTGCTGGATCGGATGGAATGCAGCCTCAAGGTGGCATACCCCCGGGAGGTAGCGCGGCGCCTTCTGGAGGCAATGGAGGAGATGGAGGAGGTGGTGGTGGCGGTGGAGTCGTTACAACTTCTTTTAGTAATGGTGTTGATGGGCAAGCTGGGAGTGGCGGTTATGCCGGCGGTGGCGGGGGTGGCGCTGGAACCGGTGCTTCTGACATGGCGTACACAGTACAAGGTGGATCGGGTGGACTTGGTGGCGGCGGTGGCGGTGGTGGTGTCGATCAATCTGGCACAACTCCGGCGACAGGTGGAGATTCGCTTGGTGGAGGCGGAGGTGCGGGTGGTGGACCGTCTAATGGTCCCACTGCTTTGGGTGGATCTGATATAGGAAATCTCGGTGGAGGGTCAGGAGGAAGCGGTGCCAACACCTATGGATCGGGTTTTGGGGGTGGAGGTGGAGGCGGAGGAAGCGGTTTGGGAGGTGCTATCTTTGTCGATAGCAATTTGAATCTCACTCTACAAGCATTCTCGGGGATTCCAACCATTTTCAATACATCAAACAATACGACGCAAGCAGGAACTCATGGAACGGGTGGTCCGGGAGGCTCAGATGGCTTGGATGGTTCTGCATTGGGAAATAGTATTTTCCTACGGTCAGGATCTTCTCTCACATTCATGGCGCAGGATGCTGGGGATCTTTTGACGCTTGGCGATCAGGTCTCGTTTGTTGATGATACTGCTTTCGGCGCAGGAGGAACGAGTGTCTTTGTCAGAGGAAATGGAACGGTTATTTACAATGGAACAACTACTTATCAATGGACCATTACAATCAACAATGCGAATTTCAAAGTGAATGGTCAGATCGATTCAGCATCCATTTCCGTCTGTAGAAACATTGGCTTCAGTCCGCAAAGAGGGATGTTGAGTGGGATTGGGACTTTGACTGGAGATGTTTTTGTCAACTCCGGAACGATTTCTCCAGATGCCGGAGGAACGCTCACTCTTGGCAGTTTGTCCCTTAATTCAGCAGATTCAATGAGCGGTACTCCTGGAAGTCTTGTACATATCGCAATCGATTCTAGTGGCACGTCGTTAGTTTCCGTTACTGGATCCGCATCGTTAGCAGGAACTTTGGAGATTGACCTAGATCCAAGTGCTCAGCCTGGAACATACGTTATTCTCACTTCGTCTGGCATTGTAGGCACCTTTGATTCCATCACATTCACGGGGCCAACTCCGAATTATTCACTCTCTTATCTGCCGATTGGAAGTCCTACGTTTGTGCAATTTAATTTTATATCCTTTTCGCCAAGCATTTTGGAACCATCAAATTTTCGAGGAGCGCAAAGGAAAAATGACTTTGGATTTGAATATGAGTTGTATAACCAACTGACATGGTCACTTAGTTCATCGCCCGAAGTCACTGGTTATTTTATTTATCGTGATGGGAAACAAATCGCAATGGTGAATGCCTCCACATACATCTATGAAGATCATAATCGTCCGATCGGTGTTTCTTCGATGTATTCGTTATTTGCATTTGATAGCAATGGCAATATGAGTTCACCTGCTACCATTATCGTTCCGTGAGAATAAAAATATGATGTATAAAAAAATCGCTCTACTTTCTGCATTGCTTTTCACATTACCGCAGAATGTATTTGCTTTACCGTGGCTTGAAATAAAACCAAGCTACTTTTTATTCACTGCATCTCCGATGAAAGACATATACAATAAGGGTGGCTTTGAAATTCAAGGCAGTGCATCTATCTTTCTTCATGATTATTTTGATCTTTATGGCAGTATTGGTTACCGCAGAGCATCGGGGCATGCATTGAACACCTGTGAAAAAACAAGCCTAACGGTGATACCGGTTGATATTGGTTTAAAACCGATATTTAAATTCTGTGAACGCTTTTTCTATTTCTTTGCAATCGGGCCACGCTACTTTCATTTCCATCAACGCAATAATTCACCGTATGTTGATTGTAAAATCAATGGCAATGGTGTTGGCTTATTTGTCAATACAGGTTTTGATGTACTGCTCGCAGATCGTCTTTTGCTTGGTATTTTCGGCGAATATTCGTATGAAAAGAAAAAAATCTGTCCAAAGATGGCAAATGTATTTAGCAATGGCGGTGTACAGCTCGGTGGCTTTGCATTTGGCGTAAGCTTGGGTTATTCATTTTAAAAGATCTTGTTAGGGGATTCGAAAGAATCCCCTTTTTGTTTTTCTCGATTAATTGCCCTCCGTTGTCAGGTTGAGCTACCCTAATACTATGAATATGGTTTTATTAGGGGTGTGTTATGAATACTAAAAATCTATCGTTTTTTCTTATTACAGTGCTGCTTTTCCCTCTCGAAGTCGGGGCTATGAGGACTGTAACTCAAAGGGCACAAAGGACAGGCAGAACTGGTGCGGTTATAACGAGTGCTCCATACCGACCTACCGTGTCAGCCCAACCGAGAAGATCCTTCGGTTTTCTTCCTGAGACATCTACAAAGCGCTCGTTTCTTGAGACTCAACAAAATCGATATTATTCTTCCCGAAATATTCCTGCTGGCAATGCCGTTTTGCTCGTAGAAACTATTAAGTCTGGATCAAAAGAAAAACTGTATGAATTGATAAAAAAAGGGCTTGTTGATATTAATGCCCGCTATGACAATAATGAAACCATATTGCACATTGCAGTTAAAAGTGATGCTTCGCCTGATATTATATCATTATTGATCGATGCCGGAGCAGATGTACATGCAAAAAGTAGGAATGGGTACACACCTTTGCATGATGCTGCACGCTATGATAAGGTCAAAGCAGTAAAACTATTGGTTGCCAAAGGTGCTAATCCCAATACTACTACCCTAGATATAGCTGAGACTGGATGGTTTCCTTCATTATCTCGATTGTTTGGATACTCTTCGTCTGAATCATCTTCTTCAGAAGCACCTAAGGGAAAATCGCCTCTATACCTTGCACAAGAAGACGACAGACCAAATGAAAAAACTTTAGAAATAATACAATTTTTAGAATCGCTGACTAATAAATCTTTATGGTTTGTGGTAACACCAGAAAGAGCTCTTTTAAGGGCTGTATTGTCTCGTCAAGTCGCAGCGGTAAAACGCCTATTGGCTGAACACCGATTTAGTAAGAGTTCCCTAAGCGAGGTACTGTTTAATGCAGTAAATAGATCTGAGGAAAAAGCTGAAATACTTGTAATGCTCATCGATGCAGGTGCAGATGTTAATGCGCAAGGTTCTTTGAAAAGAACTCCATTACACAGAGCAGCCTATTACGGGAGCCTTGAAGCAGTGAAACTACTTCTGAGCAGAGGGGCCAATCCAAATGCGCTCGAGCACGAAGGGAAATCTCCTTTAGCCCTTGCAAAAGAAGATACTCGGCCGTCTAAAGATACCTTAGCAATTATTAAAATATTAGAGCCACTAACCAACAAACCCAAAAAACAATTCGGCACATCAATGAGTCTCGAGGATGAGTTGTTATTGTTACGCAGGGCAATTAAATCTAACAATGTAGCATCGGTCAAACAGGTATTGACTGAATATACATTTAGTAAAGATATGTTAAATACGCTACTGCTTGATGCAGCAGGGGAATCTGAGACCAAGGCGGAAATACTTGCAGCACTCATCAATGCAGGTGCAGATGTTAACACGCAAAATTCTTTGAAAAGAACTCCATTACACCGAGCTGCCAATTACGGTAACCTTGCGGTAGCAAAACTACTTTTGAGCAGAGGCGCTAACCCAAATGCGCTCGACTACGAAGGAAGAGCTCCTGTATACCTTGCGCAAGAAGACGATAGACCATCAAAACAAACAATAGCCGTTATACAATTGTTGGAACCGGTCACGAAAATATCTTTATGGTTTGTTGTGACCCCAGAAGTTATGTTACGCAGAGCTGTTAAAGAAAACGAATCACAGAAAGTTCGCTCAGTGTTAGACATGGAAGAAGAACCCGCGTCTAAAAAAGAAGAAGCTACACAGCACGCGCAAAAGCACACGAAAAGATTCACTGTTGCCAACAAAGAAGAACTCCAAAAAGCATGGCAGCAAGTTTCTGATAAAAAATCGGTATATGAAATTTTAGGCCTTGATAAAAAAAGCACAGAACAAGAGATTGATGAGGCCTATAAAAACTGGGTACGGAATCATCATCCGGATTTGTATAGAGATGAGGTCTTAAATAAGAGAGCGAATGCGATATTACAGTACTTAAACAGATATTTGAGACAATAAAAAGCTGCTTATTTAAAATCTAATTATGATTTAAAACGAAACCTCCGCACGAAGCGGAGGTTTTTTTACTACGCAAATACTGCTTTTAAAACTGCGTGCATAACTATAATCAATATTAATTGTGTCAGGATAAGAATTGAAAGCCATGCCAAAGCGGGCATTCTATGCCAGTGAAGGGACTGTGGTGCAAATACGAAGTTTATATTGTCGTTCGGATCGGTAAAAAAATACGTAAGCAGAAACACACTACATGCTAAAAAAATGCTATATGGGAGGGCCGTGCTTGTATAGCCCCATTGAGCAAGATAGATCACAATAATGACTGGTAGTACACAATGAAAAAGAGAAAGAGCTCGAATAAAAAGAGAATATTTACTATCAAACATGTAGCTACTCAGGCCGGTTAATTGGCGTGATGATACGAGCTGTACTAAGAAATCAACATTCCATAGAAGCTCAACAGGAAGAATGGTAAGAGCAACGATACTTATTAAAAGTGGTGATTGCAGCCATAAGGCGGCGGTTGTAATAAAAAGGCCTACATCTGAAAACCAGAGAAAGTTTTGCCAACCATACGTTTTCCAGTAGATCGGTATCACAATTACAAGAAATAATGTTAATAGTGCCGCTACTACCATCTCAACCCCCAAAATTCTATCGGACTCGATAAACAACAACGAGGAAAAAGTAGCAATTAACAGTTCTGAAAGGAAATAATATTGCCAAAAGGATAGTCTTTGAAAAGATTTTGGCGAGCTTATCTAAAATCGAATTATGATTTAAAATGTAACCTCTGCTTCATGCGGAGGTTTTTCTTTGTCACATTAAAGGGAAATAAGAATGAAACAAAAAATACATACGTTAAGTTGTGTCGAGCCATGGTTTTCTTTGCTTAAAACTGGCAAAAAAACGGTTGAAGGAAGAATGAAAGAAGCCATGTTTGATGCCTATCAGCCTAATGATATTATCGAATTCTCGAGCGAAGAAAATGGAGAGCGATTCAAGGCTCTGATCACAAAAATAAAAATCTATCCATCTTTAGAAGATTATTTTGAAGATGTAACGGTGGAAAAGGCTTTACCCCGTCTACGCCTATCGGCTTCTTCGGGCTCCGCGGGAGCGGCAACTATTGCGGATGCGATGGCGGTGTATCATCAATTCTATACTCCGGAAGAGATTCAACGAA
>JAGVKD010000009.1 GCA_020050795.1 Candidatus Babeliales bacterium
AAAAAAGGCGAGGAGACTATGTCCTAGCGCGGAGGGGAGGGTCCAGCAGGCTGCTGGCGCCTTTTCTTGCAGGTCTTTTGGGCGAGCAAAAGATCTGCAGAAGGCTATATGACTATAGTAAAAAGAAAACAATGAAGGTGACGGTGGGACTCTTAGAAGGAATGAAACAGAAAACAAACAAAAAAATTTATTTAAAATCTAAAGCCACGTCCTCTGACGACTCCCGCAATTCATCCTCAACAATCTGCTGAGCGATCATACGAACCAGATCTCGTGGAAGCCGGCTCACTGGTGAGTCGGCACATTTTTTATGCATGAGGTAAAATATCAGAACACTTTTTGAATGATTATGAATATAGTGCCGCTGCTCTTTGGCTGTCAGATCACTCAGCCTGAAAACGAAACTATCTGCACTCGCTTGCTCGGGAGTCATTCTTTCCATTGTTGTTGCTTCCCAAGAAATAATCTTCTCCATTATTGTCCGCATACTCCTACTACCCTCTTGGGCAAGAGTACGTAACGCAGCAGCTTCTTTGAGTTTTAGTCGCCGTATTTTAAACCTAAGCCCCGTCATCAGTACATTCACAGCATAGTGATATCTTTTCTCCTGACCCACATGCGCCAAAAGAAGATCGTAGCCATCAGGACGCCAATATCGCTCCACCATGCCATACAAAGTTGGCGGTGTTATGCTATAGGCCCCAGGATGCACGAAACCTGAGCGGTATCGAAAGGCAACTATCTTCTGCTCGAATAGTAGTGCGTCATCCTCTGCTTTGATCTCCGTCCATTTTTCCCCATCATCCTTGAAGGGAAAATATTTTATCTCAAGTTTTTCAAAAGCAGATTTATCCATACACAAATGTGAATGTGCTGAGAATAATAGAAAGAAAGCAAAAAATATCTGAATGTTGAAAGGTATTCTGCCGATGCTCATAGATTCGCCTGTGCCAATTCTAATAGTAACGGTGTTTCAGGATTCGTATCTTGCGGCAAATTATGTTTGGCCAAATAGGCTGCTCGTTCTCTCTCGATCAAATTGGCAATCGTAAGCTGCTTGGGCAATACAGATTGGCCAACGGTGTTGGCGCACACAAATTTTTTCGTGTGTATCGCTTCGGCAATACGATGCATCTCCCATAGGGTCAATAATCTCATCTGCAGTTCATAGTGTCCCAGATAACGATCAAATAATGCATCTGAACGACCAACAGCAGGATCTTCATACGCACGGCCATATAAGCTATATGCCTGAGTCTGAACCAGATCATCATCCCCATCAAGATAGCTCATAGGCATCGGATGGGCTGATACAACACCAAAACATGTTGGTTCATCATCAAATTTAAATAGCCGATCCTCTTGCCATTTGAAATTAGATGTAATCGCCACAATGCGCTGCGCAAATTGTTTCGCATCGGTCCAGCGAACAATTTTTTTCCACTCCTGACCATCGGCTGCTGGTTGCATGCAAAAATTTGATTGCGCAGCAAATAATGAAACTACACACAACAATCTTTTAATCGTCAACATTAGGAAATCCTTTTTGTGTAAAAAAATGTAAGATTATTCCAAGTCTAATTTCTGGTCCGGTTTTGCGTTCTTCATCAACTCACTCAGCTGCGCATTAAATACATGCTGCGTCAGAAGACCAATTATATCTTTTGGAACGTTGTACAATGCCGATCCCGTATCTTTTTTCCCAATGAGCAACAACCGCTGCCACGGCCACATCTTTTTGCGCACCTGATTGCGAAAATATTTTGGGCGCTCTTTCTCCATCAAATTGTCCAGTGTAAATTCTCCTTTTTTGGGGAATAAATCGTCCTGGAGTAAATCATCCTCCCCGCACCAAGGATTAGGGCACACAAATTCTCCTTTTTCTCGCGCTTCGCTTAAATGGCACATTTCATGGAACGTCAGAAGCCGCACAAAGAATTTTCCATGCAGATGTCTAAGAAGAGCACTACTGAGTGAGCATGCTTGATTAGGACCCTGGGTAATACATGGATAGGATGCATAGGCCGCATTATCATCCAGCAGAGAATCTGAAATTAAACTAAAATATATATCGCTTTGATCTATACGATAGGGATTCTCAGGCATAGGCAAAACTGGCTCCTTACACGCAACTACCTTGTCTAGTATTCCCGCTGCTACAACATCTTCCCATGTTCGAGGACTCAGCCACTCATGACCGTCCTCAAGAACAACAACTTTCGCTTCCTGACCCTCTGGCCCATTCATACAAAGATTCGGCAGTGCAGTTAAAAGTGAGAATGTGCACAATAATTTTGTAGTACTATTCATAGATGTTTCTTTCCTAAATTATAAATCTAATTTCTGGTCTGACTTGGCTTTCTTCATCAGCTCACTCACCTGCGCATTAAAAGTATACTTCGTCAGGAGATCGATTATATCTTTTGGAACGTTGTACAATGTCGATCCAGAATCTTTTTTCCCAATGTGCAATAATCGTTGCCATTTCCACATTGTTTTTCGCACTTGTTTTCTGAAATAAGGCTGTCGCTCTTCTTCCAACAAATTGCCCAGCGTGAACTCCCCCTTATTAGGAAGGGAACAGCCTTTTGCCAGCTTTTTTTTATAGGATACCAAAGATCTCATTTCATGATGAGTAAGCAGCCGCATCACACAGGTGCGATCTGTCACACAGCCGCCATACGTTTGATAAATATGACCGCGCTTGCCACACGAACAAAAATAATAGGTCACAAGAGCCGGTAACTCAGAAGCTTCATCTAAAAAAGCATAATATGTATCTTTTGAAATACCTGCATCAATAATAACCGCAGGAATACTAGAACGGCCTGCAACCATTTTCCCCTTAAATTGTGTAATGTCTTTCAAGCTGCGAAGTTTGACCCACTTCCTGCCATCATCGAGAACCACAACTTCCGCTTCTTGATCTCTTTCCTCTAGGCCATCCATGCAAAAATTCGGCAATGCACTAAAAAGTGAAACGGTGCATAATAGTTTTATTATTAATTTTTTAACCACGCCCATACTTCTCTCCTCTTACTTTTTTTTTACAAATCTAACCTCTCGTCTGGTTCTGCATTTGCCATCAATTCTTGCGCCTGTGCATTAAGTACAAACTGTGTCAGAAGATGAATCATATCTTTGGGCAATCGACCCAATGCCGATCCTAAATCTTTTTTTCCAATGTGCAACAACCGCTGCCACTGCCACATCGTTTTGAGCACTTGGTTGCGAAAATATTTTGGGTGCTCTTCTTCCAATAAATTGTCGAGTGTAAATTCACAACAGGAGCGAGTGGAAACACCACACAGTCTCCTCTTACCCATTGAACTCAAACGACAAATCTCATCATACGTGAGGAGCCGCATAAAATAATCTTCATCCTGCAGTTCGACAGTCGTGAGGTGGAAAAAACAAGGCGCCTTAGTGCTCGTATACAACCGAAAACCACAACCGTGATAGTATGGAGAGTCTGTGAGCTCTGAGACCACACCAAATAGCACACCACTCTTTGAATCCAATTGTAGCGAACCCAGATGTTTAGTATAAGGCGATTTATAGGCAACCACTTTGCCCGCAAATTGCGTAACATCTTGCCACTTTTGAGGATTGATCCATTTTCTGCCATCATCAAGCACTACAACTTCTGCTGGTATCTCAACTTCCGTTTCCTGATCCATTTCCCCTAGCCAATTCATGCAGAAATTCGGCAGTGCGGTGCACAGTGAAAACATGCAAAATAATTTTGTAGCGATATTCATAGATGTTCTTTCTTATTCAAAATCTAATTTCTGTTCAGGCTTTGCATTCTTCATCAATTCACTCACATTTGCATTAAAAGTATATTGTGTCAGAAGGCAAATCATATCTTTTGGAACGTTGTAAAATGCCGATTCCGCATCTCTTCTCCCAATGTGCAACAACCGCTGCCACTGCCACATCTTTTTATGTACTTGGCTTTTGAAATAAGGCTCCCGTTCTTCTTCCAGCAAATTACCCAATGTGAATTCGCCTTTGCCTGGAAAGCCCTCAGGCAAGGTTTTTGTTTCTTCGTGTCTGCATAAATAGCGCATCTCATTGAAGGTAAGCAGTCGCATCGCACAGGGCCAATTTAACTGATTTATAAAATAGGAGTCGGGCTCCATCCTAAAAATCCAGGGGGCGCGCAAATAAAAGTAGAACACTACACGGTCCGTAGCGAGCGCTAAGTGATCTATAAAAGCATAACGTGTGCGCTCTGAAAGGCCCATCTGATCACGATCCTCATCCCAAAGACTAGTGCGCGCCGCAACCACTTTTTTCCCAAAGAGTTTCCCAAATTGTGTAGGGTCTTTCAAGGCGCGCATGTTGACCCATTTCCTGCCATCATCAAGAACTACAATTTCTGGCATCTCTTCCGGTGCATTCATGCAGAAATTTGGCAGTGCGGTGAAAAATAAACTCGTTAATAAAATTTTTGCGTAATTCACAATCCCCAACCCTAATAAATTATTACGTTTCTCTTATTCCGGGGCCCCCGTCATTTTTCGGCAAAAAATGACGGGGATTTATCCAGCCTTCGTTTATCCGGGCCTTCAGGCTCGGCAAACTCCGGCGGACATTTTACAATGTAAAATGCAAAAGTGGCATTCTTTTGGAACACCACTTTTAGATTTCTATTTAAAAAGTTAGAACTTTTTGCTTCATAACTTTTTCACAGTTTTTTTTATTTACGAAATTTTGAGCAACTCAACATCGAAAACCAATGTTGCATTTCCTGGAATCACTCCGCCAGCACCCCGCTCACCATATGCCAACTCAGATGGAATAACTAAGCGACGAACTTCGCCCGGTTTCATGTCGGCAACGCCTTCATCCCAACCTTTGATCACTTGGCCACCACCGATAACAAAAGTGAATGGTTCGCCACGATCAACACTGCTATCAAATTTTGCATTCAAATCTGGTTGCCCATCTTTTTCAAGCCAGCCAGTGTAGTGTACGGTAACCAATTGGCCAGCCTCAGGAGCTGCGCCTTCGCCTTCTTTCAAAACTTCATATGCTAAACCTGAATCAGTTTTTTTCTTGCATGCCATGGAGTCTTTGTGTCCTTCGTCATGATGAGAGTGTGAGCAGCAGCCTCCGTCTTTATCTTTGGATTTTTCACCACATCCTGAAAATAAAAGAGATACTGCCAATAAAGAAGATGATGCTATAATTCGCTTCATAATTTTGTTCCTTCATGTTTATAAATAGGAGAAATATATACTATATTTTAACAACAATTAAAATTTATGAGTAGGGCGATGTATGAAAGACGATGTAGTAATAAAAAATGGATTGGTAATTCCCGGTTATGAAATTGAAATTTCAGCAAGCAGAGCAGGCGGACCTGGCGGACAACACGTTAATAAAACAAACTCACGCATCACACTGCGCTGGAATGTTAATCACACGATGGCATTGAGCGAAGAACAAAAACAGCGCATACGCGAGAAGCTCCAATCAGAACTCACCACTGATGGCGATCTGATTATTCATAGCAGCGAATCGCGCAGCCAGGATCATAATAGAAAAGAAGCACTTGCACGATTTGCGCAGAAAATTACCAAAGCGCTCCAAGTGCCAAAAAAACGAATGAAGTCTCACATCTCAAAAGGAGCAAAAGAGAAACGATTGCAATCAAAAAAGCAACGCAGTGAAATAAAAAAAATGCGGAGTAAAAAGGAGTGGTGATTATTTTTTCTAATTCATTATGTTAGATATCATTTGTTCACCTTCCTTGTTTTCTATTTACTATAGTCGTGCAGCCTTTCTAAGATCTTTTGCTCGCCCAAAAGACCTTAAAGAAAAGGCGCCAACAGGCTGTTGGATTGCCCGCTCCGCCCTAAACATAGGGTACTCATCATCATGCTATGCATAATGCTTCGCACCCATACCTCTACGGGCGGCAGGACTTATGTTTAAGGATCACTA
>JAGVKD010000008.1 GCA_020050795.1 Candidatus Babeliales bacterium
ACGAAGATTAATGCATTTTTGAGCAATGTGGGGACATCTGATGTCGCCGATTATGCGGGTCTGACCGAGCCGGTTTTCGCCCGCGCGGGCCTTGGTGGCGTGACGAATAAGTATATTAATATAGCATCATAGGGCGAATTTAAACGGGGCTTTCAGGCAATCGCTGTTTTGTTTCGTATTCAACAATCACTTGTATCACTTCTGGACTTGCACCAAATTGTTTCGCTAAATCAAGAATGGATTGTCCCGCTTTATTGCGTAACATTGGATTGGCGCCATGAAACAACAAAAGGTTAACATCTGCAACAGTCGTTTTATTTTTATGCACCAAAAAGAGACGGTGCAATGGTGTGTTGCCATCTTTATCGAGCACATTTGGATCTGCATTTTCGCGCATCAATAAATCAAAAAAACGGCGATCGGGAATCAAAATTGCATTATGAAGTGGTGCATATTCTTGCAGCCCACTGCGCTTATTGAGATTGGCATTGTTTTTCAAAAATAAACTTACCAAGAGAAGATGAGTTTCACATAATGCAGTAGCAGTTTCTGGTCTGAGGGGACTTCTTCCTAATGCAACATCTGCCTGCAACTGCACGATAGCATTCAGAGGGCTTGTTCGCAGCGAGGGAGTGTTGACGTCAATTTTTTCTTTGAGAATTTCACGCACTTCAGAAAAATTACCGTTTACGGCGGAGTGAAGAAGCGCTTTTTCTTTTGGATCTTCTGCGCAATAGAGCGTTGTTGCAACAAGTATGAGTGAGGTAAACAGTCCAAATTTTTTCACTTGCATGCACTTCCCCCTCTTTATGGGCTATCAGTAATCATTTGAGCCAAATCAGAATTACCCGCTATGTCAGCAACAGCCGCTGCAGTTTCGCCATCGTGATTCACAAGATTTTTATTAATTCCTTTTTGCAGAAGCTGTTGAGCGATAGCCCAACGGCCTTTGAGTGCAGCATAATGGAGCAATGTCCAACCTTCGCTGTCTTGATAGTTGATGTTAAATGGATCGAGCGCTTCTATTTGAGCGGCGGCTGCATGAAGTCTATTATGAAAAATGTTTTGGGTTATTTCTGAGAACCATGCGGGGACTACCGGTTGCGCATCTTCATATCCCGGCACACCATGTCCGAGGATTTGCTCAAGAGCAGGATCATTTTGCTCGATAACAGGAGCGATTTGCTCCTCTTCGATTTCCATGGGCTGAGGGTGATTATTGCCGTTCATGGCGGTGAGTTTTAAAAGAACAGTACTACCGGCAAGTGCCAGCACCACTAAAATCACTGATATATATTTTTTACTGTTCATACGCCCGCCTTTTATTTCTAATATTAATTTATCAAGTTTGAGTGGGGAAAAGCAATGGTTTTAGCTGTTTTATCTCTTTTTCCAGCCCGATTTGACCGTCTGGCCGTTTTTTTCTACGATTGATCCATAGCTGGTATGCACAAAATAGCCTATTAAGGGGCACAATGCTCAATATCCAATCGGCCTCGATGGTCATAAATCTCATCACATTCTTCCTAGCCTACCTAGTGGCCGTCACGGTTTCTGGGGCTTTTCGGGCTTGGGTTGCCAAAAAAGTGGGAGACCCAACCGCAGAGAGTCTTGGCTTTCTAACCCTAAATCCGATCGCTCATATCGATCCTCTCGGCCTTGCCGTTCTTTTCATTTTCTATTTTGGTTGGGGCCGTTATGTGCCGATCAATCCCCTCTTTATTCACTACCCCCACCGGGGGTTAAAACTCGCCGCCGCATATTTTGCTGATGTGTTTGCACATCTGGTTATGGCGATTCTTGGCATTTTTATCTTGGTCATCGCATTTGGCAAGCAGGTCCTTTTCACCACAACAACCATGCTTCTTGGTTTGCGCATGTCACATCTTTATATCGCGGGTGCGCATCCCGATTCATCATCGCTGATGGTCTCAGTAGCCTTTGTAGTGGTGGCTGCTGTTTATTTGAATGTGGTGCTTGGCGTTTTGTATTTCATTCGTAACGCGTCAAGTTTGGCCATGATTGCGATTGCTGAACATTCATCTGACACACAAGAATATGCGACCTTCGGATTATTTATTTTGCCATTCATTATTATTTGGTTTTTCTTCCAGCCGCTGTTGGTCTTTACCGTGAATCTTATTTCGATTGCGGGCTACTTGATGGCAGCGTTGCTTGGCATTGCGTAAAAAGAAAAAAATATGAAAAAAAATAGCGCTAACACCATTGAACTTATCAAAGCGGGCACCGCGCAGGTTTTGCCCGAAAAAGATTTAGTAACGAAACTTGAAAAAGGCAAAAAGCTGACGATCAAGTTGGGTATGGATCCAACCGCATCTGATTTGCATCTTGGCCATGCGGTAACACTCGCCAAGCTCAAACAATTTCAAGATCTTGGGCATAACATTATTTTCCTGATTGGTGATTTTACTGCCCGCATCGGCGATCCAACGGGAAAATCAAAAACGCGTCCATCACTTTCCCAAAAAGAAATTGAACACAACATGAAGACCTACTTTGATCAAGTGGGCAAAATTTTGGACATGAAAAAAGCGCGCGTGGCCTATAATTCCGAATGGCTCGCAAAACTCACCATGGCAGACATGATCGATTTGGCGGCGAAGGTAACGGTTGCGCGTTTGATCGAGCGTGAAGATTTTGCAACGCGCATTGCTAACAATCAGACAATTGGATTTCACGAATTGTTTTATCCAATTTTCCAAGGATACGATTCAGTTGAGCTCAATGCGGATGTGGAACTTGGTGGAACCGATCAGACATTCAATTTGCTGATGGGCAGATTCTTGCAAGAGCAATATGGCAAAGAGCCGCAAGTGATCATCACGATGCCGCTGCTTGAAGGTCTCGATGGTGTTCAAAAAATGTCCAAGTCATTGGGTAATGCTATCGGTCTCAATGAAGATCCAAATCAAGCATTTGGCAAATTAATGTCTATTTCCGATACCTTGATGTGGCGCTATTTTGAATTGCTGCTGCATCTTGCGCCAGCAGAAAAATCTGTGCTGCAGGAGCGCGTTGCGTCTGGCAACCTGCATCCGATGGAACTGAAAAAACAGATGGCGCGTGATATTGTTGCCAAATTCTGGTCAGAAAAAGAAGCAGACAAGGCGCGCGAAACATTCGAAGCATTGTTCCAGAAAAAAGATTATTCAAAATCACAAGAAGTTACCCTGCCAAAAGGCACGGCAAAAGAATTGTGGATTGTTGATCTGCTGAAACTTCTTGAAGCAATTGGATCATCATCGGAGGCCAAACGGTTGATCGAATCGGGAGCAGTATTGATTGATGAAACACCAGTGCGTGAATTCAAAGCAATGATCAGGTGGCATTCAGGCATGACGATCAAAGTTGGAAAACATAGAATCTATAAGTTGTCATAAATAGTATTAGAATCTTCATGAGGAACCTGGCTTAAAAACCAGGTTTTTTTCATAAACAAAAGTATAAAAAGATGCCTAGCTTTTCCTAAGGAATTGTATGCGAAAAATTACAACAAAAAAGCTTGAAAAACTTTTGCATGAGCCTGAATCGGAATATCTTGATTTCAAAGAAGACTATTCAGATAAAAATAAAAATTGTGCTCTTATCAAAGACATACTTTCCATGGCAAACTCAAGGACGAAACAAAAAGATAGGTTTTTAATTTTTGGAGTTACAGACGGTGGGGTGGTGTGTGGTGTAAAGGCATCTGACAGGCGTAAGAAGCAGGCCGATATTATTGATCTTCTTCATAATGCCGTAATTAATAAAAATCTTGAGCTGAAGCTGTATACATTGTTTCATGGTAGTGGAGAGATTGATATATTGCACTTACATGTGGAAGATTTATCAGAGCAGCCATATTTTTTGAAAAAAGGATGCTCTGATGGACATGAAGAAAAGGGAGAAAGGCTTTTAGCAGGAATATTATATGAACGAGTGGGGGATACAAATAGGCCAATTGTAGATGATATTCGCTTGGATGAAATATATCGAAGACGATTTGGCCTTGATAGAACGCCTTTAGAGAGATGTCATATTTATTTAAAAAATAAAGGTGGCTGGCAATATGGTTACAATGAAAAAAATGCACTGTATTTTTATTATACACAGCATCCAGAATTTACAATTCTGCTTCCTGCCGACAAAGAACATGAAACATATGAAGACCCTTGGGCTAATAATTTTTTTGATCCAGCAGTAGCGCGTAGGCAAGTTATGTTTGTAAAATATCACAGTACTATTTTACAAACATTTGTTGGTGTCTGGAGTGATGGCGGTAAATATTTAACGGTGTCGCCAGAGAGATGGTATTGGGAAGATCAAAAGTCGGGCAATCATTATTTTGCATATTATTTCTTAAATGATTCAATCCGATCTATTTTGAACAATATGATTCAAGAGGTGTATACCAAAAAAACCAATGTGCAAAGTCTATTTTTTCAATCTTTCCCATCAGCAATATCTGCTGGACGTGCCTTCAGAAAAGATTTAATGCGGGAGCAGCGGAAGTATATGTATTTTTACCCAGAACATGGGAAATATCGTTCTATCAATGGCTACCAAAGAATTCAATAAAACTAGTTGAAGCGGCCCGGGAAAAATCCCGGGCCGCTTTAATGCTGAATAAAATTAGTCGAGTGAAGTCGCTTCAACTTCTTTTTTCTGCTCTGCGCCACTTATTTTATGTGATGGCGGATTGAGACTTGGATTGTTTTTGAAGAATGCATCCAGTTCAACAAGTGTTCTTCTCATAGTGAAGATATCGGTGCGCGCTTGATAGAGCATGTTAGCGATTGCATCATTCAAAGCTTTTTGTGTGGCAGGTTTGATGAAGTCCATAACATCATATTTGCTGATCATATCGCGCAATTTTTGTGAATTGGCATTTTCAGCAATGCTGCGATATGAAGTTTGAATTCTGGTCGCAATGCCAATTATCTTTTTCTCTATATTTGCTTCTAAGGCTTCAATATTTTTGCGTGCTTCTTTTGCTGTGGTGGCATCAAGTGCGGCGAACAGTTTTTCAAGATCACGATCGATGACGGGTTTGTCTTGTTCGGTGAATGCATCTGCTTTTGAACTCAAGTTTTTTATAATGTCGGGTGCTTCCGCTTTGATCTTTTTAATATTTGCCGTTGCCCCTGCAAGCGTTGTTGCTCCCATTTCTTTGATTAAAGTTTGAACAGCAGGATCTTTTTCTGCGGCAGCCGCGGCTGGGAAAGATGTGACTATGAATTTGGGAACTATTTGATTCATTGAATTGTTGAATGAAGCGAGCGTGTTTTCATTTCTATCGGGGCGTTGTGCATAAGCTTCAACAAGCGCTTGAATCTGGCGTAGCTCATTTTGTGCCTCTTCCGACGTGACATTTTTAGATTTTATTCTCCCGAGAAGCTGATTAATGCCTTGGATAATATTATTTTGCAGTGAGGATATGCCCATGCTGGCAATTTCTTTATCAGTTGGGGCAAAAAGATGCAATGTTGCCCGGCAAAGAACGAGTGCGACCACTATTACCAATATTTTTTTTGCGTTCATAACCTCTCCCAGTCTTCGCCCAAGGCTCCGTCTGGCTTGCGCACTTCTTTTCAGGTAGAACAACAGGCTATGGTAGAACAGTGTGAAAGACTGTCCGAAGTAGCCGTAGGCGCAGACGGATAAGGCTATTAAATTATTCCAATCTTGGTTGAGCCTAGCAGCGCAGGGCCATTTTTTGCAATGGATTAAAAATAAATTGGCTGCCTATCGCTCTTTTTTGATACCCTTAGAAAGGGGACTCGTTCACAAATACGGCCTTTGAAAAAATCAAAGAGCCAATTATATCTGACTTGGCCTTTCATTAAAGCGTTATGAAATAGAATAGCGGGGCAGACCGGATGGGGGGCCCCCAAGCAATGGATTTTAATCCGTTCGTGGGGATATATGGAACAAGAAGTCACCGGTTTTTTGTTGATTAGCAAGCCGCTGGCGGCAACCTCCTTTGGGTGCATCAAGATTATTCGTCGGGCGCTCAGTCGTGCGCTGGATAAAAAAACTCGCGTCGGCCATGCGGGCACGCTCGATCCCTATGCGACTGGCCTGCTCATTATTGCCATTGGTAGAGTGGCAACTCGTCGGCTCGAAGAATTGAGCGGATTGCACAAAGAGTATGTGGCCACGATCAAGTTGGGCGAGCAAACGGATTCGCTCGATATCGAGGGCACTATCATAAAAACATGCCCATACGAGCAACTGACTCGTCAGGACATTGCCGCATCGATCGCTTCTTTTGGTTCGGCATACCATCAAGTGCCTCCTGCCCATTCAGCGCTCAAGCATGAGGGGCAGAATTTATATAATTTGGTACGTAAGAAAAAAATGGCTTTGGAAGACGTGCAGGAAATTGCAGCCAAGAAAGCAAAGCTCGTGCAGCTCCATGCCATTGATCTGCTTTCTTTTGAACTGCCCTTTTTTAAAATTAATGCCCGAGTTTCTCACGGGACCTACATTCGCTCACTCGTGCGAGACATTGCTCAGCAAGCGGGATCATGTGCCACTATGGTGGAACTTGCGCGAACGGGAATTGGTCCATTTCTCCTTGATCATGCTGTTTCAATTGTGGATATTGAGACGATTGAGGATGTTAAAAAACATCTCATATCGGTGGATGATTTTTTTGCTAGAATGAATTCCTGAAAATTATTGTTCATTAAAAAGAAATAAAAAGACCCGTCATTTTTTGCCGAAAAATGACGGGTCTTTTTTTATCACATATCATCCATTATGTTTTTGCATTCACCCAACGGCCAGCGCCAAGGAGTGCGCCAGGATTGCCATTTGCGGCGATTTTGTTCGGATCGGTTTGGCCAAAATAATCACCAAGGTTATTGAGCATCGAGGAGTTGCCAAGAATGTAGTTAGCATTGCCCGCCATGTTATTGATTCCCGTGCCAGTATTTTTCATCGCCAGGCAATTGAGAATTTTGACTTTCGTGGTGGTTGATGCGAATGCAAAACCATCATGTGCATTATTCTGCGAAACGCAATCTATAAATATCACATCACGAATTAGGCCGGAAGTACTAGGGAACGTTGCGGTACCAAGACCAAAACCATCACCACGAAATGTTGGGGGAAAGGAGGTGCCAGCAATGTAGGGACCACCTCCTGTATTGCGCTGCGCCACACAGTTGCGAAATACCACATCTCGAATAGTAGAGGAATTTGTCGCCTGATTTACGAGTGAAAAACCATCGCCCGCATTATCTTGTGCAAGACAATCCTCAAAGAGCACTTGAGAAATATTGTTTGCTTCAAAACCTCCTGCTACAATTGCAAATCCAACACCATTTGCAGTTGCGCAACACCGTTTAAATGAGATATTAAGTAGTGGTTGTGAAATATTTGGAGGGTTTCCAGTTGTAGCGCACAGGAAACCCGCTTCTCTATTATTTTCCGCAACACAATCAGTGAATCTGGCCATAAGTCCCAAACGGGTAATACCAGCCTCTTGAACCGAAAAACCATGGAAACATTGGGAGGCAACACAACGCTCAATAACTACCCATCCGCCGGCAACGGCTGAAACCGAAAATCCAGTACTAAAATTAGTGAAAGCGCCGCCATACTGCACAATGCAATCGGATATAGTCACATTTTTGCTCTGAAAAACCCTACATCCAAAATCAATAAAAATGTCAGGAGCACTCCCTCTTTTTGCCACTGTACAATTGCGAACGGTCACATTACGGTAGCCGCTAAGGTTCACGCCAGGTCTCTGTGAGAATGAACTCGTTATTATACAATCTTGAACCAGACAGCTGCGACCTGTTTGAGCTTGAAGTAGTATTCCAGCAGTCAAACTATTCTGAGCATGAATTTCACAGCCTTGCACAACGACTGTACTGCCAAAAATGTCGATCGTTCCAGAGTCGTATGCATGGCAATTTTCAATCAACAGCTCGTCGGTATCATTGAGTGTAGAGTTATTTCGCATGGTTAGAATGAATCGACTATTGTTATTAAAATTCATGTCTTTAATAGTGATATTTTTTAGCTGGGTGGTGATAACGGCAGCATCATTTATTGCTGCTCCATTACTTCCCGTTCCACCTATATTTTGGATCGTCCCATTTTTGATGATCACATTCCGCACGCCGTTGCCAAGCGTGATGCCATTTGTGGAGTTACCACCTCCATCGATGATGTGGCCATTCAGATCGAGTGTCACATTATTGGCGTTAATAGTAATTGCCGATCCGGTGTTGAAGGTCACTGATTGCGCAAGACAGTAATAAGTATTCGAACCGGTGATAGTGAAGGTGCCGCCATTGCCGATATCGCTTTGATAAATGAGCGCATCGCAGATTGCCGATCCGCCGCACAAAAGCTGATCCAGTACAATCCCGATCCGTGTGGTGACATTCCATATCCCTTCACCGGGGATAATCGGCTGCACGGTAATCGCCTGGCACATGGTTGCAGAAAAAAGAAGAGCGAGATAGATTGTTGGAGAAAAAATTCGCTTCATCATACTAGAATTCCTTTTTTTTATTCCTTTGGTTTTTTTACTTTGGGACGTTGAACAACATACTCAGATTTTCCTCAAAAGGTCAAAATGAGCATGCGGTTCAACAAGAAGAGGGCACCTTAATTGGCGCCCTCTCTTTTTATTTGTGAATAATTTTGGAAATTAATGATTTATTGTTGTTTTTGTATGCGGCTCAACTCTGTGTAGAGTGTGCGCGCGAGCGAATCGAGTATCACTGCAGTCAGCACGGATTGTCCTGCTTTTGGTCCCACGACTTGCACGCAAAATGGATCCGGCACGAAACTGCGAAACACGGTGTCATCATACCCAATGAATGGTTGATTGGAGATAATCAAAACAGATCCCGGCTTTGGATTGAGCGCAAGCCAAGATTCAATGGTGTCTTGTCGTGATGGTCGCGTCCATGTTCCATCAGCTTTTTGTTTCATAGGTGAATCAACAAACAAAATTGGGATGCGAGCAAATGCTTCGGGTAGTTGCGTCTGATTATAGACCATTTCCATCATCTCAAGTTCTGTGGTTGGCATCTGCGCAGGGTGCCAATTTTCTTTGAGTGATAACGTTGTGTCGGAAGTTGTTGGCGCAAACATTATTTGCTCACTTTCCAAATTTGCATCAAGGGGTCGTTTGCCACCAAGGACAATAATCTGATCGAATCGCACACCGTGGTGCCACAGATCGAGCAGAAAAGCCAAACGCGCGCGAACCCGACTAATAGTTGCGCCAGGAAGTATCACATAATCATACTGCATACTTTTTGGAGAAATTGCTTCGAGCATATTCATGCGATCAAACTGAACAAAAATCTCTTTTCGTTGTTCGGGAAATAGTTCATCAATCTCCCAACGCTCTTTGCCCGGCGCTCTGATCCATCCTTCAGGTTGCACCTTTTGCGTTGCGGCAACGATACCTTTCAGTGTGCCATCATGCACAATATTCGTTTGCGCAAGCAGAGAAAGAAGATCGGCAGTCGGTCTGCCTTTACTATCAATCAGATTGTTCATCGAATCACTTTGTTGAAATCCAGGAATGCAGCCCGTGCTGCTCAGAAGGGCGCCAACAAAGAGCAACGTGAAAAAATAATGTGGTCGCTTCATAGAAGGCCGTGTGTTTTTTGCGAAGGGTTAAATGGAGTATCTCGTGGAATGAATGTATTATTCAAAAATTCCTGAACCGCATGCAAGTGGGCTGCCAAATTTTTCTCGTTTGTCTCAAACTCCTCATTGCAATCAAGAGTGAGCACAGGAATGTTTTGCAGCTCAGGCAAGATATCTTTTTTTTCGATCAAAAATTCTTGGTGCCGTTCATGAATTTGTTTGAGGTATGCAAGAGAGATTGCTTTTTCTGCGTAGCGGTTACGTTTACGAATTCGTTCATACGCAATTTCTGGATCAACATGCAGATAAATAAATCCGTGCGGTGGCATACATTTGCCCACAACGAGCAGATCGAACCATGCGCGATAAAGTTGCCATTCGAGACTATTCATGAAACCGCGTTCATAACTATTGCGTGCAAAGCAGTAGTGCCCAGAATAGATCGAGCGTTCAATCACACGCATCCGTTTGGTGTTCCATTGTTCTGCCAAATGTTCTTGTATGCGGCAGATCATGGTCATTGTTTCAAACGTATATGCCCAACGCCGAGGCTCTTGATAGAAGTTGGCCAGCAGAGATTGCCCATACACTTCTTTTTGCCAGTTATGCACTGGCTCGAGTGAGATGCCAATCGATGGCATATTTTCAGAAAGTAAGCGCAAAAAAGTTGATTTTCCCGCGCCTATGTTTCCTTCAAGTATATACATTTGATTTGATTCCTATTTTCAGCAAAAGGTACTCCATTGACTTAGCAGTATAGAGGAATATACACGAAATTTTAATCAACCAAAATACGAGGCAATGCGGGATTAATGCGCACGAGTGCTTCGCGAGCATTTTTGCTGCCAATGTGGTTGGCTAAATCGTGTGTTGTCAGTCCAGGATGGTTGCCAAGCAGCGTCACTTCATCACCTCGCTGTGCGGCCGGAATGTCGGTGACATCAACCATTGCCACATTCATGCATACCTTGCCAATAATGGGAGCCAATTGATTGTGGATGAGCACTTGCCCTTTATTGGCCAAACGAAAATCATAGCCATCAGCATAGCCAACGGGCAAAAGTGCGGCACGAATTTCTCGTGATGAGGTGAAGGTCAGATCATAGCCAACGGGAATGTTGGCCGGAATATATTTTATGTGATCGATATACGTTTTCCACGAGAGCGCCGGTCGGATCTCAAGCTCAGGATATTTTTGTTGGGTACGTTCTTTGACCGATTGAGTGGGCCACCAACCATAGGTGCCAATTCCGACACGGTAAAAATTGCACATCGGCAGCTCATGGACCGTGGTTGCGGAAGAATTTGCGGCATGGATGAGCGGAATGCGTATCTCATGGTGCTTGAGCAGATCCAAGAGTTCAACGAATAAACTTTTTTGTGTATTGGTGAAAGTCTGATCAGGATTTTGAGATTCGGAAAAATGGGTATAGATCCCATGCAGAATTAAGGATGATGAATCATGGATCCGTTTGATTGTGCCCATTGCCTGCGCGGGAGTGACGCCAAAGCGGGTGAGGCCGGTGTCGATTTTCAGGTGCACCCGAATCGGTTCTTGGGGGAGTGCTTGCTCGATCATTGCAACATCTTGCTCATCGGAAATGAGCAGCTCAATATTTTTGCCCGCGGCCAGAGCAGGATTTCTATCCAAGCAGCTCATGACCAGAATTGGTTTTGCTATCCCTGCATCTCGCAGCATGAGTGCTTCCGAAAGGTAGGCAACACACAAATAGTCCACGTGAAGACTTTGATCGAGAACATGAGATACGAGTTTTATGTCGTGTCCATATCCATTGCCTTTCACCACTGAACCGAGCAGATCTGGCTGTATGATTTTTTTATACTGTTCCACGTTGGCAAGCAGCGCAGATTTACTGACTTCAATCCAACTATAGGCATTGAAATCCAGATTATGACTTAGTGCACCTTGTTTGGTTTGCGTGCGATGTTCGGCTGTGTGGTTGGTGTTCTGTGTGTTCATAGCGCTGGCTAGTATCCAGCTTTTTTTTCCTAAAATCAATGCCAATTTTGTCTTTATGGCATTTGGTTTTCTTGTTTTGGTACTCTGGCATAGAGGTTTAGTCTTATCCAAAGGAAAAAGAATGAAGAAATATATCATTATTGGAGCGGCGGTGCTGCTTGCTGCGCTTCTTATTATTTACATGTCTCTAAAGGGAGTGACCTATCATGAATGGGGACAGCAACTAAAAGAGGAAGCGGGAATAAGAAAAAGTTTAGCGTACCCAGAGAACCAAGGATCCAAAGCGGAGCCAGTGCAGGGCCGAGATGTTATTGGAAATGTGAATGTGCAAAAATCTGACTATAGAACTCAAGAACAAAGGACAGAGGAGGTTAAAGCACTGAGTCCCTCTTCTCGATTGAAAGAACAGCTCCATGATTAATGAGTGAAAAGCCTGCTCCTGTCCTCAAATTAAGACCCGAGCTTGCCGAAAAGCCCTCATTTCTGCTATTTTAAAGATATGATTAAAAAGAATAAAAAAGCGGTTGGCGAATTAACCTATGGTATTCACCCTCTGCTTGAATTGCTCAAAGCAAAAAATCGCAAACTCATTGCTATCTATACCACCAAACCGGTTCCTAAAGGTTGGTCGCTCATTGAAAAAGAGCTACCCCAATATCCGGTTCAGATCCAATATGTGAGCCGTGATGTGCTCACGCGCATGGCAGAGACCACCGATCATCAAGGTGTCGTTTCTTGGGTGCAACCATTTCCTTATCGCAAAAAATCTTTTGATCCTAAGCAACAAAAAAAACTTGTGATGCTCGATGGCATCCAGGATCCGCGCAACTTGGGAGCGATTCTTCGCTCAGCCTATTGTACGGGTATGGATGGAATCGTGTTGTGCAAAAAAAGCGCAGCACCACTCAATGCCGTTGCGATCAAATCATCCGCAGGTCTTGCAGAACATCTGCAAATCTATGAAGCGGCATCTGCGCAAGCGGCAGCTCAAGAGCTCAAGCAGCTCGGCTATAATTTGTACTTGGCAACGCTTGATGGCGCAGACGCGACCACCTGCGATTACAAAGAGCCAATGTGCTTGGTAATCGGCGGCGAAGGTTTTGGTGTTACCAAAGCGATTTATTCGATGGGGACGCGCGTTACTCTGCCACAAAAAACGACTGACATTTCTTATAATGCATCAGTTGCAGCTGGCATTCTCATGTTTTTAGTGACGAATAAAAAGTAGTCTCACGAGAACATTCTTTTCCAAAAAATTAATTCAGATTTTTTTCTCTGGGGATCCCCTGTGTGCTCATGGGGGACTCAAATCATTGACTCCGTATGAAGTAAATAGGTAGAAAATGAGTAGTGCCTGATTGGATAATTTTCTCTCACGACCTGAAATTTGTTGTTGAGGGGCCCTCATCCGACATTAGAAAGGATGGGGATAAAAAAATCAGGGGGGGCAATGAAGGGACTACCATTTTCTCATCGTCACATGCTGCTCGGTTGCGGTGCATTAGTATTGTTTGGTGCACTATTTTTAGTGTGCCATCGTGTTTTTGCAACTCGCTCTGTTTCATGCACATTCGATTCTTCAATCGCTCCTCAAGCGCAGCGTGATGTCCTCGATTCTTTGCAACGCCTCAAAAGCGAATCTCGCATAACCCCATCAACTATTATTCAAGAGCTCAATCAGCAATATAAGTGGATTGATTCCGTGGCAGTCCGCCGTGCTCCCTGCAATGTTGCCGCAGTTTCTGTTGCGGTGCACAGACCATTTTGTGTGTTGAATGCAAACCACGTGCTCACCGATGTGGGTGTGGTGGTGCAAAAAAGCATTTATGCCGATGCAGCCCTTGCCCGATTGCACACGGTCTATGTTCCCGATGAAAGATTGGATTCAGTCTTGGTTGCCGATGTGTTGCGGCGCTATCTCAAGCGTATGCCAGGCAAAGTTTTTGAACAGTATGAAATCCATTGCCTACATGATCTTGCTGTGATGCTGCGTGATCGTAGTTGCGATCGCTTTGCGGTGATGAGTAATCCAAACGAGGTAATCGATAATCAAGTTCTTGATCGATGCGCACACATAAAACAGCAATTGTCTGAACGCGGTTCACTTCAGGGCAAGAAACAATGGATTGCGGATGTGCGTTTTTCAAAACAAATAGTCGTATCTGGTCATATCGGGGGGGTAAGCTATGGCTCGCACGCATGTTGATGAAATTATAGCGGCAATAGATATTGGGACAACAAAAATTTGTGTACTTATTGCGCGTAAATTGCACGATGAGTCGATTGAAGTTATTGGCATTGGTAAATCACCATCAGAAGGTTTGCACAAAGGTGTGGTGGTTGATATTGCGCGCACCGTTCGCTCGATTCGTGCGGCGGTTTCAGAAGCAGAATTAATGGCGGGTATGAAAATCACCTCCGCAACTATCGGCATCGCCGGTGGCCATATATCGTCAGTCAATTCCCATGGCGTTATTCCCGTCAAGCGCACCGATGTTTCAGCTACCGACATGGAAAATGTATTGGCAGCGGCACGAGCGATTCCGGTTCCTGAAGGCCAAGAAATTTTGCATGTTCTGCCACAATATTTTGTTATCGATCGGCGGGAAAAAGTTCACGATCCACGCGGTATGCATGGCGTTCGCTTGGAAGTGCAAGCGCACATCATCATGGGAGCCACTGCAGCGGTGCAAGATTTGGTGACCTGCTGTGAGAAAGCGGGCATTTTGGTGGACGATGTGGTTCTAGAACAAATAGCGTCTGCCTATGCCGTGTTGAGTGATGATGAAAAAGAACTGGGTGTTGGTGTTCTTGATATTGGTGGTGGGACCTCAGATTTCGCGGTGTACCAAAATGGCAGCATTCGCCACACGATGGTGCTCCCGGTTGCCGGCAATCATTTTACCAACGATTTAGCCATTGGATTGCGCACCACGATTGCAGATGCAGAGCGGATCAAAAAAGAATATGGACTTGCCTGCATGGGCGCACTCAAGCGCAATGAGTTGATAGAAGTTGCAAAAGTGCAAGGTGGCAATGCGCGTGATGTGGTTGAATCGGCAGATATAATTTCAATTTTGGAGCCACGTGCGCGGGAAGTGTTGGCCCTTGTGCGGGATGAAGTGCTCGAGCACCATCTGCATAGCTACATTCGAACTGGGATTGTCCTCACCGGTGGTGGCGCATTGCTCAGAGGTATGCAGCTGCTCGCGGAAGATATTTTTGATGTGCCGATACGGATTGGTCATCCACGTATAGAATTTTCATTACCCGAATCGCTTGATAATCCAATGTATGCAACTAGCTACGGCCTGCTGTTGCACAAAGTGAACAAAGAACATGATGCGCATATGCAATCGATTGATGCACCGTTGGTCAAGCGAGTATTTGAAACAATGAAATCATGGGTGATGGATTTCTTTTAATGAACGCAATTGAAAAAATAAGTGGGTTGAAATAGAAATATTAAAAAGGGGGAATCATGATTGAATTTGAAGTAGACAAAAAAGGCGCGCAAGCTGCGATCGCCAAAATCAAAGTGATTGGTGTTGGTGGTGCGGGGGGCAACACGCTCAATAGCATTATCGAATCTGGTTGCGAAGGCATCGAATTCATCGCAGTTAACACTGATGCACAAGCGCTAGATCTTTCTCGCGCTGATCACAAAATTCAAATTGGTGTGAAATCAACTAAAGGTCTTGGCACAGGGACCAATCCAGAAATTGGTAAGCGTGCTGCAGAAGAAGATATCGATAAAGTGATGGATGTGGTTGCCGATGCAGACATCGTCTTCTTGGCGGCAGGAATGGGCGGTGGTACCGGTTCTGGTGCGCTGCCGGTTATTGCGCATGCACTGCGTGAGAAAAACATTCTGACCATCGCGATTGTCACAAAGCCATTTCAGTTTGAAGGTAAACGCCGTTCTTCAGTCGCAGACAATGCGCTGAACAATGTGCGCAAAGAAGTGGACACCCTGCTCGTGGTGCCAAACCAAAAACTCTTTGATGTTGTTGATCAAAAAGTTTCAATGATTGATGCATTCTCAATGATTAATGATTTGCTCACGCAATCAGTGCGCGGCATTTCAGATATCATCACACGCCCTGGTCATATCAATGTGGATTTTGCTGATGTGCGTACCATCATGAAAGATCGTGGCCTTGCCGTTATGGGTACCGGTAAAGCGTCGGGCACTGATCGTGCAGAGATGGCAACGCTTGAGGCAATTTCATCACCATTGCTTGAGAATATGAGTGTGGAAGGTGCGCATGGCGTTCTGTTCAACATCACTGGTGGCAAAAATCTTGGCTTGCATGAAATTGGCAAAGCAGCATCGATTATTTATGAACAAGCGCATGAAGATGCAAACATTATCATCGGTTCAGTGATTGATGAATCGCTCACTGATGAAGTGATTGTCACTATCATCGCAACTGGATTTGAAAAAACAGACAAACAATCGCTGGATGCAGGCGCCAATAAAGATGGCGTGAAGATTCAGGCAACGGTTCTTGATCGTTCTGAAAAAACAGTGGTCAAAAAAGAAGAGCCAAAACAAGAACAAGTTGCTGCTCCAGTAGAAGTGATCAAGGAGCCAGTAGTCGTAGTGCCAGTTGAAATCAAAAAAGAAGAGAAAAAAGTTGAAAAAGTTGCGCTGCATGTCGAAACACACCATGTTGAGATGCACGAAGTTGATATGGACGATTTGGATGTTCCTGCATTCATGCGTCAGAAAGAGCAACATAGAGAAGACTAGTCGGTTATCCCCAGCATTTTCCACGCACGGAAAATGCTGGGGGCCCCAGTATCAAAGGAAATGAAAGAGGCTCCTGTTTTTAGGAGCCTCTCTTTTTGATATGTATTGGCCTGATGGACCCTCGGCAGAAAATGACGGGGATTAACTGCTTACATTCACAAAGCGACCGATGCCATTAATCGCACCCGGAGTGCTATAAGGAATCACGAGCGTTGGGTCACTGACGCCATCAAAATCAAATGCATTGCCCGTCGCCATGTCGCCAATGGCGAAACTGTTATTAGTACGGGTGCCGGAAAGACGGACTCCCGTGCCAGTGTTATTCATAGCGAAACAGTCGACGAAGTTTATATTCGAAGTGGTTGAGACACAAGAAAAACCATCATGGATATTACCTTGTGAAATGCAATTTTCGAAAATCACATTGCGAATCGGGCCGGTAAAGGGCACGTTCGATGCTGCGCTGAAGCCTTGGGCCATAAGTGGACCCAGAGCGAGCTGCTGTGAGTACATTATGGTAGCAGTAGCTGGATCGATTCTGTAGATCCTAAAATTGTTTACGCCTGAGGTTGCTGAGCTTGCTCCCCATAATTGATATTCCCCGTTAATATACAGGGTTGCCAAGCCGGACGTTCCTATTGCAAGAGGTCCAACGAGTTGGCTCAAGGCGGGATTGGCGATATTAATGCGTATTAATTGGCCAGTTGCTAAATATAAATTGCCATTGAAGAATTCTAAACCTCCTCCATTGCCAGAAAAGGGCGTAGTCCCGAGTGTCGTTGCAGCTCCGGTGTTGGGGTCAAGAGTCACCAGGTCTTGTTCGCGCATAGCATATATTATTCCTTCTGGAGAAACTGCGAGAGAATTACTAACGCCGAATCCCCAAGGAGCACCTACGGCGGTAGAGGCTCCGCTTATTGGGTTCGTGCGCATTAAAGTAGGATTGAAAAACCCTGGATCCGTCGTATAGAATGTTCCATCTGGGGCAAAGGCCGCCGCGGGCTTAGCCCCACCTGTGTTAAACGGCTTAGTATAGAATCCAGTTACAACATTATATCTTGTGAATATAAATGCATTAAAGGAAGGTCCATTACTAAGATATATTGTAGCATTTTGTGATCTTTGTAATCCGAGGCCAAAACCATGCCCCTGAAATGTTGTGGTTGTGATCGGATCATAACCACCGCGATTGGATTGCGAGATACAGTTTTTAAACTCTACGCCATCAATAGCGCTTGGAAGCTCAATTATGTTGCTACCTACTATGGTGTATCCATCACCAGTATTAATAAGTGAAAAACCATCACCATTGTTATGTTGTGCAATACAGTCTTCAAAAGATAGTTGAGAAATAGTTCCGCCGTTAAAAAGAATACCAGTTACAAAGCCACATGCATTTCCTGTAGAGCAACATTTCTGAAAAGCAATATTACGCCATGGAGTAGGCTTTGTTTGAAAGAGCAAGAACCCATTACTCGTATTGCCTTCTGCAACACAACCAGTGACTGTTACCGAAGTAAAAGAGGACTCAAGCCCTGTGCCAGTGGCGCTGAATGCGGTTGCATAGCCGGTTATCCCTGTGCCAGTGGTGATGAGAAATCCGGTTGTATAGCCGGTTGCGGTGGATTCTTCAATGACAAGTGCTCCACTCTGTAGAGGATTTTGCACAATAAATCCGTTGCCCGATGCTCTTCTACTTTGTGCAGTACAGTCTGAGATAACCACTTTGTCACAGTCAGATACATTAAATCCATTAACAGATGCCCCAAGTACGGCACAGTTTCTGATGAGGACATCCTGTGCACGACCAACAAAAATCTCGTCATTATTAGCCGCAAATGAAGTGGTTGTGGTGCAATCTTGAATGACAAACTCTCGTGCAACCGTTGCAAACGCTGGGCCACTGACTTGAATAGCGCCGTCAATACCGCCACCTCGGCGCTCATCAACTTCACAGTCTTGTACAACACCCGCATTAGCAACAACCTTGATACCGCCCGAATTGAATGCGTGGCAATTTTCAATCAAAAATTTATCAACATCAGGAGTTGGCGCTGCAGCATTTGCAAAATTTATTGCAGCCACGGCATTGTCGCTAAAATTCATATCTTTAATGACAATATTTTTCAGAGGAGCTGTGTGATTTACCGTATCACGTATCGCAGTTCCATTCGGTGCTGTGCCACCCATGCGCCGAATAGTACCATTTCTTATAGTTATATTTTTAACACCACCGGCAAGCTCAATGCCTGTGGTTGCAAAATTTTGTCCATCAATAATATGTCCCATCAAATCGAGCGTGATCCCATCACCTGTGATTCTGATAGCCGATCCGGTATTGGTGACGATATTCCCATCCAAACAGTAGATTGCGTTGCTTGCGGTGATCACAAAGGTGCCGCCAGAGCCAACATCAGATTGCGTGATCGGAAAGTTGCAAGTACCTGCAAGGCCTGCAAGGCTGATGGTTGCAAGTTCTGACGCAATGCGAGTGGCCACATTCCATATACCATCACCCTTGGCGATTGGCAGTATCGTTGCGCGAGAAATGCTGGCAGAAAGAAGAAGAGAGAGCACAAGAGTCAGGAGAAATGATTGCTTCATAATTGAGTCCTTTTTTTGTCAGTTGGAGATTGTTGGTTATCATACTCAGATTTTAGAGAAAAGGTCAAAATGGGGGTCAGAGTTCATAAGATCTATTTTTTTGTTTGTTTAGTCCTACCGATGCCTTCATTGTTTTTTTTCTTATCAATATCTTATCGCCCTTTTGCAGATCTTTTGCTCGCCCAAAAGATCTGCAAGAAAAGGCGCCAGCAGCCTGCTGGATTGGCCGCTCCGCCCTAAACATAGGGTACTCATCATCATGCTATGCATAATGCTTCGCACCCATACCTCTACGGGCGGCAGGACTTATGTTTAAGGATCACTA
>JAGVKD010000022.1 GCA_020050795.1 Candidatus Babeliales bacterium
ATCTCAGTGAATCAGAATTATTAGCGCTTCAAGAAGAAATTAATAAAGAAATAGAAAAAGAAGTTGCAAAAATGTCTCCCGAAGAACAGGAGATGTTCTTCACGGTGATGGGAAACATAGAAGAACTTGCAGAAAAAGATCCTGCTACACTGGAACGTTTCATCAGTGGCCAAATGACCAAAGAAGAAGAAGAATCATTTGTTAATGCGATGGTGCCCGCAGAAGCTGCTGCCAAAAAAGAAGAAGCAGCTGAACCAACTCCTGTCGTTAAAGAAGAAAAGAAAGTTGAAAAACCAAAAGTTTCGACTAAGAAACAGGACAATGCCCGTGATCTTGTTGATGGAATCATCAAAGAGACCGAAGCCTTTTTAGCTAAAGTTGAAACTGTACCCGATGCATCGCTCAAAATACGCACATGGGGTAATAAAAGAAAAATCCAAAACTGGAAACCAGGATTCACCTGGGAAACAGTTCGGGATGAAATGAACAGCCTCTTAAGAAAATTGCGTCAGGCAAAAGAAGGCATCTCGAATAACAAAATGGCCTACATTGATGAGATTGCTAAAAACGAGTCGTTGGCAAACAATCTCTCTAAAGTGAAAGCCGTATTCGATCAGCATATGCCTCAAATTCGCATATCGCCTTTTGAGGCAAAGTCTCTTGATAAAAAAGCACGGGCCGCAATCCAAGGTATCTTGGGCATTGAAATAGAAGCGATACACATATTAGGTATTCCTAAAGAGCTTGATTCTATTTTTGCCAAATCTGAGCCAGAACTCAAAACCTTAAAGGCACGAGAGGAAGCTGCCCTCAAGGAAGCTGAAAAACAGGCGCAGCAACCACGAAGCCGCACTTCGCTTCAATCGGCTGGCAAGGAGATCAAACAAGAACGCGTGCCTTCCTATGGCACAGAAGATGCCTACCAAAGAGGTGGTTATGGCAGCGGCTATTCTCCATCATATAATACCTCACCATCTTCTTATGGATCTCCCTATGGAGGCTATAGCAGTCCAAGCAAAACATCTCCCACCTCCGCTGCAAGTCCTGGAAGAAGAGCTTCACCTGGAGATGGAAAAGTAGAACCGACTGAGAAGAAAGAGAAAAAGCCACATACTCATAAATCAGACAAACAAAAAACTGGCAAAGATGTTAAGAAGGACACCAAGAAAGAAGAACCGAAAGATCAAACTCATAAGTTTGATCGTAACGAGCGGCAGCTAAATAAAATTGCCGACTTGTTGGATGAGACTCTTGCTATGATCGATCATGCAGAATATTTGCCAAATCTAAGAAAGCATCTGGCAAATGATGGCCAGCCAGTCGATGACCGCTTTGCAAAAACAACCATGCCTGGCATCCATCAATCTATTATCTTGGTAATAGATGCAGTGAAAACGTTTTCTGATCGGATAAAAGATGAGAAAAACAAAGATCGTTATAAAAAAGATATCAAAGAACTATATAAGCCTTTCAAGAAAAAACTTGATGCCGTTGCCGACGAGGCCAAGGCCATAAGAAATCTAGCCATCAAAACCACGCCCGATAAACAGGCGGCATATCTAGAAGGACCGAGTTCTATTCATGAGCTAGAGAAGGCTATAGAAGAACTTAACAAAGCTATAGACAAGGTTTAAACGGGGTGCAACCCAGAAAGAGGTCATTTCTTTTGTAGTTTCACCTGACAACTTGTCATAATAGAGTCGATTATCGGACGCGAATTTAATTAAATTCGCGTCCGATTTTTATTGCCCAACCCTCTCAAAAGAGCTACTAGACCGCACTTTTCAAAAAAATAATTAATTTGGATATACCTTATATTTAACCCACTTTGATCATTAATTACACTTAGCTATCGACAAACGCATAACAATCATTCACAATTAGCGTTGAATAGAGTTAATTACTAACTTTTAGAAGGAGTAGCCTATCTCATGACTTGGGTAATATGCGGCCTACTATCGGCCATAGCATATGCATGCACAACCGTCCTTACAAAGATGGCGGTCGAATTCATTGATCATACCCTTGCTGCCGTAGTCTGCAGTATCATTCAAACAATCGTTTTAATTGTTTTCGTTTCATACACTGGAAAAGCAGAAGCTGCCTCACCAGTCCTTATTACTTCTATTGCAGCCTATCCACAATGGTATGGCCTCGGATTGGTCATCCTTGCGGCACTTGCCAATGGCGCGTCTTGGCTTTTTTCTCTTTCCGCGCTTAAGTATGGAAATATTGCCGGTGTTGTTGCCTTGGAATCGATGAGCATTGTTTTTTGCTTATTACTTTGCAGATTCTTGTTTGGCGAACTGCTCTTTATGAAACACATCATAGGGGCTGCGCTTATCGCACTAGGCACCATCGTTCTATCCAGATAAAAATTTAAATAAAAATGAGTAGGGCCGGTTCTAAAACCGGCCCTACTCATTTTTAAAAGTAATGTTTAGAATAACTTAGACAATCTTCTGACATCGTCTGCACAAATGATTTTCATTATCAGTCTCATCCCAATTCCAGCAGCGAGGACATTTTTGACCCCGTGCATGAGAAACGGAAACCAATAATCCTGGTAGCGCTGTTTGTCCCAAACCACTTGGTGAGGCCGCCACTTCAAATTGCGATACGATTACAAACTCTTTAAAGAACTCTTCGAGCGATTGCCCACTTTTTTCAAGCAACTCTTTGAGCTCATGTATCTGTTCATCAAGCGCATCGTGCTTATCAAAAAAGACGGTAAGCCGCGCCTCGAGCGAATGCTTAATCTCGCCCTTCTCACGCAATTCTTCTATTGCCTTGAGTAGCGCCGAGCGGATCTGCTTGAGACTATTCCAAATAATAGTTTCCTGACTCAGTCTGTCTGAGAGCGGTATATTTAATTCCGCAAACTTCTGCAGATGAATCGATTGTTTCTTATTTTTTTGATAATGGTCAGAAATTTGCTCTGCAGTGAAAGACAAAATCGGAGCCATCAATCGAGTCAGTGTATCGAGAATATAGTAGCACACTGTTTGTGCTGAACGGCGCGCATGCCCGTCTGCTTTCTCAACATAGAGTCGATCTTTGATGATATCCAAGTAGAAGGAACTCAAGTCACTCGCACAATAATCAGCAAATTCATGAAATACTGCTGTGAAATTGTAGGCATTATAAGAATACTGAATCTCACGAGCCACCACATCCAATCGCCACAAAGCATCCTGATCAATAAAGCGCAGATCATCGAATGCTATCATGTCTTTTTCAGGATCAAAATCATAGAGATTTGAAAGCAAGAATCGACAGGTATTTCTAACCTTACGAAACACTTCTTGCACGTTTTTCAAAAGTACATCGGAGACAACCGCTTCACCTGAGCAATCAATACTTGATACCCATAGACGTAATCCATCGGTGCCAAGAGTATCGATCATCTCTTGAGGAGAAACTACATTCCCAATAGATTTAGACATCTTACGGCCATGTTCATCAACCGTAAAGCCATGGGTCACAATAATTTTCATCGGTGCTTTTTTATTGAGAACCATGCTGGTTAATAAAGAACTTTGAAACCAAGCACGGTGCTGATCTTTACCCTCGAGATACATATCAGCAGGGAACGCGAGCTCAGGATTGTCTTTTAACACGGCAAAGTGGCTCACGCCCGACTCAAACCACACATCAAGAATGTCGTGCTCTTTTTTGAAATTTGAGCCGTTGCAAGAGTGACAGCGGAAATTATCCGACAGTAATTCAGACACAGGGACTGTATCCCACCATTCAATGCCTTCCTGAGCGACTGCATCAGCAACACGATC
This sequence comes from Candidatus Babeliales bacterium, assembly GCA_020050795.1. Taxonomy (GTDB): domain Bacteria; phylum Babelota; class Babeliae; order Babelales; family Vermiphilaceae; genus JAGVKD01. The sequence goes on from JAGVKD010000022.1 coordinate 3,792, forward strand.
GGCAAGTTCCTTGCTCGTGTAGGCTCCATCGCAATCGAGGCACAGAAGCGCCGGAATCGGTACGCCCCACACTCGTTGTCGAGAGAGACACCACTCTAAGCGCCCTTCCAATGTTGACTGCAAACGATTGATCGATTTATCAGGAATTGTCTCAATCTGTTCTGTCGCCTTCAATGTTTTGTTTTTAAGATCATGTTGTTCTAGATCGCAAAACCATTGTTTAGTCGCGCGGAAAATCAATCCTTTATGGCATCGCCAGCAATGTGGATAAGGGTGGCGAATGCTCGTCTTATAAAGCATCAACCCTTTTTCTGCCAATTTTTTGATCACCCAAATTTGGCCATCATCAATATGCATGCCCACTAATTCTTTGGGTTCCACTTGATTGGTATATTTTCCATCGGGGCCAACGGGCGAATAAATTTCTAGATCATTGCGCACACCAAGTTCATAATCTTCTGGCCCGGCACCCGGCGCACTGTGAACGCACGCAGTACCATCTTCAAGCAATACCATCTGATCGAGAATCACAGGGACCATGAGTCCTGGCACAAAAGGATGATGCGCTTTTTTGCCCTGCAAATCTTGAGATGAAAATTCTGCTACCACATTTTTTGGCACTTCCATCGTCTGGCATATTTTATCTACCAAAGCCGCACCAACAATCACGTGGCGCCCTTTTATCTCGAGCACTACGTATGGCGTATTTGGTTTGAGAACAACCGCACGATTGAGCGGTAATGTCCATGGAGTTGTGGTCCAAATGAGAAGACTAACACCCTTGCCTTTGAGCACGGGAAAGAGTGAGTCAATTGTTTTTTGCTCTAACGGAAACTCAACAAAAATTGATGGATCTTTTCGTTCCTGATATTCAATTTCGGCCAATGCTAAAACAGTCTGGTCGTTTGGACACCAAGGTACCGTTTTATTTTTCCGCTCGATATAACCCTGATTTACAAAATCACCAAAAGCACGCACAATGCTCGCTTCATAATCAGGATCCATAGTCAAATAGGGATGATCCCAATTCATCATGACGCCAAGCTGTTTGAACTCTTCTCGCTGCGTATCCACCCATTTTTGGGCATAAGCACGGCATTTCTTTTTGAGCTCTGGACCAGTTAGTCCCGGATTTTCTTGCGAAACCTTCTGCTCAATAGGCAGACCATGACAATCCCAGCCGGGAGTGACAGGCGCTTGCTTGCCCATCATGCGTTGTGATTTCGTTACAATATCTTTCAAAATTTTGTTGTAGGCGTGACCAGCATGAATATTACCATTGGCATAGGGTGGACCGTCGTGCAAAATAAATTTTTCTGCACCCTTATGACATTCGAAAGTTGTATATGACAAATTTTCTTCTGCCCAGCGCTTAATCATGAGAGCATCGCCCTCTTTAGCATTAGCACGGATAGGAAAATCGGTACGAGGTAAATTAAGAGTATCTTTAAAACTTACCTTTGCATCCTGATGGGCACCATCAGCCATGGCTTTCTCCTCGTTGAAAAACAGACACCTACAGGCTTTTATTGTAGGATTTTTCTCGCATTTTGACCAGCAGATCGTATAATCTAAAATCTGCACTCATAAGGGAATCACATGGATTTTACAAACAAAAAAATTGGCGTTTGGGGTTATGGCAAGGTTGGCAAATCGGTGACCGAATTTGTTCAGCAGCTGGGAGCCACCGTTGCAGTGATGGATAAAACCAGGCAAGAACTACCACCTCTCGTCACTTTTTATAGCGAAGAAAATAAAGATCTTTTTTTCTCCACACACGATTATATCATCCCTTCTCCCGGGATCGACATCACACCATACTTGGCACAAATAGGCAGCAAGCTCCTGCCCGAGCTCGATCTTTTTGCACAATTTTTTCACAAACCAATTATTGCAATTACTGGGTCTGTTGGAAAAACAACGACCACATCCCTGCTTGGCCAACTATTGAATGTGTATGGCGTGAAGGCACTAGTAGGCGGAAATATTGGTATTGCATGCTGCGATTTAATTCCGATGCAAGAGAACGCCGATTGCGCAGTCATCGAAGTTTCCAGTTTTCAACTTGAACACTCCACGATTTTCGCACCTGACTTGGCGATTATCACCAACATAATTCCCAATCACCTTGATCGCCACATCACAATGGAAACATATCGCAACGCAAAATTTCGCATGATGCTCAATCAGACTCACACACAAAAAGCATTAGTACCCGATGCGCTCAAAGAATATATTCCTACACTGCACAGCAGCGTTACTTTTTTCAATCCGAATGCACAACCAAAAAACATTCTGCCGCTCATTACTTTTTCTTCTAACTGGGTAGTTATCGAACAGGCTCTCATGCAGCTCAATCTTGATATTTCGAAATTACCTGCACTGGTCAGCGGTCTGAAAACACCTGAACATCGCCTTGAGCATGTCGCATGCATAAATGCAGTCGATTTTTATAATGACTCAAAAGCAACTACACCACTCTCCACGTTGTCGGCTGTAGCACAGCTCAAACATCGCCCGATTCACTTGCTTCTTGGCGGATTGAGCAAAGGAATCAATCGAGAACCTCTCATACAAGAATTAAACGGAACGGTAAAAACAATCGCATGTTTTGGCGCTGAAGCCGATCAATTGTGGAACTGGTGCATCGCTTCTGGTATTTGCGCAACCAATCATGCAACACTTGAAGACGCGTTTCAAACATCTGTCAAACACGCAGAACCGAATGACATAATACTTCTTGCACCAGGCGGCAGCAGCTATGATTTATTTAAAGATTTTGAAGAGCGCGGCAAAGTATTTAAATCGTTGACGTGTGAAATACAAAAATCTTACGATGCGGACAAGCGAGATGGCCTATGTATAAAACCAAACAACGACTCTATTCAGACCTAAATGTTTTTCTCATCACCGTAGCAATGCTGCTGGTGATTGGCGGTATTTTTGTCTACTCGGCAAGTTCCGTGTATGCACTCGAAAATTTCCACTCTTCATATTACTATCTCAAGCGCCAGCTCATTGGTCTTTTCGTTGGTTTTATTGGCATCATTATTGTGCAATGGATTCCGATACGCAGCATACAAGATTACGCACCGTTCCTTTTCTTTGGTAGCCTCGGCATCACCGCACTGACACTCATCAGTTCAATTTCAAGCAATATTCATGGATCAAGTCGCTGGCTCTCAATTTTTAGATTTAGTTTTCAGCCGAGCGAATTGCTCAAAATCGGTTTGGTCATGTATGTCGCTTATTTTTTAGACCACCGAAAACAAGTAACACGCACGGCTCTCGGACAGTATGTTCCGCTGCTTGTCGTCATTGGGCTCACCAGTCTTATCCTGCTCAGGCAACCTGATTTTGGATTAACAATCACATTGCTACTTACTGTATTGGTAATGCTCTTTGTGGCACAAGTGCAGCTCAAACATATTTTTGTCGCACTCGGGGCATTGGTGCCGATAGTGATTGGACTCATTCTCATGCGCCCCTACCGATTAAAACGAATCATGACTTTTATAAATCCATGGAAAGATCCGCAAGGTTCTGGATTTCAAATTATTCAGTCCCTCATTGCAATTGGATCAGGTGGATTTACTGGCTTGGGAATCGGCCAATCAAAACAGAAATTTTTTTATTTGCCCATGCAACACACTGATTTTATTTTTTCGATCATCGCAGAAGAAAGTGGTTTTATCGGAATTCTTTTTCTGATCACGCTGCTGATTTCTTTTTGCTATCTTGGGCTGCGCATCGCAACTCAATTACCCAACCGTTTTACTGCGCTCTGCACACTTGGTTTTGTTTCTCTGATTAGCTTGCAATCACTGATAAACATCTGTGTGGCAACGGGATTGCTGCCAACAAAAGGAATCGGACTTCCATTTGTCAGCTATGGAAACAGTGCGCTTGTCTGCTCACTTGCGATGGTAGGTTTGATTATTTCTTTCGTGAGAAATGCTGAACATTAAAAAAGGCGGGTTTTTTAGGCCCGCCTTAATCTTTAACAACTATGCAATTAAATTATGAATAGCCTTAACGCAAAGTGCGACTCCAAGCACTGCACACCCACTGCCCAATAAAACCGTTGCTGGTTCTATTTTGTTATCTGTTTCTTTTTCGGAATGAATACGGCATTTATTGAGAACATGGCATCCAAAGGTTGTAAGCGCTACTCCACAAACCGCTTGAATACTCGTATCAAAATTTTCCGCCGCTACACCATGTAAGATCGGTGTTAGGTTTGAACCTTTTGGGAAAACATTCATGCTTGTGCTTGCGAGCAAGACAAAAATCAATGCATTTTTTTTCATGATACTCCTAGATGTGTGTACATTATTTTAGCGCTAACCATTCTATTATTTTTTGAAGAATTATCAATTGGCGGTCTCTAGCCGCAAAAAAAAGGCGGCCATAAAACTAAAGCCCGCCTTACATTTTTATTATTCCGCACAATTATGAGCTACTGGAAATCCAGGACTTCACCAACTACAGACACGGTTTTAAACAAAAAAGCCCCTGAAATCGCAAGAGCTGAAATGCCCGCCACTGCATGACTGATTCTCATAATATGATACTTATCATAACGCGTAAAACGATAGGTAAGCGCTTCTTCTAAATGGGCCACGCTGCATTCTAAAAATAGATTAGAAACCAAAACCCCACCGAGTAGAATAGCGGAAGCTTCAACGCATTTTTCCATGGAAGTAGAATCACCCGCCTGGCAAGGCACAGGTCCCAAGGCCATCAAACTCGCTAACAGAAATATAAAAAATTTATGATTCATAAAGTTTCATTCGAATCAAAAAGGCAGGAGAAACCTGCCCTACATTTTTCAAAAGAATGTACTACGATTGAATAGCTTCAACCGCTAGAGACATCGTTTTAATCAAAACAGCCCCTGACAATATCAAAGCCGATACACCCGCAACACCAGAGATGACACAGCATTTGCCTTTACACCGCTTATCAAGGCTATTTTCCAAAAAAGCACATCCGGTCACCGCCCCAGCAGTATAAGCAAGAAAACCAGGAACTAAAATGGCAGAAGCTTTCAAGCAGTTTTCAAAGGGGATAGCATCACTTGCTTGACATGGTGCAGCAGCTGAGAACATTAAACCTGCCAATACTACTGCAAAAAGATTACGTTTCATAAAACCCCATTCCAATAAAAAATAAAAATTACCCTAATAAACAGACGATAATTCCATAGTATCACCCTCGCAAAATATCTCAAATGGAAAATTTTAATCCCTCATTATATAAAACTAGTGCGCCAGGTTTAATTTGATGCTTCTGCAAAAATAGGGTACAAAAGTAAGCACTAGAATTTTTAACCCACCCATCAAAAAGGAACCTTCTGTGGAACAAGTACCAACACAAAAAGCCCCTGCCGTTTGTGCCAATGGCGCCACACCAACAATCTTAGACCCCCTTGGCGATGGCATCAGCTCTCTCGAGCTTGTCCGTGTTTCTGGTTCAGATGTGGATGTTGTCAATGCAGCGCGGGTTTCTTTTGGTAAGTTTGTCACTGAAATGGATGAAAAAGAGGAGAAGCTGATTCGCTACTTGGTCAAGCACATGCATACAAGTCCCTTTGAGCATAATCAACTTTCTTTTCGGGTAAAAACGCCACTCTTTGTTTCCCGCCAATGGATGCGTCATCGCATGAATTCATATAACGAAATTAGTTATCGGTATGTAAAATCTGCTCTTGAATTTTATGTTCCACCTCACTGGCGGTATCAAGACAATCAGAACAGACAAGGATCTGTTGGCTCTTTTGATGATGAATCTCTCAAGCAAAAATATTTAGAGGGACTTGCACACGCCGCAAAAATATATGAAGAGTTATTGGAAGCAGGAATTGCTCGCGAACTTGCACGTGGCTTACTGCCAATGTGCACCTACACAGAATTTATTTTCACCTGCAATCTGCATTCGCTCATTCATTTTTTGCGCCTGCGGCTTGAGCCTGGTGCACAATATGAAATTCGCATGTTTGCAAAAGGCATGCTCAAATTGGCACTGCCACACTTTCCAGTATCACTCGGTGCTTGGAAAGAATTCCACGCACCACAAATGGAGCTGTAAAAAAGAACCCCGCTTTTGGCGGGGCTTTTTTTTAGATTTATTTCCAGTTCATAAGCAGATCAATAAACAATCGAACCCCAACGCCCGTCGCTCCACTGCGATAGTATGGTCGATCAGGCACATCAAACGCGGTACCCGCGATATCCAAATGAACCCATGGAACATCTTCAACAAATGCTTGTAGGAAGAACCCAGCGGTGATTGCACCCGCTCTATACTGAGGTTTACCGATGTTGCACAGATCTGCCACATCACACAATACTGCTTTCTTGTAGTCATCATCAAATGGTAATGCCCACACATGATCACCAGAACGTTTTGCCGCCTCTTCAACTTTTTGTGCCAGTTCTGGATGCTGCGAAATCAAGCCAGTGTAGAACGGTCCGAGGGCATATGCACATGCGCCAGTTAATGTTGCAATATCAATGATTGCATCTGGCTTATAATGTTTGACCGCATATGACAAAGCATCGGCTAGGATTAAACGCCCTTCTGCATCAGTATTTCTAACTTCTGCTGTTTTGCCATTGTAGAAACGCAAAATATCACCCGGCTTTGTTGCAGTGCCACTAGGCAAGTTTTCTGAAATTGGTGTAATGCCAATCACACGAACATCTGGCTTGAGCTGTGCAAGCGCTTCCATGGTGGCAATCACCGCAGCAGCACCAGACATATCCTCTTTCATCGTTTCCATAGAACTTGCTGGCTTGAGACTTAATCCGCCAGAATCGAAGGTAATTCCTTTACCAACTAGTGCGATAGTCTGCACATTTTTTTTCTTTGGTGTGTATTCCATAATAACCAATTGGCAATCTTGGTGAGATCCGCTCGATACGCCAGCCAGGCCACCCATGCCCATTTCATTAATTTGCTTTTCATTGAACACGGTGCATTTAAGTCCAGACTTCTTACTAATCTCTTTGCCTTTATTGGCAAGGAATTCTGGCGTGAGATGTGAGGGTGGAAGATCAACCCAATGACGTGTTTTATTCACCGCAGTTGAAATAATTTCGCCTTGCGAAATACCTTCCATTGCTTTTTCTTTTTGTGCCTTTTCAACACACAGTGTTATCTCAAACAATTCTTTTTTCTTTTTCTCAGCATCGAGATAATCAGTAAATCGATAGTTGGTCATGCCCGCAATTGTCACAGTTTCTTTAACGAGATCAGTGATAGTTAAACCAAACAATTTTGGATCAGGCAACTGAAGCGCTACTGTTTCACATTTGTATGCAATTGCTTTTCTTAAAGCATTGCCCAATGCACGGCGATACACTTCCACTGGAATAGTTTTGCCGTCCTTTTTGCCGAGACCAACAAACACTCCACAATAATTAGTTCCTGAATCAACCAATGGAGCCGCTAAAACTTGATCTTTTTTTCCCGTAAATTCAAAGCGCTTCATGAATTCTTGCAAATGGGGATATCGCTCTTTTGCAAAAGATTTTAACTCATCATTAAAATTAAATTTTTCTGTCAGAAAAAAAACTAATGCATTACTTTTTAATGCCGTAATTTTTTTATCACTTACCAAATATGCGATCATTGATAACCCGTTTGCTTAACAATTTTTGTTCAAAGACATCACTCACAGCTGTTATCGTACCACAAAAAGCCCCCGCTCAAAAGCGAGGGCTCATAAAAAAATCTGTATTAAAAAAGATTAAGCTTAGCGACGACCTCGCCCACCACCATGACCATATCCGCCACGGTATCCACCACGGTAATACCCACCACGGTACCCACGACCATATCCACCGCCGAAATATCCACCATATACTGGAGCAGCATAGCCATAGCCGTAACCACACCCTGCGCTATATGGATTGTTGTAACACCACGATCCGTATGGATAAACACCGGTGTTCACACCAACAGCAACACCACCGCCGTATGGACCATCAGTGACAACGACGCCACTTGTCGCTTGTATCGATTGCGCAGTGGCAACCGCTAAAAAGAGTGCAATCATAATTTTAAATAACTTCATACTCTCTCCCCTCATTTAATATTACCGACGTCTATCGCCTGGTCGATACTCGCCTTTATAAGTTCCTTGGCCATAAAAATATCTTGGCGCTCCTGCTACACCTGATTCACGATGATAAGCATAGCCAGCTCCTGCACTTGCAGGGTTATTGATAGCCCACGCACTACTTGAAAATCCGGTACCACGACTAACCGACGTGCTGCCACCGCTATTGGGACCAAAGCCACTGCCACTCGTTGCTCGAATTAATTGAACAGTAGCAATCGCCACAACTATCGCGCACATAATTCTAAATAATGTCATACGCTTCAATCTCCCTAATTGCTCCAACCGTAGCCCCAACCAGCATAGCGACCGTTCCAATTGGTGTAGTATGGACTTCCATAGCCCCAGTACCAATATGGAGTGTTGTAACGGACATCTTGCAAGCGACGTTCATGAATTATTTCTTTATTTTCAATAATGGTATCGAGATGATCTTTCAAATAAGATTCGATGAATGATTCAAGAGCTTTGCTCGCAATGTTACCCGATAACATTGCATCACTAACTGGTTTTCCAAAGTTGAAGAGCATAAACGTTGGAAACTTCGTCACATCATAACTTTGAGCAACTTCCAGCAATTTTTCTCGTGAAACATTAACTTTGAGGAACACCAATCCAGCATCTTTATACCGGCTACGATCACTCACCCCATCAAACATATCACTGAGTACCTGAACCGTATGACTTAATTTTTTATTATCGCGTAACGCCTCACGATCTTTTTCATAGAACATCACTACCGCATACGGTGCGCGTCCAAGATAACGATCAAATAATCGCGGCGAACTTGACTCATTAACCTTCGAATACAATGTGCCAATAATGCAGAGCAATAACAGTGCCGCCACAGCAGCTAATACTCTATGAACAGTTTTAGGATTTTTCTTGTAGTAATTTTGGCAATAATTTTTAGCTGCTATACACCGCTCACGCCAATGCTTTAAATTAATACTACGACTCATGTTATATTCCCCCTACACGATCGATTAATTGCTTACTCACCATGTCTGCATCGTCACCATCTTCGAAAATGCCACCGGCCACATTCGTTGGCATGTCACCCTTCATAACTACATCAAGAAAATCAGTAATTCTTTGCGCATACTTTTCTGGATTATAAAAAAATGAGTCAAAGTGACGACGGCCATTGGTAAGCCAAAAAGATTTGTATCCTGTGGTTTGTGCGAAAATTGATTTCACTGCGTTGATTGAAACTTTTTCATCATTTTTACAATGTATGAAGAAACACGGCACTGAAATATTTTTTGCCGATTCCACCGGAGAAACTCGCGCTACATCAGTTTGAATATTTCTTGGATCCATGTGCGCCACTGCACGAAGCAACACTTTAATGGTGGCTTGCACATAGGGGTGGAATGCATATTTTTCAAGAACTGATTTACCTGGCAATTCAAACTCATACCCAAAAAAAGAAAACTTAAGATTATTGATACAGCCTTTGATAATGTTTTCAGTTGAGTCGAACGGACAGTCCAAAATCATGGCATCAAACAAGGATGCATCTTTTGCTTGCGCTTCGATTGATGATGCTGCACCCATTGAAAAGCCATAGACAAAAAGTGGTTTATCTTTCAACTGAGGATGATTACGCAAAAAGTGTGCCGCAGCTTTAACGTCATACACTTCGTCTTTCCCGAAGGTACAATACTGCCCATCACTGTTTTCACCATGAGCCCTGAAATCGAATGTCATAAAATTAAATTTTCCGCGAGGGAATAGATATCGCAAAAAACCAACGTCAAACTTATCACACATAAATCCATGACAAATCAAAATAGTGGCTTGCGCATCTGGATAGCGAACGAGAATACCATTTCGCTCTATAGTTTGTTCCGAATCAGCAGTTTTTTGTGGGTAAAGACGAATGCGTTCAACAACCGCATCCTGAATAGAGTCCTTGCACCGCGTGACAACAGCGCCATGGGTACTAAATCGGGGCATATCAGTGCAGACCTCAGTCGAGGTCCCCCCAACCCAAAATGCCGCTATGAGCGCAAAACAGGCATGCATTCTAATGTTGCCGCTCATTATACTCTCCCCAAAACACCATTCATTACTCTCAAAATCCAGCCATAGGCTTCTGCCCAATATAGCTAGATCCTACTACCATAGTAACAGTTTGATTTTTCAATTTGCAATAAATTAGGGTGGGGGTATGTAAAGAAAAGAGTTGAAGGATACACGGGTATAGGGCGAATTTCATGGAATAAAAAAAGCCCTCCGTCATTTTCTGTCGGAAAATGACGGACAGGCCTGATTATCTCTCTATGGGACTCTAAAACCAGTCTATACAAACTGCTCAATAAAGGCCTTAAGTTCTTTTTTACTCATAACATCATTATATTTTGCCACGAGCTCACCATTCTTAAAGACGATAAGACACGGCACCTTATGAACAAAAAGCTTCTCTACCACATCCGTCGCCTCATCTGCATCAACTTTGGCAAAGATAGCCTTACCAGCAAAGTCGGCGGCTGAGGCTTCAAAGACCGGTAACATTTGCATGCATGATGGGCAATAATCAGCAAAGAAATCGAGGATTACCGTACCCGAAGAATTGGTGACTAGGCTATTAAAATCTTCCATATTTTTAACCCGAATAACCTGTCCCTGTACTGCCTCATGTATCCCCCGGAATTCCTGCCCCTGTAGCTGAGCAGCAACTTCATCATTCAATCCAATTTCAGTCAAGAAACGAGCTGCATCGAGAGCGGCCTTGATACCACTCGCGGCAGCAACGCCCGCCTGCCGATAAGAATGATCCTCAACATCTCCCGCTGCAAAAACACCGGGTACCAATGTCTCTTGCGATCTACCTGGCTTCAAGACAATATAACCAGCCTTATCAAGTTTGAGCTTGTCGACGAAAAGTCCTGTATTTGGATTATGCCCTATCGCCAAAAAGACACCTGCAATTGGCATATCGATTATTTCACCGTTCGTGGCATTTAAAAGACGAATACCCGTCACCCTCATGCCATCACCAAGAACTTCTTGTGGCTCAAGATTATATTTCACTGAAAGATTCGAAAATCCTTTCATCCTATCTTGCATACTTGGCGCAGCGACCATGCGATCTTTGCGTACAAGCACGGTGACATGTTTCACATACGGAGCCAATTGCATCGATTCTTCAGCCGCAGAATCACCGCCGCCAATCACCACAACCTCTTCACCCTTGAAGAACGGCGCGTCACACACCGCACATGATGTAACGCCAGAACCCCAATATTGATCCTCTCCAGGAATATTGAGCCGACGTGGTGCCGCTCCGGTTGCGATAACTATAGCCATCGCGTGAATGGTTTGCCCATTTTCTGTCTTGATCTCAAATGGCCATTGTGAAAAGTCGACACTTTCAACAGCGTCGGATAGGAAGCGTGCTCCAAGATGTTGTGCCTGGGCTTTCATTTTTTTGACAATGTCTGGCCCCAAAATAGAGGTCTCTCCTGGCCAATTTTCAACAGACGTTGTTTCTGTTAATAATCCGCCCGGCTTGTTGCCTTCAATAACCAGCGTGTCAATTTTACCCCGGGCGCCATAAACTGCCGCGCTCAATCCGGCTGGGCCTGATCCGATAATAACAAGCGGAACAACATTATCACTCGAAATTGCATTCTGTATCTCGTAGGTCGGTCTGCCAGTTGCACGAGCGCAACTTAACCCGGTTGCAAAGAATCCGGTACCAAAAATAAGGGAGCCAAAGAGCAAACTGAAAAACTGCAAATTTTTGCTGAGCATAACGTTTTTTCCCACATTTACTAATCGACAAGAACCAAAATAAAAAGTATCCTAAAGAGCATTTACATCAACTTCTAGATACTTTTTGACTTCATCTGGAGACATGACTCATGGCCCTTGTACGTCGACTTTTATTGCCAGTACTATTACTCATTAACTCGCTCAGTATACCGTATGCGATTGCTGAGTCCAATAACACTCCTGATATAGCATCGGAACAGGTATCAAATCAGCTCTCAGAAGCTGAAATGCGAGAGATGAATCAGGTCGTTACTCAAGTTATCGAAGACACAATAACACGCGCGAAAAAAACGCTCGATGAAATTTATAATGTTGTCTCTGGTCTTTCCATGATGATTAATGACGGACAAATAAGTACCGTTATTAACAAAAAAGAAATCACCGCATCCCTAACGAATATCAGCTTGATCATTCATGACCTGCAGCAAGAACAACTCATGGTCATTGATCCAAGCACTGCAGCTCTGATCGTTGAATTAAACAACTCGCTGATGGAACATCTTCTTAAAGGCATCAATGACGACCTTCGTTCTTTGCCTCAATTTGAACTGGCAGAGGTGATCAAGCGAGGCATGTCAAAAGAAATTACTCTTGAATCCCTCGATGCGCAACTTCAGAACAATGAACGCCTTTTAGAGAAACTAAAAGCAAGAGCAGAAGTTGTTGGACTACGTTGGTACAATCGCGCATACCGAAAATTAGATCAGTATGTTATCGCGCCAACAGAAAAATATTCTCTGCATAAATGGGCCCTTGGACTAACCGGCGCAAGCGCGGCAGTCTTGCTGGCATATTGGCACTATGCTAATGATGAAGATTTTAAAAACAATCCTATCATTCAGCGCCTACCAAATTTTTTAACCAATACCGTTTTAGGTCCAAAACCAAAATGGGAAATGGGTGCAACCAATAACGCTGAAACCCTTGGTCTTTTGGGACGCATAGAACAAAATTTCTATGAGGCAAACACGGGACACATGGTTGTCACTGCAGCATTAACTGGTTTCACGTACGACAAAATAAGCACCTTCCATAATAAAACAGCATCTCCTTGGGTGTGGAAAAAACTTGGTGCATGGCACAACACCCTCAAAGGTGGTGCATACATCAAACGCGCAGCACAGATTCAAGAAAAACTTGATGAAGTCAGCTTCGATGATCTTGTTGGGCTTGATGATGTGAAAGAAACATTTGGCGAAATAGTAAAATTCATTCTCGATCCTGAATACTATGCACGCCGTGGACAACAGCCACCAAAAGGTATTTTGCTCGTTGGTAAATCACGTACGGGTAAATCATACAGCGTGAGCGCACTCGCAACACACATCAAAAAAGCTATGAAGGCCGCAAACCGTGATGATGATTTTAAATACATCGCCATTAGCGCGACCGACATCCAAGAAGCAGGCGGCGTTGAAGAGTTGATGCGCTTGGTGAAAAGTGCTGCGCCATGTGTGCTCTTCATCGATGAAATCGATTTGCTCGATCTGCAGCGCAAAGGATACAATCCTATGCTCATGGCATTCCTGACGCACATGGATGGCGCCGTGAAAAGCAAAGATCCGAAAAAACAAATCATTTTAATTGGTGCAACAACAAATCCAGAAAACTTGGATAAAGCATTGCGCCATGATGGTCGATTTGAAAAAGAACTTGTTTTTGAATTACCTGCATATAAAGAACGTAAAGTGTATCTCGAGCACAAGATTCGCAAACTTGGCCTCAGCCCAGATTTCTTTGATCTCGATAAAATTGCGCATGAAACAGAAGGCAAAGCCTACGCGACATTAAACCGTTTGATGAGCCGTGCAACATTGCACGCATGCTTTGAAAATCGCGTCGTGCGTCAAGAAGATCTTGAGTACATGCTGGATAAAGAAATCCGACGCATTGTTATGCACGATAACAAAATGGTTTCTGATGAGGATAAATTGCTCATAGCAGCACACTTTGCAGGACGCGCTATCGTTCTCAATAGCTTGGATCTTAATGAAAAACTTGCGAAAGTAACGATCCGCCCTGTGGTGTGTGATGCTAAAGAGAAAATGATGGGTGCCCATTTGTGGGAGCAAGGAAAAGAGGATGATGATAAACGCATCGAATATGGTGCGCTATTCACCTACCGAGCAAAAGACACAACAAACATCAAGACCTATCAGCAAAAACTCGATTCATGCAAAATGCTTCTTGCTGGATTTATCGCTGAAGAACTATTGCTCGGCGCCTGCGGATATGATTGCCATAAGTCTGATATGCATACGGCAATCGCACAAATTCAATCGCTTGCTTTCGAGGGCGTGAATGTTGATAAACTTCCCGAAGCACTGCAGGTTGAATATCACCGAAAATCATTTGAATTGCTTGAGCGTTGCAAATCAGATGTGCGTGTGCTGCTGAAAGAAAAACTCCCCGAGCTCGGACTTATAACACGAGCGCTCATGGAATATGAAATTCTTGATGCTCAGGATGTTGCTATGTTGTGCAATGCGCTGCATGAGCAAGATGAAGCAGAGCCAGCTGCTGTTGCTCAATAATTAATTTGTATCGAAACAAAAAAGAGGCTCCCAAAAAACGGGAGCCTCTTTTTTATAGATATGTTTTTCTCCAAGGGGTCCTCGACATTTTCTACCGGAAAATGACGGGGATTAACTACTCACATTCACAAACCGACCGATGCCATTAATCGCACCAGGAGTGCTATAAGGAATCACTTGCGCCGGATCACTAACGCCATTAAAATCTGCTCGATTCCCGGTCGCCATACATCCGATTGCAAAGTTGTTATTACCTTTGAGATTGAATCCGGTGCCGGTGTTATTCATTGAAAAACAGTTAACGGCTTGCATGTTCGAAGTAGTTGATGCAAAAGAAAAGCCGTCACGCGCATTCCCCTGCGCAGTGCAATCTTCGAAAATCACATTGCGAATTGGGCTAACATTCGTCGATCCCGTTCCAATGCCAAAACCATCGCCGCTGAAATTAGTGGCAGAATATTCTGAATTGAAGCCTGCTACTGTGCCACCTCTATTGCGCTGGGAAATACAATTACGAAACACTACATTCTGAATAACGGCTTGCGGAACCTGATTGAGAAGTGCAAAACCATCACCGAAATTGTCTTGTGCAATACAATCCTCGAAAACCACCTGAGAAAGATTGGCAATTGTTAGTAGAGGTATTGAGAATCCTATAACCAGTCCGAATCCAACACCATTCCTCGTTGCACAACAGCGCCTAAAGGTAACATTAGAGATCGGACGCGCAATGAGAGAAGAAATATTGTCGGCAACAAGAATGATGAATCCAAAAAAGGAATTTTGTTCTGCAACACAATCGGTTATGGAGATCGAAGGCACCACTCCGCCACTGAATGTCTCAATATTAATACCAAATAGGCAATTGGATACGTTACACCGCTCAATAACTACTCTTTCCAGTGGAGATGGCCCGCTCACGTAGATTCCACCTAGACCATTGGGTAGGGGAAAGGATGTAGCGCCCCGCACAACACAATCTGATATAGATATATTGCCAGGTGCAGATATGAGGATTCCTCTTGCTTCTTGTAATATACAATTGCGTATAATCACATTCTCTGTATTAATAATAAAAATGCTGTTTTGAAGCACATTTGCACCTAACGAAGCAGTCATTATGCAATCTTGCACTACACAACTTCGCGCTATGGTCGGGCAATTGAAAGTAAATCCACCTGCTTTACTGCTCCTATCCTCCTCAATTTCACATCCTTCCATTAAGCAGGAAGTTCCTATAACGCTGATAAACCCCGAATTGAATGCGCGGCAATTTTCAATTAACAGTTCATCAACATCAGGAGTTGGAACAGCGGCATTTACAAGAGCTATCGCAGCCACATTATTGTTACTAAAATTCATATCTTTAATGACAATGTTTTTCAGAGTAGCTGTGTGATTTATCGTATCGCGTATTGCAGTTCCATTCGTCGGTGCAAAGCCGCCAATACGTCGAATAGTACCATTTTTTATAGTTATATTTTTAACACCACCTGCAAGCTCAATGCCTGTGGTCGCGAAATTTTGTCCATCGATAATGTGTCCCATCAAATCGAGCGTGATGCCAGAGCCGGCAATTCTGATCGCCGGTCCGAAGGTGATGGTAAGATTTTCATCCAAGCAGTAGATTGCGTTGCTTGCAGTGATCACGAACGTGCCACCAAACCCGATGTCAGACTGCTGGATAGGAAAACTGCACGAGGGGGTGCCAAGCGTAATAGTCGCAAGCTCCGTTGCGATGCGGGTGGCCACATTCCATATACCATCACCCTTGGCGATTGGCAGTATCGTTGCGCGAGAAATGCTGGCAGAAAGAAGAAAAAGAAGAGACAGAGAGAGATTTTGCTTCATCCTAATTCCTTGTTTTTATACAAACACTGGTCATCATATCCCGATACAAGAGAAAAAATCAACGAGCGAATAATGGCCGGAAAATGAAAAAGGGTGCCTTCTTAAATGAAAGCACCCTTTTTTACTCATAAAATATTTCTCTACATTCTCTCAATCATATCTAAGCGCTCTTGGTAGCGCCCTTCTTTGAACTTTGTCTCTAACCAGATACGAACAAACCGCAATGCTTCTTGCGCAGACACAAAATCCGAAGGAATAACTAACACATTGATATTATCATGCGATTTTGCAGCGCGTGCCACTTCATCATTCCAAACAACGCCTGCAAAAATCCCCTGGTGCCTATTTGCAGCCATCGCGATGCCAACGCCGCTGCCGCAAATTAGAATGCCGTGGGTAACATCCCCGCTCATGATCTTGTGTGCAACCTCGTGTGCAAATGTTGGATAATCTGAGCGCTCAGTATCAAACGCACCAACATCCAACCATTCAATCGAACTCATTTGTTTTTTGAGAAACTCTTTGAGTTCAAATCCCCGATGATCTGCACCAATTGCTATTTTCATGATGAGCTTTCTTATTTTTTAGGGAAGATGAACTTCGGCACACCGCCAGTCATTGGCTGATCCATCACACGCCCATCTTCATCAAATTGCCAAGAAAGAACTAACTGTTTATCTATCGTTTTGAAATTGAGTGCAATAATTTTTGTGTCTTTAGTAATGAACGGATGTTCTTCCACATCACGCGCATCGAATTTGACCAGATAGCCATCTTTGAATCGCGTAAAGCGCTTGCCAAAGAATGTTTGAAACTCTTGCGGCAAATCAACGGCTTTGATCTCTAATGGCAACACCTGCTGACCATCAACATCCAAAAATATTGACCATGCTGATTCTGGATCACCAAGTGGAATTTTATACAAACTTAAAACATAGAACGTAATGAAATGATTATTTTCTTCGAGTTGACGACGCAAGAATGCGGTGTGATGTTCCACGCTTTTACCTTGTCGCGCCATAAAGAGATGCGCATACGAAGTCCGCACATCATCGGATAACCAAATAGCATCAAAAATAGCACGGGTTTCTAATTGGTCATAAACAGCGCCCCAACGAACAAACCGCCACGCCTCTTTGCTATGCTCTTCGAGTGTTTCACCTTGATAAAAAGTGTTTGTGCCCCAATCTATAAGACGTCCGCATCCCGGGAGAAACAAAACGAGATAGATTGCTGCTAAGCACTCGATCAGCCTGGCATTCATACATCTCTCCGTTATTTTACATTAAGCTCACGACAGTAGTATCCTAGAAGAAAGAGTTCATTTTTACAAGAGTTACTGTACTCAATTTTCAAAAATAAAAGGTGAATCTGGTGCACTCATTTTCTTTTTTCCTTGCATGGCGCTATCTAACCAAGACAGCCTACACCAATAACATATCCCTCATGACCGCTATTGCCTTTTGTGGCATCGCGATAGGCACCTTTGCACTCGCACTCGTGTCGGCAATTATGAGCGGCTTTGAATATGAAGTACACAACAAATTACGCGGGATCCACGCACCAATCATCATGCAATCGTATGGGAAAAGCCTTAATGCAGCCGCAATCAAGAACGTTATCCAACAAGAATTTCCCGATATCGTTGCGGTAAGCGCAGGGAGTAACGGCTATGGCATTGTCTACACACCAGATAGTGACGCAGCACCAGATGTTGTGCTCCTGCGTGGCATAGAACCGCAGCACGAATCGGCCGTGAGTAACATACATCACAAAATTTTAGGCGAAGAAAAAAACATAGAAAATTTGCTTATCGAAAATCATGTCATCATTGGCAAAAAGCTGGCAGAAAATCTTGCACTCAAAGTTGGCGATCCGATGGAAATTGCCTACGCATCTCAAACACAAAAGCGAAAAAATCGGCTGAGCTTAGAAACAAAAACAGTATTTATCAGCGCCCTCTTTGATTCGGGAATCGATGAATTTGATAACAGCGTTGTTTTTTGTTCTCTTGAATTTCTTGAAACTATGTTTCCAGAAATGGGCACACAAACAATTCGCATCGCTACCAAAGAAAATATCGATCAAAAAAAACTTATTGCTGATTTAGAATCGCGGTTTCAACTCTATGCCTATTCTTGGCAAGATTTGTATCCCGCATTGGTCTCCGCACTGAAATTAGAAAAGTATGCGATGTTTTTAATCCTCGCGCTCATCACCCTTGTTGCAAGCATGAGCATTGTCTCCCTTCTTTTTATGCGCATCACGCAAAAACGTGGTGATATCGCCATCCTGAAAGCAATGGGAGCTTCGCACGCAATGATAGTTAGAATTTTTCTGATCCTTGGCAGCATCATCACACTCTCTGCATGCTTGACTGGTTTGATCATGGCGGCACTCGCAAGCTGGATCTTGAAAATCTATCCGCTCATAGAATTGCCAGATACCTATTATGTATCCCATCTGCCAGTACACTTCACGTGGCAACTGGCAGGCATTGTAGCTCTTCTTGTTACCGTAATCGGGATTTTGGCAAGCTGGATTCCTGCACACAAAACACGAGACATTAATATTTCGCACGTACTGCGCTTTGAAAATTAAGAATTATGTGGAGCACAAATGAAATATACATCCCTCATTCCTTCATGGAACGTTGATAAAAAATGCGTTATAGTACGCGTCGACTTTAATGTTCCGATTCTAAATGGAGCTATCAAAGATGACTTTCGCATTCGGGCAGCACTGCCAACGATCGATGCACTCTTGAATGCTGGTGCAACCGTTATAATTTTGACACACATCGGAAGACCTAAAAATAAAAACCCCGATCTTTCAACAACATGCATTGTGCGATGGTTCAAAAAGAATGACTATGATGCCTATTTTGCCGACACGATAGAGAAAGCCCAGGCATTAGAAAAGCAACATAGCAACAGCATTATTGTTTTAGAAAACCTCCGTTTTTTTCCGGAAGAAAAAATGGGCAGCATGGAATTTGCTCAGTCATTAGCTCAACTGGGAGAATTCTATGTTGATGATGCCTTTGGCGATATGCACCGTAATGATACGTCCATAACTTTTTTGCCAAAACAATTTCCGCACGATAAAAGAAGCATTGGATTGCTCACGCAGGAGGAGCTTGCGTTTTTCAACTCCATACTGCATCATCCACAAAAACCTTTCACCGTTGTTTTGGGCGGAGGTAAAGTTTCCGATAAATTACCATTAATCACCCACCTGATTAGTAAGGCAAACACAATTCTTTTGTGTCCTGCAATTTCATTCACTTTTGCAAAAGCAATGGGCAAGCCAGTGGGCAAATCTCTTGTTGATGAAACATTAATTACACAATGCTCACTAATTCTGGAACAAGCAAAAAAACATGGGACACGTATTGTATTGCCGGAAGATTATCAAGTTGCGCATGAAAGCTTGCAAGGCACACTTTCTTATACCGAGTCAGACAAAATAGCAGATTCTGATTATGGAATTTCGATTGGCAAAAAAACAATCAAGACATATTCCAGCATCATTAAGGAATCCGGAACTATTTTTTTTAATGGATCGATGGGATTTGCAGATAGGCCAGAAACGATGATAGCAACAAACAAACTGCTCAAAGCAATTGCGCAAGCACGCGGAGTAAGTGTCGTTGCTGGTGGAGATTCAGTGGCAGCCGCACAAGCGAATGGTTCTGCCGGTGGTTTTAATTTTGTCTCAACCGGAGGCGGAGCTGCACTCGAATATTTATGCAACGCAACATTACCAGGCCTTGAGGCACTACTCTCAGATGTCACTAACTAAAAAATCGGACAAAATCCTAAATAACACAGCCCTTCAAACAAGGACTCTAATTCACCATCTAAATCATTTTTTTGGTAAATAAAAAGACCATGATTGTCATGCTTCATGTCCCAAGAAAAAAAACCTGGATTATTGAAACCCAAGTTTTTAGCTAGCTCGCGAACAATCGCTTCGTCTGGTTTCCCTTTTGCACGCAGGCTTTCTTTGACAACGCCGCGTACTTTTTGATTGAATGCAGCTTTTTGCATATGCTCGCTAAATTCCTCTGGGGTATCCCAAATGTTGCAGCTTGCTCCAAATGCTTCATCCTTTGAAAAACCAGCAACCCCTTTGAGGCAATTAAAATCGGGGTTGTCGATAAAATAAGCTGCTTTATCAAGGCCAAAACAGCGATCCCCGCATAGCTCATGCATAACAAATTCAGTCACGTTATCTTTATTGTGGAATGCAAGGATATGCTTCGGTAAACTACTCAGACAATCGAGAACCTTGTATCTATGTCCGAGAACGTTATCTCGTTCCATAAACTCCCCTTCTTATGCTTCATACAACTTTTTTTCCTTTTTCCCATCTCTTCATTGTTTACGCTAGCGATTTTTGGTAGATAACACAAGCGGCTTAAAATTAAGCTATCAGACCGCCTTTGGCAAAATCAACCCGGGGATTAAAGACTTGCGCCGAGCGCTAAACCGACTAGACTATCTAACACTGAAGATAGGATGGTATTAAAAAATGTGAGCCGGTAGTGAAGAAGCAGATCACCCTCCTTTTTAGCCTATTTTGTGCTGGGATACTGGCACGAAGTGTTCATCGGCCTCCAGAAGTGCTACCCACCATTCACGCACAATGGATTCATGGTGGACCAATAACAACAGTGAGCGATTCTCATCTTGAATATTTCCCCCATTTTGTTTTTGATTATTCTCAACTCATCCAATATAGTCTCCCCAAAGAAAAAGTGCCCTATCGCAACGATCCAGAAAAATCGATCTCCACACAAGAGTTGAACCAGCTTATCGAACAGCTCCTGTGCGAAGTGTTTAATAAAAAAAGAAAATTTTCTCATTTCACGGTCTTACAAACTAAAAATTTTAGTTTCAAATATACGTGCGGTCTGATTGTGCTCAAATTCAAAGATCACCCATTTGTTCTAAAATTATTTATAGAATCACCCGACACCTATTTGAATCCTTTGTGTAAGGGAGTTGAACCGCTCGCATTTTTCACTATGGGCGGCGGCGCAAACCGCCACCTCTCAGGATTGACCAGAATTCCTAATCTCGAATATTTAAAAAATAAATTGGATGCAAGTGAACGCTGGGGCGGCGTTATAGAATTTCCCCGTAAATGGTTCTGGCTACCCAAAGATCCACACTGGATACAATTAACGGGAGAAAATTTGGGGGGTAAAAAAATATGCAAAACAAAACTTCCCGGTGTATATGCCGTTATTGCTGAATATATAGACATGCGACATACGATCAGTCTTTCCACTCTAGAAAAAAAACGGATCGTCATCGATTTGTGCAATGATGTTGATATTTATATAGACCCACACTATACCAACTTCACCTTTATGGCGCACGAGACAAAACCATTTAAAATAGTAATTATCGACACAGAACATTTCCCAAGTTTTGTGGGTATTAAAAAGCGAAAGCAATTTAGAAATCACAGTTCTTGGTATGAGTACTTAGTGGCAAAGTATATGAAAGATACGTTTTTTAGAAATAAAAAAGAACGAAAAGAAGCGCAAACTATAGAGCATGAACTATCACTGTTCTAATCTTGAAGTTTTTATGTGCGCATAGTAACGTTGGGCTTGCCCCGTCATTTCTCGGCAAGAAATGACGGGTACAGAAATTTATCGCATTGAAATGAAGCTAAAAAAAGGAACTTGCATGAAGCATTTCTGGAACCGTTCGTGTGTGAAAGTCTTTTCTATTCTCGTTCTTATTTTTTCTTTTCGAGATCTTCAGGCGAGCGTGCAGCCGATCAATCCGCACGAGGGTGATTGGAATGTACTGACTCGGATTGGTATCGCCGTTGATGCACTTTCACAGCTTTCTTCAGCATGCGATGTCCTCATTGGAAAAGCAGATATTGGTTCCGGTGGCACATTTATTATCACGTCATCGGGGATCTACTGTCTGAAAGAAAATGTTTCTTTCACAACTGATGCCGCAATCACCGTGAGCTCAAGTGATGTCACTATTGATATGCGCGGCCACGCTCTCTATGGCGCCGGTGCCAACACAACAGGAATTGTACTCAATGGTGGTGGAATTCAGAATGTGATCATCAAGAATGGGACGATAGCAAATATGAGAGGCGCAGTTACAGGCGGTACTGGTATACGAGATGCGGTGGGTCATTCGAGTACTATGCGAAATATTATGATTCAAAATATGAACTTTGATAATAATGACTTCGCGGCAATAAACATGGGATTTGGCACTCTAACTACTCTAATACTTCCTGTTGATGGAATCTTGATTCAAAATTGCAATGCATATAATTCTGCCATAGGAATCGGAATTTTTGGACTTTCTGGTATTGTGCAAGGCTGTGAAATTGCTGGAAGTGGAGTTATTAGTTGTGCTGGTCCGCACCCCACTGTCCTTGCGAATAGTTTCTTGATTGAAGACTGTATTGTATCAGGCACTGGTGCGGGTGTTGCAATTGCTAATACATACAATGCGGTTATTCGAAATTGTATAGTGCAAGGGTCTTTTGGAGCCTTTGCAATTAGTGGCAGTGTCTGTAGCAATATGGTTATTTCCGATTGTTTTGCGCAAGCTGGGCAAGGCGGGATTACCATGTTTGGCGCGGCGGCACCCGGTACAGCGTTGCTTATTGAGCGGTGTATGTGCCAAGCCAGCGGGGGAATTGATATTCAAAATACTGTGTTCGGTATTAATGTGCCAGTCTTCTTTTCTTCAGTGAAGTTAGTTGATTGTGTTGTAGAAGCCGCCTCTCCAAGCGTAGCACAGGGATTTGCAGCATTCCGGATAACGCAAGGCGGTGTAATACCAATTTCTAACATTATCTTTAAACGTTGCTGCGCAATAGGTGATTTTACCACTGGATTTCTTCTGACCTGTTCTGGTAGTGGCAGTTTGTCTAACATAGTCTTTGAGGATTGTGTTGCGCAACATAGCCCAAGTGGCGTTGGTGATGGTTTTGCACTAGTAAATCTGAATAGCGGTTCGGTGATTTCGAATGTGGTTTTTAGCAATTGTGTGGCACAGGGCTGTAGGCCTGGCTCTATTGATTTAGGCGGCACTTTTGCCACGACCTACCAAGGAGATGGTTTTGGCATTGGATCAGCGACACAAAATATTGGCCAAATCAAAAATGTGGTTTTTGCAAATTGCGTTTCAGAAGCTAATGCACATGATGGATTC
>JAGVKD010000006.1 GCA_020050795.1 Candidatus Babeliales bacterium
GGCGCCGCAAAGCCTGGCGCAGCCACAGCCGGCACAACAGGCTCCGCAGCAACCTCAAGTGCAGTACTACCCACCAGTAGGTCAGCAGTTGGCCGTTCCGGCACTGCCTTCAAACAAACCGAATCGAAGTGCTACATCGCCAAAAATCTTACCAAATTGCAACCCAAATTTGAGCGTGTTGCGCGAGAGTACTGCGATTTGTGCACGTTCAACAAATTGCAACCGTTGCTTGTCTGTCAAATTAAGAAGCGATGTATCGATTTCTTTCCCATCATTGGTTTGATAATTGCGGCGCTCTTCAAATCTGTTGATCCAACCTTTTTCTGAAGTTGCCACTTGGAGTAAGTAGAAATGATCTTCGTTTGGATAGATGCGCACATCGAAGTAACCTTTAGAATCTTTGTGTTCATAATTTTCTGCGCGGCGATACATCGATTCAAAGTGAGAATCAAACACCACTTGCAGACGATCCACTTTGGTTAGATAGTTTTTGAATCCTTGAATCGCCACTTTCAAATCGCGATAGGTTTCATCTTCATTAACTAATTTTCCAAGAAGACCTTGTCCTTCGTCGATCTTAACAGCAACGGAACTGATGCTGCGCAATCCATCGCGTGCCTGCACCGATGCTTCGTCAAGAGATTTTGTTGCATTCTCAATGCTGGTGGCCACTCTGCCGAAATCCCGATCAAACACACTGGAAATTTTTTCGATGCTGTCGCGGACAGACGGAAGCACACTGTCTTGCAATGTTTGCGATAACTCTCGGACGTGCCCACCAATTTCCATCAGCGCGTCGATATTATCTTCGTTACGCACTGCTGAACGTTCTACCACATCAGCAAATGATGATAATTTTTGCGAGGTATTTTCTAAGTTTTCAAAAATAGAAAGAAGCTGCTCGCGCCCTACTGGGGTCCCGACAGCTTCTTGGAATGAGTGTGCAACATCACCGACATCATCAGCGATTCCTTTAACGCGCTGCAACACTTGATCAATGTTGACTGGTTCAACACTTGGCCGCGACAATGCGTCGCCTGATTGAACTTTTTGCAGCTGTGGATCGCCGGGCATGATTTCTATAAATTTTGGACCAAGAAGACCATCTTGGCGTACAATTGGATATGCATTGCTATAAAGCGTGTACTCTTTGAGCACCATAACTTTTGCCTGGGCGCGCATATCTTCCTCGCTAGTGCCAGGAATAAGTTTCACATCGTCGACCCAGCCAACTTTTACGCCGGCAATTTTCACATCAGATTTACGTGATAATCCAGAGATATCTTTAAAGTAGACGGTATAGTCATTATATTTAGCATAATCAAATCGGAATGCACCGATCTTAAAACCCATGTAGGCAAAAATACCTAGGGCAATCAAAACGAATATACCAACACGCGTTTCTATTTTACCTTGCAAGGTAATTCCTTTTCATCACAGCCAGTAGACTTTTCTTATCTGCACTTGGGATTGTGCGGCGCCTTCACCATCTTGCTGAATTCTCTCAACAATTGCATAGAGACGCTGCGTAACTGAATCAACTGTTGCGTGCACCACGATGGAAAATACGCGTGGATCAAATGTGGTGCCCAACACCGATTCCATACCCGATGGCAAGCTCTGCAACTCTTTTTGATAAAGCGGTTGGAGCAGTTGTTTCCAATCTGTTTTCCAGTTCGCAGTTTTTTTGAATTGCTTCAATACTGTCTCTACCATTTTTTCCCTTTGCTCGCGGTCACCTGATTCTGCCCGTTTTAACTCAAGAAGTCCAGCAAGCGAGTCGGAAAAGACCCACGGGTCAATCGTATACTTTTGTGTATAGAGCGTAAAGATATCAGTCAGATAAAGTGGCCGGGCCTCTTTGTTACCGCCTTTATTCGTGTCGATCGAAGGCGGTTCGTAAAAAATTTTATCACTAAAAATGATAAATCCAGGCACCGTGAGCAACTCAGTTACATCATTCAGCTGATACACGCGTTTTTTCAAATAGCTTTCGACATTCTCAAATAACTCTTTGCCGCCCATCTGCTTTTCGATACGTCCACACATATCTTTAAATATTTTTTTCCATCCACCATCTTTTTGTTTTTCACCGCGAAATTCTTTTTTCTCAAAATCATAAATCTGATTAAGATTAATTTTTCCATCTTCGCAGGAAATCGAAACGTTAAGTATAGCATCAATTCCTTCAACGGACTCTTTCAATTTAAATTGCTGCCACCGGTTGAGTGTTGGCAAAATAATCGAAGCTAAATGACGTGGATCTTCTGCAGCACTTTTTTGTTCCGCAAGCTTTGAAGTTAATTTTGGACCTGCTGGCTGATTCTCTTTTTGTTTTGGTGGTGTTGCCAATTGTGCAGCGGCAATCTGCAATCCCGCAAAGGCAAGTGTCCGCGCTTTTTCTTGTTTTCGTATGGTATCAATTAAAGGAACATAACTGCTCGAGCGTGTAATAATGTAGGTCACTACCGAGACACCCATGGTGAGCATCAGGAGCGTTGTAATGAGGATATATCCTGGAGCGAGTTGTCTGTTCATGATAATCCCATCCCAAGTCTTGGCCTGTCTGCAACACTAAAGGTAATTGGTGGTCGCTCGAAGGAGCGGCGCGTTCGTTGTGCTGAGGTTGGTGGCAAATTTAGTGGTGATGATGCTGATGGCTCTGGCCTTTTCGCTTCCGGTTTTGGTGGCTGCGCAAATGGCATCATTGCTTGCTGCATTTGTTGCACTTGGCTGGCTGGCAGTGGAATCGAAAAAGAAAAGGTGCGCACTTTTAGATATTGCTCATCCCAAAGTTCGAACGTAAATTTCACTGCGTTTGGCAAAATTGGTTTGCGCTCTTTTTCTCGCTCTTCTGCTTTTTGAATTTCCCACAATGGCACTTCTCGAAATTCTATCTTTTGTTTCTCTTTTTTTTCCGGAGCTTTTGGTTGCTGGAATTGTTGAGTCAAAAGACCCTTCGGTTCTTTTTCTTTTTCTGGTAGCAGTGCATACACAAATGTGGTTTCCACCGATTTGATACCGGTAATCACTTCATATTCACGAATAGCATTCGCAATGCCTTTTTCTTTATAGATCTCAAAATCAAGTTCCGTTGCTTCTTGGCGCACTAACATAAATGAATTTTGACGGCCAAGATCGGGAACTAATTTATATACCACTCGTGCGATAAATGGTTTTGGTTTTCCCGCACGCTCACTCCAATAAACCTGCATTGGATTATTGGTAATGAAGGTCAGCACTTTTTGTTTTTCACTCAATGCGCCGAAAAAAATCTGCGCTACTGTTTTTTTCTCTTCTTTTTTTTCAGGCGGAACTTGTTGACCGAATGGTCGTGGTGCCGGTGCAGCTGCTTTTTGTTTCTTTTTCTGCAGCTCTATCTCTTCTTGAACCACATCCGCTTGGCATGGAATGGTGGTACCAAGCAAGTCACGCGTTAACAAATAACGCACCAATGAAACACGCGAATATAATGAAATCGTATTGTCGCTGCGAATACTACCGCGATTCACTTGATAGAGAATTCCTGTCAGACTGGTAAAAATAATTGCTGCTATTGCAGTGCCTAAAATAACCTCAATAAGTATGAATCCGCTTTTCATTGTGCTTTCTCCAATCCTGGTTTAAACACAAAATAGAGAAGCACTTCCTTTCTGGCTTTTCCTTCTTGCCGCCACGTTGCAGTAACTTTTTCCAAAAAGAGTGATGGCAATTTGCTCAGCGCAGACGCTTCTGGCACCGGCTTGAATTCATACATCAAATTAGTTTCTAGATAGGGAATTTTTTTCTCGAACACGAACTCAGTTGCTTCAGGATCACGCGTACGCTGCATCTCTTCCAGAAACGTATTCATCTGCAAGGTGCGATCATACCGATCAGAAAATCGACCAACACTTGATCGTACGCGCATTTGCACGGCAATCAGGGGAACGAGCATCAGGCCAACAATTGCTACTGCAATAATAGCCTCGGTCATGATAAAACCATTACGGTTTTTGGAATGCATCATAAATCTTAAACTGTGCATTAAAAGGATTAAGAACCAATCCAATCTGACGCGGTTTTTTATCTATTCGATCTTTCGTATCCACCACATTCGCTATCACTTCTTGCGCCAATCCTTCTGGCATCACGAAAAACCAAACCTCTTGCGTTGCCCTGCCAGAGAAGCGACTCATCTCATCAAAGCCTTCAATGTAGAAATTCTTGAATGAAAACTGCTCGGGCCAACTGATACGTGCTCGCGTTGAGGAACTTTTTATTGGGGCAAATTCAGCTTCGCCCTCTTTAGATTTCTGTCCTGTTGCAGCTTCGATCCATGCTTCTCGTTTGCTAAAATCGAATGCCACCTTGTGAATCTTAGTGGTCATGATTGCACTTTTGCGTGCAAACTGCGCAAGACCATTCAAGCGCGCAATAAATTGTTCTCGTTCATATTTTGGTTGGCGGCCTCGGAAATTAGGAATAACAACTGCCATAGCGAGCCCAAGGATCGCTATGGCAATTATAACTTCTAGTAAACCAAAACCAGGTTTACTGTTCATCCCAAACACTCATACGGGATTTCTTGCCACCTTTTTTGCCCTCAGGCCCATTGGTGTAGAGCTCATATGGATTTTGTCCATCAGGTGTGAGCTGATACTTGTATGGATTACCCCATGGATCTTTTGGTACCGCTTTTTTCTGAATGTAAGGACCCTGCCAGCGACGCGCAAGATTTTCTTCTGTTGGCGCTTTAATCAAATCTTTCAATGTACCTGGATATTGATTGGTATCAATATTAAATTCGTTAATCGCATTTTGAATGCTCACCAACTCTCTGCGAGCTGTGTTCACTTTTGCTTTTTTGAATTGATTCATTGCAAGCGGAGCTGCAACACCCATAATCAAACCGATAATCGCGATTGCAATCAGGAGTTCAATTAATGTAAATCCAGAACGACTGTGTGTCATATCTTAATACCTTTCGTTTATTGAATATTAATATCCATCATAGGCAATATCGTTGCCATAACAATAAAGCCAACAACTCCTGCAACAAATACCAATGTTATCGGTTGCAACAATGTTGTTAAAGTATCGGTCAATTCTGCTGCTTCTTCTTCATAATTACGCGCGACAAGGAGCAGCATTGCGTCCAACTGCCCACTATCTTCACCCGTTTGAATCAGATAGGTCGCAATTGGCGGAAATATTTGTGTCTGTTTTAAATACTGCGCGATCTTGCCCTGCTTGATTATTTTATCACGCGCTTCTTGTAACGTCTGCGCCAAAATACTGTTATCAATAATTTTGACCACAATATCCAGTGCTTCCGCGAGATTCACACCGCTTTCAAGCAAAATACCGAGTGTGTAGCAAAATTGTACCACTGCATTGGTGCGCGTTAGGCGGTTCAGAAGGGGAATGTGTAATTTTATGATATCCAGAGTACGTGCTCCGCTCGGCGTTCTCTTCCAATAGAAAAATATGGCGCCAAAAATAATGAGTGCTATACCAATGGGAATATAGGCAGCAACGAAGAAATCTGAAATGCTTTTGAGCAACTGTGTCGCAAAAGGCAGCTGTTTGCCCTGCGCTTGCACCACCTCGACCATTTGCGGCACCATCTTAATCATGAGTAGCACAATCACACCAACGGCCATCACCAACTGCAAGATAGGCATGAACAATGCGCCCTTAATTTTTTTGCGAATTTCTTCTTGCCGTTCGAGATAATAGGTGAGTCGCTCTAAAATTGATTCAAGTTTGCCACTTGCTTCACCGGCACGCACTAATTGGATGTAGATGGTATCAAATACCTTTGGATATTTTCTGAGTGCATCGGCAAGCGATGTTCCCTCTTTGATGTCATCTTTGACACTCACAAGAATGGAACGCAACCGGCCTTGAAATTGTTCGATCAATAATTCAACGGCTTGCAAAAGAGGAATGCCCGATTTGAGCAATACTGCAAACTGCTTTGTGAATAGAATTTTATCTTTTGCGCTGACGCCACGTGAGAGTAAGCGCTGCAGGAGATTTTCGCGAGCACCTTCTGAAGCCTGTGCAATAGAAATGGGAAAGAGTCCCTGTTTGCTCAAATGCTCCTTAACGGCTGCAGCCGATGAAGCATCCAGCACGCCGCGTACTCGCTTTCCTTCTTTTGAAAACGCCTCATAGGCATAGAGAGCCATCCGTTTTCCTTATTTTTCTAGCGCATTTCACGTCTTTTGCCGGCTTGGTTGCCCAGGTGTATCTCTTCATGATACGATATACTCTCGATTAGAATTTAAATGTAGCACAAAGGGGAACAATATGAAACGATCACTCCTCGCACTACTTTGCACTGCACTCATTGCTTCATCTGTTCATAACACAGAATGTAGCTTCGAGGCAATCCAAAGTGACTTGCGATCGCCGGAGTATGTGAGCGACATTCTGGGTGGCAATTTTGATTATTTTATTCAATTGCTTGCTCATGGCAAAGCAACAAACCAATCACGTTCCTACACTCGCTCGGTAGTTAAATTATTTAGCAACCTGCTCAAGGGAACACAGTGGGTTAATGCATATGCATTTTCTGACATGCTCACGCAGCTGCCTGATCTGATTAAAGATCATTTCGTTCTCTATCGCACCAACATTATATTGCGCAATGCCGCACTTGCCGATGCAGACACACTCGATCGCTTCAATGCGAGTGTAAGCACCCTGCTCTATACAAAGTTCAACAATGAATATGACAGTTTCCGCAGAGACCCAGCAGCATTCTTAGATGAAATCACCTATCAGATTATTGAAATCGCGGAAGAAGAAGTAACTATCGAACAGTTACGTCAAAATGTGATTCGCTTCCTTGAAACTGCAATTGGCAAACTTGTTTGGTCCCCGAAAGATGAAATTAAAACATGGCAATCGGTTAAAAAAATTGCATTGCAGCTTGCTAACTTGATGGAAAATAACATTATCGATGATATAAACGATCTTGATGACCTCTACTGGTCACTGATTCATCGTTACTGTTTCTTGCTCGATATCAATGCAACTGAAATGCCAGTTTCATTCTACGAAGAAATTCAGCAGGATCTCATCGCACAACAGCCTCTCTTAGTAACGCTGGAAGAACAGGAAGAGTTCATCGAACGAAAAGCTGAATGTCTGGTGCGCGTGTTGGCACGAAGTAAAGCAAAACGCGCAGCATTCGATCGTGGGATCTTAATGGCACGCTAAATACTCGCATAAATTAGTCTTTTTTAAAAAATGCTCCACTTCTTGGTGGGGCATTTTTTAGTATTAGTGCAGAGAATTAAAGCAATCGATAATTGCAAAATCGATCTTTTCTCATTGACCGAATTGGGGGGAGTATGAAGCAACTACTTTTTGCGCTGATAAGCATCACTTTTTGCAATCTGCATGCAATGGAAGAATCCAGCGATTCTGATCAGAATAGAGTTGCCTCATTTGAATATCTTATGCGTGAAGAAATCACCAATGGTGGCGGCGAATGGAGAATATGGGACATAAAATTTGAGAAAAAATCTAAAGAAGAACGAGTCATGCATGTCACGGGTTCAGAAATGGAGACTCTGGATCTCCTACAACCAACAAGGAACCCGGGGGTTACCATTCCTTTTGAATCAATCACCATACTCAGATGGTATTATAGCAAACTAAAATCTGTCAAAAAAAATGACTTCATACAATTCCCCAATGTCGAAGAAATTAGTCTTGAATTAAATGCCATCGAAGAGGTTGACTCTGAAGCCTTTACTGTTCTGACAAAATTAAAAAAAGTACGGCTTGATAGCAATTGTCTCTCTATAACAACAATCTCTCTCCTGAAAGCAGCATTAAGCAATCTTGAATTTTTAGATTGCTCTGAGCAGAGCGATCCACGCGAGAAAAAACATTCTGAATCAAGCTCTAGCGATGAAAAAGATTCCCCACACTCTCCTTCACTAGCCTTATGCGGATTCGAAGGCTCCTGCCCATCAGATGAAAGTCGATTTCTATATAGGGAATACAGAGAACAAATCGCTCGATCACTTGTTATCATAGGCCCCGATTCGTCCTCGGATGACACCCCTCCTGCCGAAGGTCGGCAACAACTAAGACGAGCCAGTGAGGGTTTAATACTAAACAGTGATTTTTGTAACAGCGATAGCAATGGCGAAGAGTCGTTAGAAGAAAAATAGTAAAATCGGGACCATGATAGTCCCGATTTGTTTTTCCGAATTATTTTTTAGAAATAGTCATTGGTCAAAAATCTAAACTCACTCGACCACCAACGGTAGTAAACTGTACCGAGCGTTTTCCGTTAAATGGTATCCGAGCAAAGAAACTTATTTCGGGGCGAGCGCGCATATCAGGTTTGTTGTATCCAAAATCATACCAGGTATTAACTACCATCGTATGCATAGTAAGTTCTTCCAATCGTTCAGCTGTGTTGGCAATGGTATTAAAGAAGAACGGATCACAGCTTGAAAGGGTATCGTCACCTTTTTTGAAAAATTCGTACCCAACTTTGCACGAAAAGCCCGCAATGATGCGATAGAATTCGAAATACAATTCAAAGCGTTGAATCAATCCAAAATCTTTATATGCCTTTGATTTTTGAAGCAACAAAAGTTCTGTTTGATCAAAATCAACTTTGACGCGCCGTTGCCGAGTGTTGCCGAAAATGTGCGTAAGCTGCACATCGAGGCCTCCGCGAATATACTTTCCAAAGGTCAGATCCAACCCCAGACCAAATGGAATTGCAAATGCACCATCATTACCAAATGGCACTGCCATTATTTTGTCTTCATCCCACGGTTTTCCTGTTGGAAACATGAGACCTAAGCGCCAATTCAAACGTGCATTCTTCAAAAACGGTCGTTGTTGTGGAAAATCACGAAACCATTCAAGTAGTAGTGTTGCATCGCCCAAGCCAGTGCGTTCCCAACCACCTAATTGCAGCCCCTGACCCAGCGTGAAAGCACGTTCAAAAATTTCATTCGTCAAACATTGTCGCGTGAGAATATCTTGTGGATTATCAGAAATTTCTGTTTGATCAACCCATAACACATCTTTCAATTTCATCGAATAGGCAGGTAAATAAAGTCCTATAGACCAATCACGTGCGAAAAAAAATCGTGCAGAAAAAGCCATCGCCGCGCGCAAATCTAAATCACCACTCACACAAAAATAGCCCCGCACTCCATTATCATCAACGTCTAATTTTTCACGAAATTGACCAATCGATGAATCTACGCAAAAACCATCCAGCATAGCCAATGCATTTTGCTCACGTTGCCATATACGCAATACATCAACTTCGCACCCTGCCGTGTTAAATGTTTTTGTGTTAACTCCCGTTTCAGCAAACAAGGCCCACTGTGTGCGATAGCGATTGGTATAGGATGGCCGGATGAGCGGATCATACGGATTTAAAAGATTCATTCCACTCGCCGAACAAGCAGAAAAAATAAGTCCTGCTAAAAGGACACGAACTTGTTTTGTCGATATTTGTATCATGTACTATTCCCAGGATTTATTCATTAATTCGCAAACCAAAATCACCGGCAATGGTAAAACCGCCCGATGCAGTATCTCGCACCAAGGAATTGATTGCCTGACCTGTTCCAAAATTAGAAGACACTTGACCTGATGGCAATCGGTATTTAGCCAGGCTTATTCCCGTTCGCAGCTCAACCGGTAATATTTTTACATTTGGACCAGCAGAACCATTTTGAGATCGAGCATGCATATAAAGCGATCCATCGGTTGCAAATTCACTGCGAAACTCTCCAATGTTTGCAAGAAATGCCGGCTCTGCATCAAAAAATAAATCTGAAATGCGTTCAACAGTAGTGTCATCAATAGATGCGCCTACAACGTTGGCAATCGAAAAACGATGGATTCGCGCACGATCGAGCCCGCGATAAGAATCGAGCACATAGCACATACCACCATTGACGACCCGTGCTAAATCGAAATCAAATCCAGTCTGCGTGATTGGAATAATGCGCCGTGCAACACCAACACCAAATGGCAATGGCACAGACGTCCACTGCGCATCAGCAACCGATCCTGCTGTTTGTATGTTGGCACCATTACCAATGCGGAACAATCCTTCACTGCCACCAAGCAATCCTAATTTTTCTGAAACGACAAGATCATGTAATGCACCATTCTTATTGCCAAAATTTTCGGCTGTCGCAATGGTCACTGCACAGAGCATTCCAAGACCAGGAATGCCGATGCTCAAATCAATACGATCGAGAATTTTGTCGGTGAGTACATACAAAAATGATGGCGCATCATAAAGAATTTTACGGACATTTTTATACTGACCAATTTGTTTGAAAGACATGTCATCGGTGAGCCCTTCAAAGTTGACTCCCAACTCACTTAATCCTACGTCCCATCCGGCACCATCGGGTCGTGAAAGGACTGCAAGCCCATTTTCGCCGCCAACAAAAAGCCATCCATTGCTGCCAGCTTCTCCAATTGCTGCTGCGCATAGTGGGCTAATCCCACTCAACTGCCCACCAGACACAAATACAATTTTCACTGGAGGAAGACCAATAAAGTTTTGCGTAATTGCACCATCAGTAAATTGCGCGGTGTTGCTGTAGTCAGAACCTGAGGTTGGAATGAGTGCATTGAGAGTGGTGTGTCCACTTTCCACCATCGCAACCGTATCATTGCCTGTCACCAATAAGAGTGAGGTGCCAAAAATGCCCGGCGCATTGAGTGGCACATTCACGAGAGTCAGAAGACCTGATTTATCCTGTGGAAATTGTTGCTCAAGCGCTTGCACCAACAGAGAACTCAACTTTGGATCACCTTGGGCAAAATCGGTACGTTTGATAATTGTTTGAGTGCCTGCAGTATTTGGAGTCAGCACAATAAATTGTCCTGTTGCCGGATCAAGAAATGCGCCAGGAACAGTATCTATATCCGGCGTCGGCAATTCATTCATTGTTGTGATTGCGCGCTGCCAATTTGTCCATGCTTTGATTGCACCATTTTCGTTGAAAATTGCTTGCGAATAATAAACACCCGGCTTATACCCAACAGCAGCTGTCGCAACCGTTGCAAAAACAGTATCACGCCACACAAACATATCGGTGATGTTTCCTGCCGCAAGAATGCCGCCACCAACGAGCGCTACCACATCTGTTTGTAATGTTGCATCTGCGGGAACTGTTGCCGGTGTTTGAAATCCTCGTCCCAAAAACTGGCCATTAGTTCCAAAAAAATCTGTTGGCTCTGCGCCTTTCTGAGCAAGCGTACCATTCAATTCATCATTATCATTTAGCGAGACGAGCGGCAATGCAAACACATTTTGTTGAGTAGCTGCTGGAGTTCCAACATTGCCTTGCACGATCAGATAGTGCACTGCAGTGCTGGTAAACATGCCACGCACTTTCTGAATCGAAACTTGTGAGGAAGATCCGGTTGCGCCAACGATACTATTAAGACCAGAAAAAGCCGTTGTCGGAGCAAAAGGTTCGAGAACTAATTTTGAAGTACGACGAAACACACCAAACGCATCTTTAATCGGTTTTCCTTCCGCATCAAGATCAAAGGCAAAATGACCAACCACAATTGCACGTGATCCATCAGTTGCACCCGCACCGCTTGTTGTTTGTAGTCCGATGAAAAGACGATCCAGCGTGAAATCCCAATACAAATCAACCACTTGTCCAAGGCTGGCAAGATTAGAATTAATTTTTATTAAGCTTGAAGTGATATCAAGTGGATACGCTAAGCCAACATCCCCGAAGGTACCCGTAGGGGCCTGAATATCTCTGAAAAAAGCAACTTGATCTGGGCCCACTGTACCAAGCATCACAAGTGCAATACCACTATTGGCAGCACCAAACAAACCACCGTTGGGTTTGACTGCAGCAAATATTTGGGATGTCGCACCTGCCATACCAACAATACCACCGGTCACATTACCCGCTGCATCTTTTATGTTTTGCGCCTGCAGCACTTGATTGAATGCAGTATAAAAGGTGATGAGTGAAACACTTGTGTCGTCATTTGCAGTCACCACCGCTGGTCGCTGCATTTCACCCTGAATGTTCGATTCGCCTTCGAGAAGTGCGAGTAATTTAATCCCCTGATTGTATAAAGGATTTGCTGCACCGGGCTCTGCATTCAAAGTCACTGTTGCCGGCGTGATACCCATAACAGAATCTCTGCCGCGATTTAATACTGATAATGCATGCGTACCAGTCGTTCCCATTGCTAATGCATCAGCAGCAAAAAAAGTAAGCGCCCCTGCTGGAATCGGTACACGTGCACGCGATGAACTCATTTGTTCTTGAGCATGCTTGTCTATTAAAAAAGTAAATGTCTCACCATCGACTTGCGAGTTGCCTTTAATAATAGTTGCTGCGTGTGTGTGTGCTAAGGAAAAAAGAAGAGAAAAAATTAAAAATAATGCTGTGTGCCTGAATTGCGTTATAGCTCGTACCACTTGTGTCATAAGATATACACCCTTTTTAACTCGTGCCGCGTTGCGCATATTTACGCTGGGCAAGCGCTTTGAAATTGGAATTAGTTTACGCAATTTTGAAGAAAAATACACCTCCACCTTGCAAAGCATCGGATATCTGGTACTTTCAAAAATACTTAGGGGTTCATTTTTATTATTTTCACACAGTAGTTTTCATGCATTCAAAAATATTTTCTGCAACAACCATTGGTGTTGATGCGCATCTTGTTGATGTTGAAGTTGATGTGTCATTTGGCCTCATTAATTTTTTTATTGTTGGCTTGCCCGACACTGCAATCAAAGAAAGCAGCAAGCGCATAACAACTGCGCTCAAAAATGCTGGCTTTCAATTACCCGCAAAAAAAATCACGGTCAATCTTGGTCCTGCTGATTTAAAAAAAGCAGGAATTTTATTTGATATGCCGATTGCCATTGGTGTGTTGCATGCAGCAAGCCATCTGGTAATTGATAAAAAATTTTTAGAAGAAACTATTTTCTTGGGCGAGCTTTCGCTCGATGGCGCAATCAAACCGATCAAAGGCGCACTCGCGATTGCATCAGACACTTCTAAACTTGGTAAAAAAAGAATTATCCTGCCAAAAGCGAATGCGCAAGAAGCAGCGCTCATTGAAGGCGTTGAGATTGTCGGCGTTGAACATTTAACCGAACTGGTTGCCTATCTAAAGGGCGAACTTCCGATTGAATTAACGCAAACAAATTTTGCACAATTCATGCAGACGAATGTGAAAGCTGATATTGATTTTTCTCAAGTGAAAGGTCAGCACCAAGCAAAACGTGCACTGCAAATCGCGGCCGCTGGTCGACACAATATTTTGTTTATTGGTCCTCCAGGTTCTGGCAAGACCATGCTAGCCAAACGCCTGCAAACAATTATGCCGCGCATGAGCTTTGATGAAGTGATCGCCACAAGCAAAGTCTATTCGATCAGCGGTAAGTTGCATGGAAAGCCGCTTATTGTTAACCGACCGTTTCGCAATCCACATCACAGCATTTCACAAGCGGGATTGATTGGCGGCGGAACCTATCCGCAACCGGGTGAGATTAGTTTGAGCCATAATGGAATTTTATTTTTAGATGAATTAACTGAATTCAAACGAGACACGCTTGAAGGATTGCGCCAACCGCTTGAAAACCGTGAAGCAAACATTGCACGCGTTCAACAATCAGTCCGTTTTCCTGCAGGATTTTTGCTCGTAGTAGCACTCAATCCATGTCCATGCGGATTTCTTGGCGATAAAAAACGGCAATGCACCTGTTCACGTACGCAAATTGGAAAATATTTGGGTAAGCTCTCAGGGCCACTGCTCGATCGCATCGATTTGCAAATCAATGTGCAATCGGTTGAATATGACACGATCAAACAACAAACTGCAGAAAAAAGTTCCGCGCAATTGTTTGATGAAGTACAAGTTGCATTGCACAAACAGCAGGAACGATTTGGCACTGATGCGCGTTTTAATAACACAATGACTCCGGATCAAATAGAGCAATTATGTATACTCACTCCCGAGGCAGAACAGCTGATCAAACAGGCATTTGATAAGCTACGGCTCAGCATGCGCGGATATCACAAAATTTTGAAAGTTTCGCGCACCATTGCCGATCTTGATAATGTTGATACTATCGATGCTCAACATATACGTGAGGCGATCATGTATCGCTCTCTTGATCAATATCTAGAACAACAGCGGGGATAATATGTTAATATCCAAAATGAAGAGAAAATGCATTATCCAATAAAGAAGGAATTGAAGCATGTGTTTTTCTGCAACCGCGAGCTTGACTGCCGCCGCTGGCCTTTCGATAATCGGTCTTATTTGCGTGATGCGCGCGCACAAAAATAAAAACCTGCTTCCTTTTGCCGCTATTCCATTTTTGTTTGCGATTCAGCAGGCAACCGAAGGAATTGTGTGGCTCTCATTCACTCATGAATCATTTGCACCATATCAAACAATTGCCTCATATGCCTTCTTATTTTTTGCAAGCTTTTTATGGCCTGTATGGGCGCCCTTTGCGGCATATCGCATTGAACCAAATGCGAGTCGAAAACAATGGCTCAAAAAAATAATTCCCGTTGGAGCTCTTGTTGGATGCGTACTCTTTGGTGCAATAGTGATTCAAGGAGTCAGTACCCAAGTTCTGTCTTGCCATATTGCATATAGCATACCGATAGAAGTGAGCTTGCAATGGGTTGCTCTGATCGCTTACTCATTTGTAACAATAGTACCCCTACTGCGATCTTCAATTGCACTGGTACGGTTTTTAGGTGCTATGCTCGTAGTGGCCTACGGTATTAGTTATTTCTTCTACTACGCATCACTCAATTCTGTTTGGTGTTTTCTGGCCGCGATTTTAAGTGCATTGATTCTTAAGATTGTTGTTAAAAGAAGTTAAATTATCGCCTTTTACCCCCCAACCCTGCTATTTTAGTGTTATTAGGATTTCAAAACTAAGGGGAAGTCATGAAAAAAATAGCACTCGTAGCTCTCTGTGCGGCAGGCGCATTGAGCCTTTTTTTTACCTACAGGAAAGTGTATGCCGTGGTGATAGAGGCAACGCTTGCTCCCAGACCTGCAACTATCACAATTGTTAACCAAACACCTGATGCGCAAATTATAACGCTCATGCTTAAGAATGGAACCACTGCGACAGGCAAAGTTGCAGCCAACCAAACAACAACCATGCAATCGGCCGATCAGATTGTGCAGATTCAATCGCAAAAAGATGTCGGAACTCAGCGCATATTTGTAACCCCACAAGCAATAGAGGTTGATGATTTTTTAAAATTTAGAAGCTTAACAGCCACTATCTTTTCCACTGGCGGAATTGATGTAGTGGAAACCCCTGGGCAGGTCATTACTTCTGACATGCTGCCCCTTCGCTTTTGAGATCAACTAGCTAAATAGGCGGATTCAGTGATTCACAGCATCGGAATTGACTCAGTTGAGATAACACGTTTCTTAAATGTTATAGCGCTCGGGCCCCGGCTCGAGCGCATCTTTTCTCGCGCAGAAATCAATTACTGTCAAAGCGCGGAACTCCCCCAACTTCAAGCTGAAAGATTTGCAGTCCGCTTTGCTGCACGTGAAGCAATCTGGAAGGCATTGTCTCAGTATGAACCTCATCACACAATTCCATTTTTCACTTTTTGCAAAAGCATTACGATAACCCGCAAGCCCAATGGCGCACCAGAGATACATATCGATTGGCAACCGCTTCAAAAATATCTGCCGCACCCTTTTCACCCCAACTTTGCTATCCACCTTTCGCTAACACACACAAAAACCATCGCAACGGCTTTTGTTATTTTAAGCGATTGATTGACATCAAAAATCCCCCTTACTATGTTTTTATCGTTAGTTTCTCCGCACCACAAAAAAAGAGAGCTGCGATGAAAGCACATTTTCTTTCTCTTCTTCTTTTGCTTCCGTTCAATCTATCTGCAGCGACCACTATTCTGGCATCTGTTTTTAATGCGAACTACTCAGCAATGAATCCCTACATAGCAACACAAACAACAACCATCATCTTGGATCAAGACATTGTGATCAGCACAACTATTGTTGCCGAACCAATCAAAACTGGCGCGGGATTCAATCGCGCAGCAGACAAAATCATTTTTTCATCGATCGATGGCCATAAGGTATTAGTGTCTCAACCAACCGCATGGAAATATGGATTCAATATTCAATTTACGGGAAATGCTTCACTGGTAACGCAACGAGGTGCAACACTGTGGGCAAACAATGCAACAATCACCATGGATGGCACCACATTTTCCCAAAACTGATCCTTCGTAGAAAAAACGGAATGTCGTAATGAAAAAAAGAATTTTACTGCTCGCCTGTTTTTTTACCCACATCTTCCACATTGATGCACGCGAATTTCGTACACCAATCACACTTGCCAAACACCCAACTCACAATGCCTGGTGCACAAATGAGGATAGAAGTTCCACCTGGGTGCTCTGGACGGGCGGCTACTTTCGCAAAGCAAGCAAGGTCCTTATGGACGATTCAGAATGCAGTTCGAGTGAATGTGAAAGTGTTTCCCTCGCACAAATAATTTTTGGAGCAACAGAATTTAGTGCGCAAGATGCCTTTCCCAACAAGACTGCAATCGATCCCCTGAATCCATTCTTGCAAACCACAATTTCACCGCGGCTAAAATATATTGATCGCGGATTTATTATGGGGCTTGATATCACCAAGAATTATAGCGATGAGTGGCGCTTTGGGGTTCGCTTCCAATTGCCCTATCGCAAATTCACCATGGAAAATCGTTCATCCCGACCAGGAAATTCTGGCATTCTCGGCGGCCAAGATGCACGAGATCTTTTGGTATTTATCGATGAAACAATTGGCAATAGTACGGTCAAAAGTTTTGCATTCCGTTTGGACATTTTGGATCAACTACACGCCGACTGCAAACAACCTGGCCTTTCGGTGCCTTTTGTTAACTATGCAAATATTTCATTTCCAAATAATCCTGTGACCATGTCCAATCAAAATATAAATCCTCCGAACAATTACATTCCCGCATCTGAACGAACACCAGTCACGCTGCTTAATAGCACTAATGGCACACTTCCACTGCTACCCTTTGCGCTAACGGTTGCTGCCGCACAAGCATTACCTTGTTTGAGTAATAATGGAACGCCACTAGCAGATGGGCAACGGGAACGCTTTTGTCCATCGCCATCTAACTACACATCGTTTGGTGCTAACACCGCTTTGCATTCGCAAGTGTGGGTAGTGCCAACCGTGGATACAACGCAAGGAATTATTGTCGCCCCAGCTGCAATTATTCGCGACAACGTTAAACAATTGCTCACCTGCATTCAAACAAGTCCTGAAGAAATTTTTGAAAAGTGTGGACTCAATTTCTGCAGCCAAACTCGCAGCGGTCTGGGGGATTTGGATAGCGAATTATATGCACAATGGTGCTTTACCGAACACACCTATCTTGAATTTTTGCTCGGCGCACGTTTTCCGATAGCAGGATCAATTCACAACAGTGATGTTATATTCAGCGAGTCACTCGGCAATAACGGACACACAGAAATACGCGTTGGTGCACACGCACATGTTTCGCTACCAGCAATGACGTTCAGTGCTGATGGTGCATATTCATGGGTACTCAAAAGTCAGGAACGAGTTCCGGCAGCATTTGCTGGCGCATCAATTAAAAATCTTGGACCAGAAGCGCACGCAGATATTTGGTGGAATTATTATGTTACCCATCTAGAAGTTCGTCTTCATCCGCCCATCAATGACTATCACAAATTAGAATATGTGTTCGGTTATGAATTTTACAAAAAAGACAAAGATCATATTGAATTTTGTGAAAATCAATTAACCGATTGTTTGGGAAACTTAAGCGATCTTTGCGCACCTGTGCTTGAACAAAACACGGCAGTGAACTCTCACAAAATATATATTGAACTTGATTATCGTTACACACAACCCAATAGCTATGGTTTTGGTGTATTTGGTGGATTTAGTCGCGTGATGCGCGGCAATAATGTGCCGAAAGAACAGGAATGGTATTTTGGCATTCATTTGAGAATGTAAATTCTAACGCAGGCCAAGCATGAAAAAATATTTTCTTATTTTGTTTCTCCTATCAACACATCTTATTCACACAGATGGAGGCATATTAGTCCAAGACGGTTTTGCCAGTGCATTTGTTCCGCCATCAGAGGGTCACACCACTCGCCTTTTTGATATTTATCTGCCACCGCATTATGCCGAAAGCACTGAACGTTATCCTGTTGTCTATTATTTACCCGGCCTTGGTACCCGCTTGGAACAATTATCC
The DNA here is from genome assembly GCA_020050795.1 of Candidatus Babeliales bacterium. Classification (GTDB taxonomy): domain Bacteria; phylum Babelota; class Babeliae; order Babelales; family Vermiphilaceae; genus JAGVKD01. Next base: position 18,317 of record JAGVKD010000006.1, read on the forward strand.
TTAGCCGCAGGCAACACCAACATTTTAAATGATATTATTTGTAGAAACATTGTGGTTCCTATGATTGTGATACACGTTGATTCCACACTCTTTGATGGCATTAATCCTGACACAGGAAAATGGAGTTATTTGGGCAGTTGGTACGTTAACTCGGAGTTAAACGGCCAATGGGAAAATTACATGATTCAAGAACTGATTCCGTATGTTGATGCCAACTACCGCACAAAAGCATCTGTTGACTTTCGTGGCGTCTCGGGCCAATCAATGGGTGGATACGGCGCATATTTCCTAGGCACAAAATATCCTGAGGCATTCTCAAGCCTCATGGCCTTAAGTGGCACACCATTCTGGGCTTATATAGATACCGATTTAGCCCAGCCAGGAAACCAAACTTTTCTTGTTAATAGCTTTGTCCTGCCTGAATTGCCACCTGATAAATCACTAAGCCCTGACAATGGGCCAAACACGTTCAACTTTTTTACCTATTCGGCAGCGCTGAGTCCTAACCTTACCGAAGATACGCAATTTACCACATCATTCTCTGTCGATATGCCCTTCTTTGTTAATGGTGATGGCACCGTTCAAACTATTCCTGGTACTTTTTATGGAGCAGATCCCTCAACAGGAGCACCGCTCACATTCACCGAATCGCTTATTCTAGATTTCTCGGTCATCAATCGATGGATTGAGAAAGATCCTTATTTCTTGATGGATAGCGCGATTGATACATTATCTAAACAAACAATTTTTTTCGATGCAGGCACTATTGATCTTGCAAACAATACCGGCGCACGAATTATCTCGGATAAATATGCAAGCCTCGAAATTGATCATGAATATTTGCTCAACACAGTAGGACATGCTGATGATCTCGTGGTGCCAATACTGACTGCGCGAGATCGTACCGTTTTTCAAATGATGTCGGCACACTTTGCAACTGCAGGCGCCACTCGAACACGACTTGTTGGCAATGGATCAATAGTGCTCCAAAATGGTGCCACCATGACTATCAACAAAGGCGACATTGTTGGTATTGAAACAGCACCAGATCTTGGTGTTTCTCAAACAAATTTCACCATATCAATTGGAAACAATTCAAGCCTAATTATCGGCACCAAAACAGTTCCCGGCGGTGCGCTGCAAATTGGTAACTCCTATAGCAAGGCACGATCACTCAATCCTCCACTTTCAAATGACGAAGTGCGCGGATCAATATTGATCAATGGTAGCAATGCACTGCTTGAAGTGGGCCTACAAGGTCTCTTGGGTTTTGGGTGCGGCACCGATGGTCAAGATCCTAATCAGCCAAATTTTTTCAGTGCAAGTGGCTTGACCAATGTAAAAGCAACGCTGTTTGCCATACAACAAGGCACATTCCGCCAAGATCAGATTGCATCGGGACTCGAAACTGATGCCGCATTATTAGCAATTGGACCAAACGCATCATTCTCGTTCAGCATTGATCCGAGCAAAGCGAGAATGTATGGCGGTGGAAACTTGATTGCATTTCCTGATGGATGGCGCACACATCCTCTGATTGAAACAACTCCGGGTGAACTGCTCCCTAATGGCGAACGGGACATCATTAGTACCAATCCAAATGCCATAGATCCTTTTTACAAAGAGCCGATCGCGTCTAAATACTATTATTTTGATCATCGTCTTGTTGGCATTCTATCCTCATCAGAGCAATTGGATGATAATATCAATCCAACACCATTCCAATTACTCAATGAAGCATCAGTGCAAAATGTTTTTAATTATTTTGATATCAATCAATATTTGGTTGAATATTCAAAAGAAGCAGCAATCGGTACTATCAGCAACAACACTCGCATTGATTATTTGGATATCGCCACCAGTGGTTCCGCTGTTATCATGCGAGTTGATAAAGCAAACCTACCAATCGGCACCAACCAACAGATCGATTTCGGGAAGATACTCAAATTAGGAGCTATTGGTGTTTGGGTCGAAACGCTCAATGGCCAACGCACCTTAGTACGTGTCTACGATCTCGAGCCAGACCAAACGCCTCCTACTTTTTAATCATCGGAAAACAGATTTCTTCATAGGCACCCCATTTCAATTTATGGCCTTCCATTGAGATTCTCCCTAGAAAACCATTACTATGGAAAATAGAAATAACCTTTTTAAAAACTTTTCTGAGGGGGAGAGAATGAAGGGATTCAAATATGTTTTGGCGATAGCATTTCTGTGCACCGCCTTTATTGCTAATGCGGCTACAATCCGCACCTACAACAACACGGGTCAAAATATACGAGTGCACGTCAACGACCAGGTGCAGGATGTGAAGAAAGATAATAAGAGCGGAGTCTATTGGAATGTAGGCCTTAATCCTATCACTCAGGTTTGGTGGGAAGAGCTTGATCGAAGTGGCAATGTGATGGCTAGTTGGATTGCTACTAAAGCCAGAATGGACACCATGGCTGTTGAAGGCAACGTTGGCTTGGCAGCAGGTGGTAAATATGTGTGGAACAAGACATTATATAATGCTTCAAACTCATATAGAAACCCGCAACTCTTGGCCGCAGAAGGGCAAGCAATGATGATTGACTTCATTAAATCGCAACCCAAGGAAGAACAAGTTTGCTGGACCTTTGCGATCACACTTGGATCGGCAAACCCCAGCGGCATGGAAATGATAAAAAATAACTGCTTGAAAGAGAAACCTGAAGATCAAAAGAAACTCTTTATTGCACAATTTGCAACTGCGCAAGCGGTAGCACAAGGTAAAACGCCCGCTCCAATGCCTCAAGATGTCCAAACTTTATATGACAGAGTCGTTGGTGGCTGGCTTCTTGCCCCGGTCAGAGTAAATATGTCAGCGGTAACAATGGCAAAAGATGAAGTCATAAAGCCACTGAACTATAACTCAGCAACTCTCGGCATACTTTTGGGCAACGAAATAGATACTGACGCTATGGGGAAACTTAAAGGCAGTCTTGTCGCGCTTATATTAGGCATTGTTCTAAGCATAATCACGTTCGGCGGTGCTTCAGGAATAACAGCGGTAGGAGTCGCTGGATTAGTGGCCGAAGTTGCTACCAATATTGCAACAACGGTACCTGATCTTGTGTCAGCAGGCATGGCATTGCAGAAGGAAGGACAAAAATAACCTGACTTCGAGCAAAAGGGCCGAAACATCCGAGTAATTACCTTGACAAAGGACCAGAAAAGCGTACCTTGGTAACTGTATATCGCGGGGTAGAGCAGTCTGGTAGCTCGTTGGGCTCATAACCCAAAGGTCGCTGGTTCGAATCCAGCCCCCGCAACCAAGAAACTTTAAAGCCTCCCTTTTCACGGGAGGCTTTTTTGCTGCTCTTTTTTCCAACACGTTCTTTCTTCTGACGATTGCAACCCATCTCTCTGCCAATTTCTTGATTTATAAATCCCCCTTGCGTTATTACTAAGCAAGTCAAAGAATTGTCTATTTTTATACCAGAAATGGTAAGGGAGATTACATGAAGAATGTACGTATTTTGTCCTTAGTGGTCTGCGGTTCGCTGCTCTTGAATTCTACTGGCGCAAATGGATTGTCAGCGCTCCTATCAGCCGCAGAAAAAATTGGTGCTGCTATTCCTACAATTATGAAAGTTGTTGGTGCCGTGGCCGCAGTTGGACAGATGGCAACTGGGATAGCAATAATGACTGGCGGTCAGAATATCGATCAATCGGCTGCAGCCATGGCAGCTGGTATTTTTGGGGGTATTGGTGGTATTGCAGGAAGTTTCAACGCTGCTGGTGACGTGTTCGTAACAACCGATCAGGAAATGGCAACACTGGAAGCAAACAAACAAAATCTAACCCACGTTATTCCAGCCGAAGCGCCTACAAACCCAGAAGGTAAAAATTGGGCAAAAATTATGCTTCCTGCTGTTGATGGCCGCACCATGATCCAACTCCCTAAAATCACAAGCGGAAGCCGCGCAGGACAAGATAATAAAATTGTCGTCCAACTAACTAAAGTATCTCGCACTGAAAAGGATAAATTAAAAAACTTCAAACCAGTAATCGAAGGCCAAGATGGTAACGTTGCAACAACTGTAGTCCCTGCCGCAAAACTAGTCTATAAAGTTACTTTCTATGGTATTATGAAAACTGACAACGGCAGTGGGATTGAGCTTGGCAGCATCATGCTCCCTACAAACCCTGGATCTCTTTTAGCCTATGTTAAACCAAATGGTGAGTTGAACCTCCTAGGCACAGCACAAGGTAACACAGTCTTCACTGAAATGCCTGCACAATTCACAGCACAAGAATGGCAAAAATTCCAGGCAAATAGAATGGCTGCGCAACAAGCTACAACCGCTCAATAACACACACTATCATTGCAACGAAAAAGAGCCGCTCAATGAGCGGCTCTCTCTTTTGAACAATGTCTCGATTATATTTAGTTATAGAAACGCACCTTTGGCTCAATGCCTGGAGTATAGGTTCGTGTTTTATTTTTTTCATCACACAAATATGGTCGTAGCATAGCAACTTGAACTGGACGTAAAGTGATCATCTCAGGTTCATCTTGCTTCGTTTTTGGATTCCAGATAAGCGCTCGGACCTTCACGCCCTTATTGCATGAGCACTTTAAAATCGCATCACGTAAATCATTCCAAGCAACCATCGCAAGCTGATCCATCTCTCTATAGCGCCACAGGTATGATCCTCGACGGCGCTCATCAAAATTTTCTTTAATGTCACGTATTGCTGAATAAGAAAAATGGGTTATATAACCAACAATAATACGGTTACTCATACCATAAACCATGATACTTTTCGTATTGTCATTTCGCGAATCAATATAATTGACCATTTTATTTTGGGACCAAGGAGAGATCATCTCTTCCCGAAATTCACGCGCCGCCGTATCGTATGGTTTTTCGCCGTTATCACGACTACCACCGCCAGCACAGAATGTGCCCACATCCCATCCGCCAGCCTCACGGCCAAACAGCACATATTTCTTGGTCGAATGTCCTTGCTTGAGATCAAAAACGGGGAGCAAAAAAGCTGCACTAAAATGCACTGATTCCAGAGATTGGTGTCCGTGAACAGCAATCAAACTGGACCCAAGCGTCAATATGGCAAGTAATGCAGACTTATAATTCAGATAAGATCCTACTGATTTCGCGAATCTATTCATGGAAGAACCCCGATTATTCTAATGCTTTATACTACTCACTCTACCATGTTTAACCATGGCACAAAAGCACCCCCAAATAAAGGAATCAATCCAAGAATTCCTGAGCCCGCTCAAGAGCCAGCTTGGCATTATTAAAAGTGAGCCGACTTTTCGCCTGCTCAAAAGGCAACCAAGCATAATCTATATGTTCATCAGAAAGTTGCACTTCCATAGTGTCACTTGAACCAACAAACATGGTAACAACTTTGTGTGCAGACTCTCCCCGTTGAGTAGTGAAATCATAAGAAAAGAAGGTTTCAAACCCAGGAATAATTTTAGTCTCTAATCCAGTCTCTTCTTTCAGTTCCCGAAGGGCCGCCTGCTTTGTACTTTCACCAGGCTCAAGCTTGCCTTTCACAAAGTCCCAATGACCTTGCGGATAACGCAACACAAGATACAATCGTTCGTCATCTTCCTGATGGAAGATCACAACTCCAGCAGAAAAAATTTCTTTACTCATCTTCATCCTAAGAAATAAACATCAACACGACACGTATGGCGCAAACGATACAAGACATAGCCTAGCAAACCACAGAGTGGCGCAATCCACAACCAAAATCCCGCGCCCTGAAGCAACCAAATAGCAATCGGGCTCGAACAAGCCGCAAGGAATTTTTGTATCGCAAAATATATGCCCAAAAATGGGACTGCACACAATGTGAGCTGAGCCATATAAAACAGCAAGAAGCGAACAATATTGCGCAGATACAAATTAAAGTTAAAGTGTTGCTGCAGGAAATAAAAAAGAAGAACTGTTTGCACACCAGCTGCCAGGCTCGTTGCCAGTGCAATACCAACGGCATGATACCGCGTCATGAACAACCAGTTGAGCAGCACATTGAGCAGCGTACCTACAATCGCCACAATGCCAGGTAACTTAGTTTCATGCAGTGCGTAATAAACATTGCGCAGCACCTTGTTGAGTGCGGAAAAACACAGCCCAATCAAAAACGCATTTAAAATCAAACCAGCTTCACGTACTTGGATAATCGTGAATTTTTTTCCCAGAAACAGTGTGTAGAAAATCTTTTCAGAGAATAGTGCCATCACAATGCCAACTGGGATCATCACCCACAAGACAAACTTAGTCGATTCTAAAAGATAGAAACTCAAACGTTTCGGCCTGTGCGTTCCAACACGAGAGAAGTGGGGCAGCAAAATGGTGGAAAATGCCGTTGCAAAAACACCAAGAGGAATTCCCATAAAGCGATTGGCATAATAGATAAGTGCTATAGAACCTGCAGGCAAGTATGAAGCAAAACTGGTATCAACAAACAACCCAATTTCCTCTGCGCTCACACTCGGCAATGCTATGGTGAATTTAACGAGCACACGCCAGAATCGTGGCCACTCACTTTTGATCGTCGTTGAAAATGAAAATCCAAGTTTTTTATAGGCGATCACGTGCATGATAAATTGCACAAGCCCTGCAAATAAAATAAAGAAGCAGAGCCATTCAACAGTCAGCCCAAATTTCAGACACGCAAGCAGTGCACCAATAAAAACAACATTCAATAATACGGGCCCAAAAGCGGGCACAAAAAAATGGCCAATTGATTGCAATGCACCGGCAAGCAATGCACTGCTTGAAATGAATAAAATAAATGGCATCAAAATGCGCAGATAAGGAACTGCAGATAAAATCTGTTCTTCAGAAAATCCAGGAACGATAATGCGCAGCACAAACTCGGCATACATCATCACCAGGCCGCACAGCAGCAGCAGTATTCCCTCGAAAACCAAAAAGCCAAGTGTGATCAATCGATTAACGGCTGCACGTCCATCATCTCTGCCTGCTTGCACAATCGTGGGAATAAAGGCAGCAGACAGCGCGCCTTCTGCAAAAACTTTACGCAGTGAGTTAGGGATTTTATATGCCGTTAAGAAAATGTCACCAACGGCAGTTGCTCCTAGATAGCGAACGGTAAGCATCTCGCGGATAATTCCCAAGATGCGACTGAGCATGGTTGCGCCACTGACTTGCGCTGTCTTTTGAAGAATTGTCTTTTTTGTGAACATGTTTCACCCAAGATGAAAAGTGTGTATGCAAGACTGTGCTGAGCAAACAGTATAAGAAAAGTTATTTAGAGTGCAATCAACTCCCCTTGCTCAAGCCGAAATGTATGCTGCATCGATTCGGCAACATAGGTATCGTGGGTGCTAATAATAACGCCCATATGAAATTGCTGCTGAAGCTTGAGAAGAAAGCTCATGATGTTGCGCCCTGTCTCTTTATCCAAATTGCCGGTCAATTCATCGGCAAGCAGAAAAGCTGGCTGATTAAAAAGTGCACGCGCAAGCGCCACACGCTGCTGCTGCCCACCAGAAAGTGAGGAAGGTCTCCTATCGGCACATTCGGCAAGGCCAACGGCTTCTAATAATTCCTGTGCTCGAGGGCGTGCAGTGAGCAATGAGGATCCCATAATCAGCCCGGGGGTCATTATATTTTCTAGCACTGATAATTCTCGAATGAGATAGGGCTGCTGAAAAACATGACCAATCGATTGATTCAAAAAATGGGCGCGTTCTGCCGCAGAAAAATGGGCAATGTTTTTAGTATTGAAAAAAACTGCCCCTGCAGATGGCTTATCAAACCCAGAGAGCAGATGCATCAGCGTGGATTTTCCCGTACCCGAAACACCCGATATCGCATAGGTCTTACCCTGCTCGAAAGTAATTGATATATCACGCAAGACTTCCTGCCCACCAAAATGCTTGGTCAGTTTATCCGTCTGAATCGTTGTTATCATATGATTTCCCCTTCGTTTGAACGTTCCAGTCGCTCATTTGCTTTAAATGCCCCTGGTAGATGGATAAATTCGCTTTTGTGAGTATTACACATCGTAATCGCCCTGGCCAAAACATTTTCACTTCACTCAACAAGCCGATCGTTGTTTTTTGGACCCATGGGCCCGTAAACTGTTCAGTAGACATAAGGCTTGCCCAGAGTCGACGGTCTTGATCAGAGCTTAAAAATCGTAGGGGGGAACGCGATGAAGCAGCTGCTAAATCAAAACATGCAAGAATCGATCCCGGAAGTACTTCCAGTCATCCCAACCATGGATGTCGTGGTCTTTCCGCATATGATCGTACCACTTCTTGTGATGGATGAGAAAATAATCAACGGTATTAACAACCAAGCCCAAGAATCAAAAATGGTTCTTCTGCTTGCCGCAAAAAATCATATCGATCCACAAGGTGCTATCGGAACGGGAGACCTATACACAGTAGGAACCGTTGCGACTATTATGCGCCTGATTAAAATTCCAGAAGGCGGCATCAAAATCTTGGTGCAGGGAATTTGCAAAGCACGCGTGCGCAATATTTTGGCTGAACAAGATATGCTCCATGCACATGTGGAAAAGTTAGAACATGAGCCAGTCGATCCAGATACTCTGGTACCGCAAGTGCGAAGCATCAAAACAATTGCAGAAAAGATGGCAAGCTCTGGCCACTCATTTAGCCCCGATTTTCATCTCATTCTTTCAAAAATGCATGATGCGGATAAAATTGCTGACTTCATTCTCTCTCATCTTAATTTGACCGTTGAGCAAGCACAGAACTTGCTCGAAGCCGAAACGAAACAGGATTTTCTTGAGCAGATCTATAGCTGCTTGAATAAAGAAATTGAAGTTGCACAAATTCAGGAAAAAATCATCAGCAGCGCTCGTGAATCGATGAATCAATCTCAAAAAGAATTCTATTTGCGCGAGCAACTCAAAGCGATCAAACGTGAACTTGGCGATGATGATGGACAAGACATTGATGAAATGCGCCTGAAGCTAGAAGGTCTAGCAGTCAGCGCTGAGATCAAAGAAGAAATCACCCGCCAGATTAATCGTCTTGAGCGCACCTCTGCTGAATCTCTGGAAGCCACCGTTGCACGCAACTATCTTGAATGGGTCTTTGCACTGCCATGGGGTAAAGATACGGTCGACAATCTCGATCTTGAGCACGCAAAAGAAGTATTGGCCGAAGATCATTATGGATTAAAAGAAATTAAAGATCGCATTCTTGATTTCATCTCGATACGCAAGCTCAAGCAAGATGGGCATTCACCTATCTTGTGTTTCGTGGGCCCTCCAGGAACGGGAAAAACTTCATTGGGCAAATCAATTGCAAAAAGTTTGGGACGTGAATATGCGCGTATTTCACTGGGTGGCGTGAAAGACGAAGCTGAAATCAGAGGCCACCGAAGAACCTACGTTGGCGCAATGCCTGGCCGGTTCATCCAAGCATTGCGAAAAGCCGGATCATCAAATCCAGTCTTAATCATCGATGAGCTTGATAAGATTGGATCTGATTTTCGCGGCGACCCATCAGCAGCCATGCTCGAGGTTCTCGATCCGCAACAAAACAAAACATTCTATGACAACTATCTTGGTCTTCCATTCGATCTTTCGAAAGTAATGTTTATCGCTACCGCAAACAGCTTGGATACTATCTCAGAACCATTACGCGATCGTATGGAAATTATTCCACTCTCTGGTTACACGATGGAAGAAAAGTTGCACATTTGCAAAGGACATTTGCTTGATCGTGGTATGGAAGAAACAGGATTGAAACCAGAACAGATGAAATTCACTGATGATGTTTTGAAAGATTTGATCATGAGTTACACACGTGAATCTGGCGTACGTCAGCTTGAACGACTTGTGAAAAAACTCTGCTCAAAAGCTGCACGACAATTAGTTGAAACAAATAAAATTCCTGTGTTCACCACACAAAACATTGATCAGTATCTTGGGCCACGTAAATTTATTGAAGAAGAATACAATAAAGAAAATCGCGTGGGTATTGCTAACGGTCTTGCATGGACATCATATGGCGGCGAAATGATCAAAATCGAAGCGGTCCTCATGCCGGGTAAAGGAAAACTGACGCTGACAGGTCAGCTTGGTGATGTAATGAAAGAATCTGCACAAGCAGCGTTGACGTATGCACGAGCACACTCTCAAGAATTTGGCATCAAAGACACCGCCTTCACCGAATATGACTTGCATATCCATTGTCCTGCAGGCGCAATTCCAAAAGATGGTCCATCTGCCGGAATCACAATGCTCACCGCAATGCTTTCAGCTCTCACCAATCGTCCACTCAGCGCGCAATACGCCATGACTGGTGAATTGAACTTGTGTGGCGAAGTGATGCCTATTGGCGGCGTGAAGGAAAAAATATTGGCAGCGAAACGAAACAAACTGCCCAATGTTATTTTCCCACTTAAGAACAAAAGCGACTTAATTGGCATCGAAGATGTAGCAGAAGGCATCAATATCATTTGGGTTGATCATGCAGATGAGGTCCTCAAATTGGTATTGAACTTCAAGCGCAAAGCATAAGGTATCAGTGAGTGAAAAAAAGGGTATTGGTTATCGGCAGCACGATGCAAGATATTTTTATGTTCAGCGCGCCCAATGCGTATGGCATAGAATGTCTCACTCACAAGAAGAGCCAATATGTTGCACTCAAAGAAGGCTCAAAGGTCGAACTCAAAACAGTTGACTATCAACTTGGTGGCGGCGCTGCAAACAGTGCCGCCGCTTTTGCTAAACTTGGTTACCACGCATTCGTGATCAGCAAAGTGGGAACCGATCAAGAAGGACTGTCTATAAAAAAAACACTCAAGCAACGAGGCATCGAAACACACCTGATGAGCACAAGCAAAAATGCCCGGACAGGAACTTCATATATCTTGCCGTGTGCTAGTGGCAACCATGCGATCCTGGTCCATCGTGGCGCAAATTTGACCCTTGCCAAAAAAGATCTGCATCTCGATCAGCTTGCTAAATTTGATCTGATGCACATCACCTCACTGAGTGGTGACACTGCCAAATTGCTACCCATCATCACCCGCGCGGCAAAAAAACATAATATCTTTGTTGCATGTAACCCAGGAAGTAGTCAACTAACCGTGAATGTGCAAGCATTAAAAGATTCATTGCGCTTTATTGATGTTTTAATTTGCAATCAATTTGAAGCCCAACTCCTTTTTGCTCTTATAAAACCAAAAGCGCGCTTCAGTGAAAAAACATATCTCAAAACAGTCTGCACGCTTGGCCCCAAGGTGGTAGCAGTCACCTGCGGAAAGAATGGCGTCTATGCAACTGATGGGGAAAAAATTTATTTTCAGCCGGTTATTCCAACGAAAATCACAAGCACCGTCGGCGCTGGCGATGCATTCTCTTCCACCTTTGTTGCCTATCTTGCAGACGGCAACCCGGTCAAAAGTGCTCTCCTGGCAGGATCTACTCAAAGCGCGTATGTTTTGAAAAAAATTGGCGCAACCGAAGGGTTACTCGATCTGCAAACTTTGAAAAAGACGATCTCATCGTAATCCAATCCATCGTACCTTTACAAACTGCATTACATCCAGTAGCCTGATTTGCAGGTGTTTGGACGCTTCTGAACTGCAAAAAGGCGTGTTTTATTATGGCAAAAACGATGGCAAAAATGGCACAACCAGCGAATGAAGAAAAAAATATTGGTCACGTTCTTCGCATTAGCGGTACTATCGTTGATGTCCAATTCCCCCGCGAACACGCACCAAATATTCTTGACGAAGTTCTCGTCCACCTACCAATAACTTCAGAAAATGGCAAAGGTCATGCAAGCTTGGAAGTTGCCCAGCAATTGGGTGATGGCGCCGTGCGATGCATCGCTATAGAAAATATTTTTGGTATTTCACGTGGACTGAAAGTAACTGATACAGGCTCTCCAATCAAAGTCCCCGTTGGCGATCATGTCCTTGGCCGCATTTTCAATGTTTTAGGCAACACTATCGATGACAAAGCTCCGCTTGAGTCAAAAGAAAAATGGTCGATTTTCCGCGAAGCTCCACCACTCATCGAACAAAAAATTACTGACGAAGTCCAAGAAACTGGCATCAAAGTCATAGACGTTATATGCCCTTACATTAAGGGATCTAAGATTGGTCTCTTTGGTGGCGCGGGTGTTGGCAAAACTATTTTGGTTCAAGAACTTATTCGCAACATCGCCACAGAACATGGTGGCGTTTCCGTGTTCACCGGGATCGGAGAACGGACTCGTGAGGGTAACGAACTCTGGCTTGAAATGAAAAATTCTGGTGTGCTTGAAAAAACAGCGCTTGTGTTTGGCCAGATGGGCGAAATGCCTGGCGCACGATTGCGCGTTGGTCTCACTGGTTTGACCATGGCAGAATATTTCCGCGATGTAGAAAAAAAAGATGTTCTGCTGTTCATCGATAATATTTTCCGCTTTGTGCAAGCCGGTTCAGAAGTGTCTGCATTGCTTGGCCGCATGCCATCTGCCGTTGGTTATCAACCAACATTGGCAACAGAAATGGGTGCCTTCCAAGAACGCATCACTAACACACTCAACGGCGCAATCACTTCGATTCAAGCAGTCTATGTTCCTGCAGATGATATTACCGATCCTGCTGCAGCAACCACCTTCATGCATTTGGATGCAAGCACCGTCCTTTCACGAAAACTCGTTGAACTTGGACTCTATCCTGCGATTGATCCATTGCAATCAAGCTCAAAAGGCTTGCGACCTGAAATTGTTGGCGAGAAGCATTATAATGTTGCACGCCGCATCCAAAAAACGTTGCAGCGCTTTAAAGAACTCCAGGATGTAATCGCGATTTTAGGTATGGATGAATTATCTGAAGAAGATAAACTCACTGTCAAACGCGCGAAGAAAATCCAAAAATTCTTAACACAACCACTCTTTGTTGCAGAATTTGCCAGTGGATTGCCAGGCACCTATGTACCGAAAGATAAAGCGGTTGATGATTTTGAACAAATTTTAGATGGCCACTGCGATACTATGCCTGAAGATGCACTCTACATGGTTGGCACCTTGGAAGAGGCTCGTGAAAAAGCACAAAAACTAAAACGTGGTGCGTAATGGAACTGCATATCATTACCCCCGAAAAATCAGAAACTTTCTCAATCGTCTGGCTGGAAGTGCAAACACCCGTTGGCAATTTTGTCATTCAAAAAGGCCACACACCAATGGTACTTCCGCTATCGCCCAATAAACCCGTTGCCTACCAACTGACAAGCGGGAAAAAAGAATCGCTGCAAGCTGCGCATGGCATGCTCGAAGTCAATCGAAACACTGCAACATTGTTATTAAGATCGTGAAAAAAATTCTTGGCACCATCGTCACCGGATCGCTCACCGAAGGCTTTGTGATGCGCATCGTTCCCGATGCAAATCTCGAAGAAATCAAAACAGGAAAATTTGTTTCTGTTGTGGGCAAACAATATATTTTTTTTTCGATGATCACCGATCTTTCGCTGCAAGTGAGTCATCCTGACATTCTCCTTTTTCCACCAACCAAAGATGAACCGCTGCTTGCCGAAATTCTCCGGCAAAAAGATATTTATGCCACCGCAACACTCAAACCCATGCTGATGCTTGATGGCACAGAAAAGCGGCCGGTCAAAACAATTCCTCCCCATTTTGCAACGGTGTATGAAGCAACAAAACAAGATGTTGCACTCATTTTTGGCGACGAAGCCGATCCATCACAACGCTATTTTAGTATTGGTTCGCCGCTTGATATGAACACTCCTGTGTGCCTCGATCTTGATCGATTAACGGAACGAAGCAACGGAATTTTTGGCAAAACAGGAACGGGAAAAACATTTTTGACGCGCTTGATTTTGGCTGGTCTGATTAAAAATGAAAAAGCAGTTAATCTCATTTTTGATATGCACAGCGAATATGGATTGCAAGCACGCAAAGAAGGAAAAGGTCTTTCGTTTGTGAAAGGTCTCAAAACATTATTCAACGATAAAGTTGCCATCTTTTCACTTGATCCGGCATCAACGCGCCGCCGCGGAGGCAGCCCGGATGTTGAAATCTCAATGTCCTATCAATCGATTCAAGTGGAAGATATTTTATCGCTGCAAGGTGAATTAAATCTGCATCCAACCGCTGTTGAAGCTGCATATTTAATTGCAGCGCGCTATAAACATGATTGGCTGCTCGCGCTCCTCTCGAATGGCGACAATCTCAAAGAGTTCGCGCAAGAGCTTGGCGCGCACCCTGAATCTATCGCCGCACTCTATCGAAAATTAAAACGAGTTGAACGATTACCATTCTTCCATGCCGGTGTTGCAGGCGCGGTGAAAGATCACTCTGTGATTGATCAGATGCTTGAATACATCGATAAGGGCATCAACGTGATCGTTGAGTTTGGCAACTATACTTCCACATTTGTGTATCTACTGATCGCCAACATCATCACACGCCGCATCCATGCGCAATATATTGCAAAAACGGAACAGTTTTTAGGTTCTCAAAATAAAAGTGATGAGCCAAAAAAATTAATGATCACGATCGAAGAAGCGCACAAATTTTTGAATCCACAGGTTGCCAAGCAAACTATTTTTGGCACCATCGCACGAGAAATGCGCAAATATTATGTTTCGCTTTTGGTCGTCGATCAGCGTCCTTCTGAAATTGATCAAGAAATTTTATCACAAATTGGTACCAAGATAGTGGCGCAACTAAATGATGAAAAAGATATTCAGGCGGTGCTGACTGGTGTGAGCAATGCGAATAATTTGCGCATCGTGCTTGCATCGCTCGATAGCAAGAAACAAGCGCTGCTGCTTGGTCATGCGCTCGCAATGCCAGTGGTAATCGAGACACGCGAATATGGCGAAGATTTTTATCGCGCCATGGGCGACACAGTCACCACAAAACAAATTGATGATTTTGTGCAGGAATTATTTTAAAAAAAGATTGGGGCGGTTTTGAACCGCCCCGTTTTTTTTCTTTTTCATGAATAATTACGCAGTTTTTCTCGCCACAAAATTAACCTTTCCTCTCCACCAATCTCGTAGAGCATTGTAGAGGACTTTGCGCATTTTGAAATTGAAGATAACGTTGCGGCTCGTATAATCTGGCGCCCAACTTTCCACCACCGCTCTGTTCCATGCAACAGCATGTGGGCGAATGTTATCCGTTTGCACAATCACTTCCTGCTGGCCATGAGAAGATATCTGCACGCAGATGTGATGCTCAGTGCTCACGATATTGCAATCAAGCCGTTCATGTTCCACCTGATCAGCTGACTGCACAATCATTGGAACCAATACTGCTATCGGCAATGGATCGAGCGTTTTGCACGCTTTCCTTGAAAGACCCATCAACCACATATTTGCATGGTCAATGCGTTTTTTGCTGTTGTTCACGTGCAAGCGAACATCCTTGACCACATTCAAATCAGCAGTGCGATCTATCTTCAAACGACTGTCAAAAATTCTTCGATAACTTGCACGGCTTGAAATAGTATCCGCATTCTGAATAATGTCGCCATCGGAATATAAATTATAGACGCGCTTAAAAAGAGGATTGAAAGCATAGTGTGCTGTTTCGGCCTGAATCGGGCAACCAAGCATAACGAGATTATCAATCTTGAGGCCCTGCTTTTTTTGATCTTCCCAGTATGCAAGGTTCAAGGCAATATTTCCGCCATGGCTGTGTGTCACAATAGTAATTTTCACATTCTGATGCTGCTGCTGGAGCTCATATATTGTTGCACAGAGCGCATCATAAAAATCTTGCGCAGCATCGCGGCGATAGTTACCGCTCAACAAACCGAGGTGACCAAAGGTGTAGGCTCTATGATCCACATCCTCTTGAGAGACAAGATTTGCGCAGGCAATATAGGCAGGCACCGCATGGGGTGCGGCTGCTTTGCGTTCTTGACAAGATAAATCAGCAAAATCAAAAGTTAATGTTCGTAGTGGATGGAAACCCTCTTGCTGCAAAATCTGATCCTGCCGCAAGATGTCATATTTTCGCAAACGAGAGATCGTCCGCACATAGAGATCTCTATCGGATAAATCATCGTTGATAACGCTACCCATACTGAGAATAGAAAGAGGCGAAAAGATTGATCCATGGACAAAGATAGTCACATGAACTTCCGGGTTTTGCCCCGGATGCAAAGCTATTGAAGAAAACAAAGACAGGGCTATCGCCCAAAAAGCAGTTCGCTTCAGAATCATACCAAGCCCCACCCTAAATATAAATTCTTTTCTATATGAATTTACACTTTTTTGGGGTAAAAGGCAAAACCCCCATAGAAAATTATCTATAGGGGTCTTTCTTTCATTATTTATTTTGGTTCGTCTTTTAGCGGAAAATTTTTAACCACTTGTGTGTTATTTGCAGATAGGCAGGCCAAACAAACAAACTTTTTTATATACCCAGGAAAGACATCCTCATAACACTTGGTGCATGCTTGTCCCACTTGAAGAGCTGCGACCAGTGTCGGTGCTTTGGGCTCCGCCGGATGATCCTCATAACCCTCAAGCATAGGGCCACTTATACAAGCGCCTAATGAAGAGCCACTGACTAGAAACAAAATTGAAAACAATAATTTTTTCATAAATTTCCCCCGAAATATGCGTTTTCCATCTCTTCAAGTATGAAATCGTGCGCAGATTTGTCAACTTGCAAACAGCGGCTGGTTTGGCTATAGTACCGGGACATAGCCGTGATTGTTAAAAAAAATTGTGATTGTTAGAAATAGGAGCTTTGCATGTCACACCTTATGAAACCCGCCATTATCATTATGATGCTCACCCCCCAGGCACTCAATGCCGACTGGTGGAGCAATTTTATGGATGCGGTTAATAACATCCCCACTAACTCAGTGCCCTCATCTGCCTACTCAACATCTGGCTACAGTGCCGAGCAATCTTCCAGCACTATGAGCGAGGACAAGGCAAAAAGTTATATTAACCAAGTCATCAATTCCCTCGATCATGCATTGCGCCCGAATATGAGAATCATCAAGGTGAATCTTTTGTGCAACCGGATCCGCCGTGAAGTGCTCGAAAGTCGCAGCGCCTATTCCTGGACTCCCTATGGCAAGCGATATAAAAAAGATATGATCGATCAATTTATCAGCAGCGCTGTGTTGGAATTTATCGAAGAAAGCGCCTACAACTATGCATACAAAAAATCAAAAAATGGCTCTCTTGCTCGCCGCATTTCTGAATCAATGCGCAATAATGCTCTTGCTCGTATTATGCAAAACGGCACCCTTAACTTTGAACGGCTGACTGAATTTGTCGGCCACGCACTCAAGCGCGCAGTCCGCGATGCCATGAATAAAATAGATGCCCCACGCCCATCGGCGCCAAGCAACAGCTACGATTCTTCTGCCTACTATGCACCGCCAGTCCAAGCGCAGCCGGCATACAATCCTAGTTATTCGGCCGCACCCCACTATGAATTTGATACCTATCCCTCCGATGATTGCTGCTGCTGTCTCGATTCATTCGATACAGTGCAACGTGTTTTCATCAAACCATGCGGCCATGATATTTGCACAGGTTGCGCACGGCAATGGTTCTTCGGCGGCGGTAACAGAAACTGTCCACAGTGCCGCGCGGTAGTCGATCGAGATTATATGTCCATTGCGATCGCCTCAGCGCCACACTTATAGTTTTAAGAATCAAAACAAAAAAGGGCCCTGGAATTTTCCGGGGCCCTTTTGTTTATCTCGCATCATCCATTATGTTTTCGCATTCACCCAACGGCCTGCGCCAAGAAGCGCACCAGGATTGCCGTTTGCGGCAATTTTGTTCGGATCATTCTGGCCAAAATAATCACCAAGGTTATTCAGCATCGATGAGTTGCCAAGAATATAGGTAGCATTGCCCGCCATATTATTGATTCCCGTGCCGGTATTTTTCATTGCCAGACAATTGAGGATTTTGACTTTCGTAGTGGTTGATGCGAAGGCAAACCCATCATGTGCATTGTTCTGCGAAACACAATCTATGAATATCACATCACGAATCGGGCCGGCAGTTCCGGCAAATGTTGCCGTGCCAAGACTAAAGCCGTCACCACGAAACGTTGTGGGTTGAGCGCTGACGGCAATGGGACCTCTAGTAAAGTAAGGACCGCCACCCTGATTGCGCTGCGCCACACAGTTGCGAAACACCACATCTCGAATAGTGCCATTTGCCTTCTCATTGACTACTGCAAATCCATCGCCCAAATTATCTTGAGCAACACAGTCCTCAAGGAGCACATGCAAAAAATTGTCTTGAAGCGCAGGATTAGTAGCTCCTAGCACAATCCCAAATCCAACACCATTGGCCGTTGCGCAGCATCGCTTAAAGGAGGTATTAGAGGTTGTTAATGGAGTAGGTGGAGCGTACAGGAATCCTGCCTCTCTATTATTTTCCGCAACACAATCAGTCAATCTCACCGAACCAAACGAATCAATAGAGCCAGAGGCACTAATCCAAAACCCTATACCATATTGAGAGGCAACACAGCGCTCAATAACTGCCCATTGACCCCTTGTAGGGTTCACAACAAATCCAACAGTCTCATTGCCAGAGCCACCAAACTTCACAATACTAGACTGCGCAATGCAATCAGATATAGTTGCATTTTTGCATCCCGTTACTGCAACTCCAAAATTCCCTTCCGTTATACAATTGCGAACGATTGCATTACGGTAGTTGGCAATCAATATGAGCGAGTTCTGTGTGAATGAGCTTGTCACTATACAATCTTCAACCAGACAATAGCGACCGAAGGGTGTGAAGAAGGATGGAATGGTGACGAGATCTATTGCAATGAAGGGCCCTGAATTCCTATTTAGATAATTAATTTCACAGCCTTGCACAACAATGGTTGCACCTCCAGAAACAGCGATTGCTCCAGAGTCGTTTGCACGGCAATTTTCAATCAATAGCTCGTCAAGACCAGCACCTGAGAAGATGCCATTCTGCATCCTTAGAATGAACAGACTATTGTTATTAAAATTCATGTCTTTAATGGCAATATTTTTCAGCGGAGTGGTGATAGCGGCAGCATCAGTTATTGCTGCTCCATTACTTCCTGCTGTTGTTCCGCCTATATTTTGAATCGTCCCATTTTTGATGATCACATTCCGCACACCATTGCCAAGCGTGATGCCATTAGTGGTGTTGCGGCCCCCATCGATAACGTGGCCATTTAGATCGAGTGTGACATTGTTGGCATTAATGGTAATTGCCGATCCGGTGTTGAAGGTGACTGATTGCGCGAGGCAGTAGTAGGTATTCGATCCAGTGATAGTGAACGTGCCGCCATTGCCGATATCGCTCTGATGAATGAGCACATCGCAGATTGCCGACCCGCCACATAAAAGCTGATCCAGTACAATCCCAATGCGTGTGGTGACATTCCATATTCCTTCACCCGGTATGATTGGTTGCACCGTTATCGCCTGGCACATGGTTGCAGAAAAAAGAAGAGCAAGGTAGATTGTTGGAGAAAAAATTCGCTTCATCATTCTAGAATTCCTTTTTTTTATTCTTTTGGTTTTTTTTATTACTTTGGGACGTTGAACAACATACTCAGATTTTCCCCAAAAGGTCAAAATGAGCA
>JAGVKD010000001.1 GCA_020050795.1 Candidatus Babeliales bacterium
CGCCTATTTTAATCATCTCATCGGTAACACCATACCAACGATACAAAGGTGCTGCACCCAACCATAAAATAGTCGCGAGCACTCCACCGATAAAACAGGTGGACCAAAAAGAATCGCGTACCACTTTCCCCACTTCAGGATATTCTTTCCGCCCATTGAGCTGACCAGTCAGAATAACAGTGCCCACCATGAAGGCTTCTGCCGCTTTGAGCAAAAAGTGAATGAGCTGTTTGGTGACACCAAGTGTGGCATAGGTGGATGTTGATTTCAGTTGCCCGATAAAGGCTGCATCCAACCAGAAAGGAAGTGATGTGAGCAATAATGCGGTAACAAATTCAGGCGAAAGGTATCGCAAAATAGTACGAAAACTTTCGCCATGCTCACCCTCAACGATGCCCGATACATAACTTCTTAAAATATTTTTTTTCATGCCGCGCTCCTTGCTCCGCCAAAGCCTGCTGAAAGTATATAGTGTTCTTGAATTAATGCTGCAGACATTACTGGCAATTTTATCATAAAAAAGCTTTTTTATGCAGCGTTACGTACACATACTTACGTGGATGCTACGTGCCCTACTGCTCCTTGAAAATAACAATCTTTCTTTCTTTATCTCCCACACTGTAGGGGATTTCTTTTTCGAACCATTTAGCTTCTTCTGGTTCTATGATCCAATTTGCCGCCGCCCAATAGAAAAGACAAGCCTGCCGATAGGGGCTCGTGTGTGCCCGAAACATGCGCACCAGTTCATCCGGCCTGAGAGATGCTCGCGCACAAAAGGCGTCGATAGGATATTCAGTCGAGCGCAAAAAAGTGCGCCAATCAAGATCAATAACTTCGATGCGATCTTCCATGCCCAACTCTTTGGCAACCAGGCGCAAAAAGTTCACCTTCTTGCCGACGATCTCTATCAACAAAACGCGTAGGTGTGGATATGCTATGGCGAGAGGAATGCCAGGAAGGCCGCCCCCTGATCCCACATCGCAAATCATCTGCAAGGAATTCGGATCGCACGCCTTACTGAGCGCCAACGAATCTGAAAAATGATAATTAATAACATCGGGAACATCGGTGATCGCGGTTAAATTAATCCGCTGATTCCACTCGATAAGAAGTTCCAAATAATGCGCAAATTGTTCTGCTTGCTGTTCAGACAATGCATGCTGCTCAATAAATGATCGCCATATGCCTGCATGCTGATCAATGAGTTTGGGATGATTCACCGTTACCGCCAGAGAATAGTAGCTCTAAAATCAGTTATTTTGCTAAGTTACTTAAGTAAAGAGGAAAATGAATCATAAATCAACCGGATGGGGAAGGGAAATGAATAAAAAATATAGAGTAGTCACTTATTTGGTCCTTTTTGGATCAATCGCACATGCCGCACCGCGCATAAATCTCTACCTGGAAAATTATCCGCTCTCGCCAGACAAAGTGCAGCGCATGGCGAATAAAATGAATCAGCCACGTAAAATAACTCAGTACCAATTGGAACGGTTATTTGAGTATCAACCGAAGGTGGGAATTCTGGCAACCTACGCAGGATATCTCGATGTGTCGAATGTTAATGGCCTCCTGATGTTCCCGCGCAAACATATAGCACCAGAAATTATGCTGGTCATCACACCGCAAGTCGAACCCGAATTTATGTTTGGCACCACGATACACCACTGGAAATTGAAAGAATCTGAAAAACAAGCATTTTTTAAAATTTCTAGAGAGTATGACAAAGAAGCAGAATCCTATTTTTGGAACACCACGCAAGTGAGCGCTCCTGAAAGTAATATTCTTCCTCTTGAGTCACTGCTCATTTTTGCGCGACCAAAAGATGTCTTTGTCCCGACCGGAATCACGGAAACGAATGGTAGTGAAAATCTCACCCTGCCAATGATCTACATCAAAAAAGGTGCGGGAGTTTTAGACAATGCATTCTTTGTGCTGCAAATTAGCAGCTTCTTGCGACCGATCGAAATTATCTACAAGCCAGAAGCAAAACGGTATCAAGATCAGCTGATTGGTGGCTAGAATTTTTGTCACAAAAAACCCCCGTCATTTGTCGGCAACAAATGACGGGGGTTAATTTTTTTTAGGCAACTATGGACCAACGATTTCCCATTTTTTTCACGACGGTATCTTTACCATCTTTCAATAGGGATTGCCGTTCTGAAACAACGCCCATCACACTTGCAAGTTGCACGACTGGATCATTAAAAGTGGCAACATTTTGTCCTTTTGCAAGGACACCTAGCAGTGCTTGCGCAATATATTCATCGCCATCCGCATGATCAGAATTGTTGGTTTGCAAATCAAATGTATGGATTATATTTCCTGGCACGGTAATATGCATCACACTTTCCATAACATCAATGATAACTTCGCCATGCTCAAAGACGAATTTCATACCCCGTTGAGTTTCTGGTCTAAAACCACCAAGATCAACTTCTAGTTCAAAATTAATAGATTTGTTATCCGCTGTTTTGAACACGGCACTCAGCTTGTGATAATCGGAAATAATGTCAGAAGATTCAATGGCTTCATCATTTGGAATATTCTTAAAAATATCATCAAGAACAGCCGCCCAATCGATGGCGCCTGTGTGATCAAAAGAAAAAGAAACAACCGGCTGAAATTGCGCTAGCTCTCTGCCAACAAGCGTTGGTTTGAGGGCATCATTATGCAAGAGTTCCTGAAGGATTCTCTCTTTCTGAGATTGTTTAAAATAGCGATGAGCAGATTCTGTGGAGACATGAATTTCTTGCAGATCAATGCCGAGCGACTGAATGAAAAAAAATGCGAGATCAAGATCGTGAATTGATTTTTCAAGCAACATACCGCCCGACAAACTAATATATTTGCGCCATGACATCAAAAATGAGGTGAGCCCTTGGCAAAATCGCACTCGCTCCCAGGCATTCACGCGTTGCAACTCTCCCAATTGATCCTTATATTCTTGTAACTTCTGCGCAACAATTTTTGTCATAGTTGCATAGCGAAGGGTGAGTCCAATGAGAATATTCGCATCATTATTTTTGGGATCAAAGCTATTGAATTCATTAAGATCCTTGAATAGTGGCTTTTCCAAATAAAGATTTCTGCACGCAGAAGTTTCTAAAGCAGTATTGAGATGCCTAAAATGTTTGTAGTTTGGTGAGGTAAGAAACACCCAATCGACATCCTGATGATTCGCAAAAAATTGTTGTATGCCCTCTTGCGTGTCTGGATAAAGTGCCGCGCCATGGACACACTTCCTGTATGCATCTAAGACAGTATCATTACGCTTGCTCAACTTGTTTGCGAAGAAATTAATTGAGTCTGTTGCACGATCATCACATATTGCGACCACTTGAACGTTTTTACTGATCTGAAGACATTCCCATAAGAGATGGTTACTCCGCTCTCCCAATCCTACAATGGCAATCCGGTATGCTCTCTCATTTTCTTGTGATGTAAAGATAGTTCCAAAAAATGATAATTGAAGGAAGAGAAGCCCTGCCAAATATTTTGTCATGAATCACTCCAATAAATACTACGTTGAAAATTTTTTACCGGCGTGAAATATATAGTGTTATTGCTTCTTTTGCAAACTGCTGATCGAACATCTAAAAAAATGTTTCAAGAAATCGGCGATTGAATTGATACACGCGAGCATGGATGCCATCCCATGTTCCTCGTTTGACCGTAAAGCCAATGGTAGCAAATGCTCTGCTCAAGCGTAGGAGCGGCATCATAGCTTGATAATCAGGAACTGGGCGAACACTTGCATAGCCTGCCAAAAATGGCTTTTTACTTCTTGGATCGGTTGGCCATGGCGTCTGAATTCGCGGATCAGTTGACCACACCGTGTGTTCCATCGAACAAAAATCTTCCTGCGCAAAGCTTGCACGCCCTGCAGACCAATCGATAATTCCTTGGAGTTTGCCATCACGCACAATCAAATTTCCCGGCCGAAAATCACGATGTACTATGCATGGGCCATCAGCTAAATCCAAAAGATCTATGTGTGTATCAAAATAATGGCGACACCGATCAAGGAGTTCCTTAGGCAGATTGTTGCTGCATTCGGCAAATCCTTCCTCAAACTTTTGTGCGAAATAAGTCCGTGGATCGGAGCTTAGATTATCTGGTTGTATCAGCTCGCCATAACCCGCCGTGCGCTCAAGATGAATGCGCGCAAGCTGTGAACCAATTTCATACGCAAGATCATTGGTCAGCTCTGCTGCGGTAAGCAATGTGCCGGGAATATACTCCATTAAAATCGCGTCCGACATACCCTCTTGCGGAGGCATAACTTGCAGAATACGCGGTACTGGTAGTTTGTCAGCAAAGTAGTTGAGAAAATATACTTCGCGTAGATAATCGTTATCACGCTCACATATTTTCAAAATAAGCTGCTGACCGCTCGGCTGCGTAATTTTATAGACGATTGCAACGAGTGCATCATCATGCTCGATACGCGAAAAAGTGGCATTTTGAAGATCGAGACGTTGTTTATACAAAGTTATGAGGTTGTCCATATCTTTTTAATCCACATTATTTTTTCAGCGACTTAAACAATTTTATAATTTCCGCTCTGATAGATGTTTGCGGTCTTAAGAAGGCAGCAATCGGCATATCTAAGCGGTCACTAATAATCGCAAGATACTTCTTTAGCTCAGTTATCGCTTCTTCAATTTCCGCAAAATCAATCTTACATTGTTCAACAATCTTGTTATATTCTTCTTGATCGAGGGCAATTTTTTCATCTATATGGGCTCTGTTCAGCCTATCCCGAATCAATTTTATTTTTTTGAAAAATTTACTTTCATCAATTTTAGACAAAGCCTTTTTGCCTTCGCCCGATAGAGAATCCTTCATAGAAATATGTCGCCTCAAAAGCTTCTTAATACTTAATGTTCCCGTACTTGAATCAATCAGACGCGAGAGCGAGAAAATAATCTGGTCATAAAATGATTTGCGAATAAGAAAAAAAAGTTCTGGGTACTCTTCATAAATATCTCGCCTTGAATCAATCTGATTGATCCATTCTTTGTAGGCAATCTTGGTTATTTCTAGCAAGGCTAGTTCTTTCCCAAGCACATCTATTTCTTTATTCAATGTTTCTTTATTCATATGTCTCTTATCTCCCTTACCCTAAAAAAATACCTTATTTCAGCGTGCTATTGACAGCATAATTAATCAAAAGCATCCTGGATTGCCCTCATTTTGAAAAAAAAGAACCTGGTCTTGCAAGACCAGGTTCTCTCAAATCAATGCAAACAATGTGCTACTTATTCAGGTTGTGCAAATCTGTCATGAGTCCTGCTATCGCTTGACGTATCAAACGATCCTTCCCAAACTCATCCAATGCACGTCCAGACTTAAAGCGAAGCTCATCAAGCTGGCTCTGTAGCTCACCAATTTTGTTGGTAATACTAAGAATATCATGTCGTTTGCTCATCAAACTCTCCTGAGGAATAACAGGGTGTATAAATTACTGAGATTAAGTTTACACCATATCTAAACGCTTTTTAACTATTTTCACGCGCTAAAAAATTTATTTAGCAAACTGCTGATCGAACAGTTCCTTAATTTCCCACACTTGGGTTATATCAAATGGCCCTTTATCCTCCCGATAGCCCATAATGCGTGGAAAGCGGAGTGCCATACCAAGTTGCTCGCCCGTTTTGCCCGCAGCGTGCAATGGTGACATAGTAATCTCATCGGCACGGATCACGCACACAATTTCTGGAGACACCCACACATCGGGATGCAGTTCTTTGGCAGAGACAACATTGTTTGGTTTGTGTGGCACTGCAATGGCATCACATTTCTTTTTCAATTCTTTCCATTCTGGATCTTTCAACCCAGTGCCAATTTTTGCAACGGTCTCAAAGCGATCTTCTTTTTTATTATAGACGCCCACCAAGAACGCCCCGATACCAAATGAAGCGCGCTTGCCCTTGCCGGCATAATAGCCCAGCACGACGCAATCAATCGTGTCATCGAGCTGTCCCTCTTCATGCCGCTTCAATTTGATCCAATTGAAATTTCGCTTGCCTGGTTGATAGACCGAATCAGCACGTTTGACCACCAGCCCTTCCAGTCCTGAATCAATATTTTTCAGGAAATAATCTTCGAGTTGCTGCGCGGTGGTTATTGCAACCTCTTCGATTGGCTGCACATCATCATGGTGAAAGTTTTTGAAAAGTGACAATAACACATCTCTGCGATGCTCATGCGTTTCGCTCATCAATTCTTTGCCATTCAAATAGAGGATATCGAAAATAAAAAGCTTGAGCGGAAATTCCGTGATCGCTTCTTCAATACCATGTTTGCGCTTTCGCTTAACCGTTTCTTGGAATGGCAAAAAACTCCCAGTGTTTGGATCATAGGAAATTGCTTCACCTTCGCAGATAAGCGTTTCGACGGGTAACTCAGAAAGCGTTTTGACCAAATCGGGAAACATAGCAGACATATCTTGCAAGTTGCGTGAATAGAAATGAATTTCTGGTTCTTTTTTTGTTTTGTTCAAATGAACTTGCAAACGAAATCCATCTAATTTTGGTTGCGCAACACAGTGGCCAATTTTTTCCACAATCGCTTTTGCGGTGGGCAAACGTTCTGCAGCTGCTGGCCGAATTGGCACGCCAATTTTAACGTGCATATCAGTCACGGCTTCAACGCCTTTGTGCTTGAGCATGAATGCGATGTAGCCGATATCTGCGCAGACATTATAGGCATCTTCAAGAATGCCATGGAGCGATTTGTCGCCTTTTTTCATCCAGGAGAGTGCGTCAATGATGGTCATGTCTGAAAAACCGAGACGCAATTTGCCAATGACCATGCGCACTATATATTTTGCTTCATCTGGCGTGAGCTGTAACATTAATTTTTTAAGCGCTTCCGCTTTTATATCTTGCGAACCAGTGCCACCCATTTTTTCGATATCGCACAATGCATTATAGACATCTTCAACAGACAATGAGCTTTGCGTCCGCCATGAACCAGTGGCAAGCACTGAACCAAAATCACCCTCTTTTTTTGTCAGCTTAGTGACATCCGCATCGGAGATATCTAACAGATTCGCGATGATAGGAATAAGACTTTTTTCAGCAACATTAAATTGTGTGCCGATGTGCGGTGGATGCAATTTGCCAAGAGAGATGGTACAGATAATAGAGGCTTCAGATGCTGTTGCTTGAGCTAAAAGATCCGCAAAGAGTTGCGTTATGACCAAGCGACCACTTGCTTGCTCAATCTTATCAAAAACGGATACGACAGTAGAAAATTTTAATCCAGACGACATACGAGCTCCACAGATTAATGAGCGGCGCTATTATTACTCAATACTCAATTTCTGTAACGCTTATTAAATTCGGCGATACATTGCTTGTTATACTGATATGCAGAAAAAAGAGATAGGAAAATAGTCACCGCAAGAAAAACTGCCTCGGTACCATTCCACCAAAATGCTCCAGCCACACCCAACGGTTGCGCAGGATTTAAGATAATGATCGTAATGGTCATCATTTGAAATGCGGTTTTAATTTTTCCCCAATAAGAAACGGGGATCGAAAAGTTATGCTCAAGCGCAAGCTGGCGCAAACCCATCATGAAAATTTCCCGCCCGATCAACAGAACCACCCAATAAAAATAAATTTTATTCGCGGCCTGCAACGCAATCAAAACTGAGTAGACCAAGAACTTGTCTGCTATCGGATCGAGAGCTCGGCCAAGCGCCGTTTCCTGCCGATATTTGCGAGCTAAATAACCGTCTAAAAAATCGGTGAATGAGAATATAACAAACAAAAAAGCCAACGCTGCATTGATCCAAAACACATTCGCGGGAAGCAAATAGACCAAGAGTATCGGCAAAACTAGGGGGGATAAAATAAGACGGAATAAGGTGAGAAGTGTGGGAATATTAAAAAGACCTCGATGATCTTGCATGAGAACCTTGTTTAAGTTTCTGAGCTGCCTGTCTACGTTAATCAGTCTTCGCCTGACGGCTTCTTCGGAGTAAACAACTTCTTCAGGCTATCGTCATATGGCTTGTCCGTCTACGTTCTTCGAACTACTTCGGACAGTCTCCGCTTTCAGCTTCTTCAGGCGCCAGCCAGACGAAGCTTGCCGAGCCTGAAGGCCCGGATAAGCGTAGACTGGTAGCGACGCAGGGACTCGAACCCCGGACCTACGGATTATGATTCCGCCGCTCTAACCAGCTGAGCTACGTCGCCACGCATTTCACACTAAAAGTATACTAAAAACTTAGTTTTTTCACACTAAAATTTTCAAAAACGAATTTAAAAATGGCCTTGAGGAAGAAGAGTCCTGTGATCAATGTGGACACAATCCCAAGCATCATGGTTACCGCAAAACCCTGGATAGGGCCAGTGCCAAACCAGTAGAGCACAGCACCCACAATAAAGGTGGTGATGTTTGCGTCTATGATCACCATAGCAGCTCCGGAGAATCCGCGATTGACCGCCTCTTTGACCCCAACACCTTGGCTCATAAGCTCTCTGATCTCTTCATAGATCAAAATGGAGGCATCGATAGCCATACCCACCGTGAGAACCATGCCGGCAATACCAGGCAAGGTCAGCGTTGCGCCAAACCATGCCATCCCCATCAAGACAATCAATAAGTTATAGATCAAAGTAATGAAGGCAAAAAGACCTGGAAGGCGATAGTAGAACAAGCTGAACACAAACAGCAAAGCCATTCCCACTAAGCAGGAGGTGATCCCCTGACGAATTGCTTCATGACCCAATGAAGGACCAATTTGGCGTTCTTCTTCAAAAGTTACCGGTGCTACAAACGCGCCTGATTTGAGCAAGAGCGCGAGCTCTTTTGTTTCATCAGGAGTGAAACGACCACTAATCTGACCATCGGTACGAATTGCTGAATTGATGTTTGCCGATTGGATAATGACATCATCAAGTACAATAGCCAATTGGCGCCCTGTATTTCTGCTGGTCAATTCATAGAAACGCTGTCCACCCTCATCGGTCAAGCGGAAGGAAACCACTGGCTGAACACCAGAATCTCCACCAATACCTGCAAATGCATCTTTTAAATATTTGCCCGTAATTTCTGGATATTTGCTGACAAGATAAAAACCTTCGCGCTTATCGCGGCCGGGCAGAATCTCTTTGTCGCCTGGCAAATCGCCATCGTATTCATACAAAATGTCTTCACGTGTCGGTGCATATTTTTCAACTAAACGAAAATCTAGTTGCGCTGCACGACCGATCATGTTTTTTGCTTGCTGCGGATCAGAAACATCCGGCATCTCAATAATAATATTTTCGCCTTGAGAAGAGATAGGAATATCGGCAACACCAAGTCTGTTAACACGTGTACGCAAAACTTCGATGTTACGCGCTACGGCATCAATTTTGATATCTTTAATTTTGGCATCTGAGAAATTTAAGCGAACTTCTTTTTCTTGCACTTTTTGTTGCAAGTCAGGGAATTCTGCTTTGATAAAAGAAGCAGCTGATTGGGTATCTTGTAGAGAATCAAAGGTCAGAATAATTTCATTTTTTTCTATGCGATGGGAATCAACACGAATATCTTGTGTTGCACGCAAACGGGATTCAATAGACTGGAAATTATCAATCAAAGTAGCTTCTATGGCCTTATCAGTTTGGACATGGAGGGTGAGGAACGTACCCCCGACTAAATCGATACCAAAATGTAATTTTTGTCGCAGGGGCATTAGGAAATAGATTCCTATACCTGCTAATACGAGCCAGAAAGTTAACTCGGAAAAAATCATTCGTCGCGCAGAGATGTTCATGCACAGCTCCTAGAAAGATAGGTAAAATGCCAATTTCTCTCAACTTTTTACTACTAGAAGTCTCCCTACCCAATCTCGCAAGCTTCGATTGGGGCTAGCGCCGGTTACTTTATCGAGTAATGGCGTCAGCCAGGCGTAGCTTGCCGAGCCTGAAGGCCCGGATAAGCGAAGACTGGTGCCGAAGAGGGGACTCGAACCCCTACGAGTTTCCTCACGGCCCCCTCAAGACCGCGTGTCTACCAGTTTCACCACTTCGGCACAAAAAAGAGATTTCATGGAGAAAAGCGTACCAGTTCCGCGAGATTTGGCAACTTTTTCCCTGTAATTGAAGCCACTTAGCTACCCATAGCAAAATCTACTAGGCAAAAACGAAAATCTATACCTGTAAATGGGGGGATTTAAAAGGCTTTTAGTGGGTTCTTTTGACTCTGTTGAAGCATATTAGGTATGCTATATATAGAAGGATAGTAGGCTCTTTAACTTAGGGGATAACGATGAAGAAGCTACTTATTTTGGCACTCTTGGTTCCAGCTTTGATGTCAGCTGACAACTGTCCAGGTGGTCAGTGTGCTCGTCAAAAACGGGCTGCAGTAGTTAACACTACTTCGAACCAAAAAAACCAAAAACAGTGCAAATGCAACAAGAAAAAGTGTTCTGCTTGTAACGCGAGAAAAAAGCGTGAGGCTAGTCAGCGTGCAGCAGCAACAACAACAGGACGCACACGATCTTGTGTCGGTGGCCAATGTTCTAGATAAAAAAAGGCCCGTCATTTGCTTCGCGGTAAATGACGGGCCCTTTTTCTTGCTCTTTTTTTAACTAGTCTTCTTCTTCAATTTCCACTTCTTCGACTTGCCCACCACCACCAAAAATAAGGTCGTATGGCCAACGAATGATTCCCCAAATGGAACTGAAGAACGAACCTATCGCAGAAAATATTGAACTGATGATGCCACCAGATTCTTCTTCCTCTTGCTCTTCTTCTTGAGCTACTGGCGCTTTTGTCAGACGCTCAACTTGCATTTTGAAATCAATGCCTTTTTCTTTGAGCGCTGCAACCGTACTTTGTACACGGTCAACTTGTTCGCGCACTGTCACTACTAGTTGGTCAAAATGGGGTGCGTAACTAACATCGATATAGGTGCGTATGTCTTTAATGTTACGGCCCGCAGTATCAACGCGGTAATACAGTTCACGTGCTTTTGTATCATCAAGCACACGTGCTATTTCTTTGAATGCTTGCCACGCTTCGCTATCATACCCACGGACACGATTGATTTGTTCCATCAGTTGCGAAAGCGCATCATCGATATCGCGATCTAACTGATTAATCGCCATCACATCTTTGTGCATCTGCTCAAGCATTTCCCGTTCATTGCGTACTGCATTGAGTACTGAACGTTCATTTGCATCGAGAGCGCCTTGATCTTCACGTTCTTTTTCTAACGTTGCAATTAACTGATCAAGCAACGCTTGCAATTCACCTTGGCTCAATCCAATACCAATATAGAATGGATCTAATATTGATTTATCAACTTCATTTCGAGTGGAGAAAAAGCGCATACGTGATTCAAAGATTGATTGAACAATTGCACGAATTTTTTCGTATTTTTGTTCAGCACGTTCCCACCAAATGCGTTTGAATAGCCAATTGCCTTGTGGACTTTCAAGATCGACCGTATCGATCCCTTCAATCTCAGGAAGCACTACATCTTCTTCAGTGTCGGCATATGGGCTTGGGGCAGCTGGTGCCATAGCAGGTTCTGGATGAGCTGGGGCGGGCACACTTGGCATCACCACCTGAGGCGCTACTGGTACCGATTCGGGTGCTGGTTGAGGTGAAACTTGCTCTGGCTGCACAACAGCTGGTTGCGCTGCTGGCTGCTCTGGAACCGGCACCGGTTGTGGACTCGGTTCTGCAACTGGTTGCTCAACGATCGTTTCTTGTGTGACTACTTCCTGCGCAGGAGGATTGGTCGACGGACTTACCGCCGGTGCCGGTTGCTCGGTAAGAGGCGGTTCAGTCTCAATGCTAAAATCTTCCTCTGCTGAAAGATCTGGAACTGGCTGCTCATCTTGGGCAATCACACTCACAAAACAACCGAGAACAAGAATCAATATACTCTTCTTCATCGCACTCCTTTGAATCACAATTTCATTTTTACAGGTTTTCTGAAAGATCTTTCAGTTCATCCATCAAAGCGTTTGATAGCTCTTTTGCGTCTGCAGATGTATAGCTCCAGCGCACGCCGCTTTCAACTTTTGTGAGAACTGAACGGTCACTCTTGATGTCGATAATATCAATACGCACAACGTTCATCAATGGATGCACTGATGATGGCGCACGGACAACGCCGGCACGACCAAGGACACTATACGCAACAATGTTTTCATCAAGGAAACAGAGCATGATTTTTTTCTGCCAAACCATATTGTGATATCCAATATGATCTTTGTGAATAGAAATCAAAATACTTTCAAGCCCTTTTGGATACACACATTGAAGCGGAGTTGTATGTGGCAACCCTTTTTCAGAAAATGTCGCCAAGACTGCTACCGTTTTTCCTGCTTTAAGCACTTCTACCAAGTCTTCAGGTAACTTAACTCCGACATGCTTTGCCATGTGTAAACTCCATAATCAACGACAATTTAATTTTATAACTTTTCAATTTCCTCATTACCGCACAACTAAGAAGACAATTGCATAATTACTTGATTCTCTAATGCTAAACCCGCAGGTGTTAGGCGCAATTGGCCATTAGCATCGGTTAGTAATTTTTGCTCTCGTAGCTGCACAATAGCTCGTGCAATATCTGCACACGCTTCAGAACCCAATCCTTCCATGATTGCTTCACACGTAACTCCCTCTCTTCTACGAAGCCCAAGCATAATACGCTCAAGACGCACTTGCTGAGGAGTTAATTCTTCGGAAAAAGAAATTATCGATTTACCTTGCTCAACTCCATGCATGTATTTCATCAAATTTTGTTCATTCTGAAATCGCCGCATACCGTCAAACGAGCACGCTCCAAGGCCAAATGCATAATACGGTTTTCGCTCCCAATACATAGTATTGTGACGAGATTCATATCCTGGTTTTGCAAAATTCGACAACTCATATTGTTCAAACCCATGTTCTTGCAAAAAATCACGTGACCAATAATACAAATCCACCACTGCATCATCTGCAGGCAGCACAACCGTATTCTTTTTTACCTGAAAATATAATTGCGTATTTTCATGTATTGTTAAAAAATACATCGAAAGATGTTTAATCGGCCAAGTAACGACCTCTTCAAGTAAATCCTTCCACTCCCTTTCTGATACCTCCGGAAGGCCCAAAATTAAATCAACTGAGAGATTGTCGAAATAGTCTTTCGCGTTATTAAGCAAAAAATATACTTGGTCTGCCGTTTGATGACGGTTCATCTTTTGAAGGACGCCATCTTTGAGGCTCTGGACCCCTATGCTTAATCGGTTAATTCCTACTTCTTTCCAAACCTTCAGTTGGTCAAGAGAAACGGTTCCCGGATTGACCTCAATAGTAATTTCTATGTCCTTACCAAAAAGGAACATACCCTCTAGTGTACCAAACATGTCAAGTAGCAGTGGGTTTGGATAGGTACTTGGCGTTCCGCCGCCAAAGAAAATCGTTTTCAATAAGGGTTTCTGCCCAGTTTTTGCAATCAGATCGGTTATCTCTTTTTTGAGCACTTCGTGATACCGCCCCATGAATTGGTCGTGCGAGGCTAATGCCACAAAGGGGCAAAAATGGCACCGATAGGGACAAAATGGCCAATGGATATAGACAGAGTGCGCAACAGCACTCGTATCAAAGTGCAACAAGAAAAACCCCCTAAACTTATGATTTAGTTTTTGCCGCCGGAATAGTCCGCTGAATAATGGACTCACATAATGCTATATGTGCGCGACTCTGTTCTTTGAGCGCATCCTGATTGGCAAATTTAATCAAATAACCACCATTTACAACCGCAGACACATCCTCGAGAACATCTTGCGTAAAATGCTTTTCTTTTAGATACGCAAGCAATTCAGTATCTGTTTTGCCACGCGTATCGTACTCATATCGTTCTGCAAAATATTCTTTGAGAATGTCTGTCAATGAGCCATATACTTTTTTAGTTTCTTCACGGGTCTGGCATGGCACTGCATGCAACGCACCGCACAAACGTAATGCTTTTTGCCAAGGCAATTCTGGCACACGGCGCTTTACCCACCAGCGAATGATCAACACAAGCGCAAGCAGCGCAATCAACACCGCGCATGAACATGCAAGCACAAAAAACCATGTTGTTTGCCAAAATGGAATATGCCATGTGCTATAAATACCGTAGAGATCTCTTTCATCAAGCTGCAATTCAGTCATGCACCACTCCTAATAGCGCATACGGCGTCGGAAAAAACGAACGATATCACCAACACAATGTTCTCGCCTACTAATATCTAACACATCAACACCATACCGTTTGAATAAGGTGTTTTGCGATTCAAGGCGAGTGGCGAGCAGTGCAGATATGCCTTTCACATTCCGTGATCGAGCATCGATAAGCACTTCTTGCTCTGTTTCTAAATCGTGCGCAGTCAAAAAACCAACATCTGGCATCGTGCGCTCATAATCAACCAGACACCGCAATGCAACCAAATCATACATGTTGGAAACAACAGGCAGATAGGTCTGAAAATTTTCATCAATAAAATCTGATATCAAAAACGCAACTCCATCGCGCCGCTTCAATTGCGCAAGCCGTTTGAGGACATGCTCAACTGAGGTTCCTGAACGTGCTGGCTTTGCTCCAAAGAGCGCTTCCAAAATAGCACGCGCATGGCTGCGGCCACGGCCCGGCGGAATGTATTGTTCAACTTCGTCGGAAAATAAAATAAGTGCAACGTTGTCGTTCCCATAGGTTGCAACAAGCGCAAGCACTCCCGCTATTTCCGCCATGAGGTCAGCTTTACTTTCCTCATGATCACCAAATTGTCGCGATGCCGAAATATCAACGGCAAGCACAACCGTTCGGCTACGTTCTTCCGTGTATTGTTTGACCAACAATTTGTCCATACGCGCTGATGCATTCCAATCTATGAAACGCACATCATCGCCCTGCACATATTCTCTGATTTGATCAAACTCAAGCCCCGTTCCCTTCACTGCAGAACGTGTGTCGCCAACGAGGGCGCCACTTAATAGCCGTCGCGTAAAAATTTCTATGTGCCGAATTTTTCGTTGCACATCATCAGATAATGCTGTTCGCTTCATCTTTGCTCATCATTACACGCTAAACAATGCTTCTTTTTTCAAAATATCTGGAATAGCAATAGTGCCATCCTCTTGCTGATACGTCTCCATAATTGCAACGATCAAACGTGGCAATGCCAGAGAGGAACAGTTGAGAGTATGAACCAAGTTCGTTTTGCTATCAGGTGTATCTTTGTAGCGAATAAGGCCACGTCGTGCTTGAAAATCAGTACAGTTGCTGCACGAAGAAACCTCATAATATTCTTTTTGCCCAGGAAGCCAAACTTCAATGTCGTATGTTTTTGCTGACTGGAAAGAACAATCCTGCCCTGCCAACAATGAAACACGATAATGCAATCCAAGTTTTTTCAAGATGGCTTCGCTGCATTCAAGCATGAGGTCCAATTCTTTCGAAGAATTTTCTGGCTTACAAATCGTATAGAGTTCAACTTTTTCAAATTGGTGGATGCGAATTAAACCGCGCTCAGTTGAACCATAGCCTCCCGCTTCACGGCGAAAACAGCTTGTCCATGCCGTCATGCGAATGGGCAACGCTGCGCCAGGAATGATTTCGTTACGATAGATATTGGCTAGTCCAACTTCTGATGTTGGCGAAAGGTAGAGCTCATCCTCAGGCATTGTGTAGACCTGATCTCTAAATTTTGGAAAATTTCCCGATGTTTCGAGCGATGTTTCATTGACCAAAACAGGAGGCAAAACTGGCTCAAAGCCATACTCCATGTTGTTTTTGAGCATGAACATCGTCAATGCATACTGCAACTTAACGGCGTCTTTTTTGAAAAAAACAAAGCCACCGGCCACTACTTTTGCGGCAGTTTCAAAATCGAGCCAACCAAGTTTTTCTGCAAGCTCAACATGATTTTTCGGTTCAAAGGAAAATTTCTTTTTGGTACCAAATTCACGGACAACCTTATTAGATTCCTTGTTGCCGGGGGGTACATCATCGGATGGGAGATTTGGACAGGTGAGATACAATGCCTTAAATGCTTGTTCTATCTCATCAAGTTCTTGTTGTTTCGTTTTGAGCAACTTGCCAACTTCGATAGATTCAGCACGGAGCGCATCGGTGATGCCGCCCTTTGCTTTATCGGCAAGTTCATTTTTTTTATGCCGTAATTCTTCAACGTGTTGGCGCACTGCGCGGCTTTCATTATCAAGCCTGATCAGCTGCGCAACATCAAATTGAGGATCTTTTTTCTGAATGCGAGCCGTTATTTCTTGCGGGGCCTGACGCAATAAATTCAAATCTATCATGCTCTGCTCCGGCCTAGGTGCCGTCTCGTTTTGGGTTACTCGTTAAACCTCGGATTGAAACCTCCTTAGAATACTCCAAAACAGGCAGATTGGAAAGACAAAATAAAGCAGGGCTGTCAAAAAAACAGCCCTGCTTTATCGGGTAAAAATTTTCCCTATGGTCGAAGCTTTTCGCTTGGATTACCCAACTCGAACAGCTTTTACCACTTCTCGCAAGTTTTTACCTGCTTTAAAGCGAGGTACTGTAACTGCTGGAAGATTGATACGTTCTTTAGTCGAAGGATTGATACCTTTACGAGCTGGTCGACGAGACAACCAGAACGCACCAAAGCCAGTAAGAGATACTTTCTCACCTTTTTTGAGGGTACGACCCACAACTCGAATCAACGAATCGATAACGCGTGTTACGTCTTTCTTGCTGAATGCGGTTTCTTCGCTCAGCTCGTTGATTAATTCGCTCTTGTTCATCATCTGCTCCTTACACAAATAAGGGTTAGTAAAACACTGCTACTTCTATTACTGAAAACACTCGCTTTTTGCGGCTTTCTGAGTAAGATATAGTAATTTTGGTCTACCTTGTCAACTAGAACCGCACAAAAATTAAAAAATAATCATAAAGTTTTTCTTTAAAAAAACTACTAATATCTGAGGATACATTATGCTCACAGACACCCATTGTCATGTCAATATCATGGTGAAAAAAGATTTTGACACTCCGTTAACTGATGTCGAAATAAAATCTGCAGCACCTATTATACATGACGCAGAAAAACATGGCGTGTCGACGATCATTAATGTTGGTACCAGTCTCATCGAAAGTGAAAATTGCGTTACACTCGCACGAGAATATTCATCACTCTACGCAACAGTCGGCATTCATCCGAATGATTGCACACCAACGTGGCGCAATGATTTTGCACACATTAAAAATTTAGTAGCGCAAAAAGAAGAAAATAAAATTGTTGGCATTGGCGAATGCGGTATCGATCGTCATTATCCCGGCTACGATTTGCAACGGCAGAATGACGCCTTTCGTGCACACATAGACTTGGCACTCGAGCATAATCTTGGCCTCGTAGTCCATTCGCGTGATGCCTATGATGAAACATTGCGCACACTCGAAGAATATAAAGGCGATATCAAAAAGGGCACCATGCATTGCTTTTCCTATGACCAAGATTTTGCAGACGAAGCAATTGCGATGGGATTCTTCATTGGCATTGATGCACCAATCACCTATCCGAAGAATGAGCTCTTGCGAAATATTGTAAAAAGCCTGGATTTGAGGCACATTGTATTAGAAACGGACGCACCATTTTTGCCGCCGCAAGAATTTCGCGGCAAGCAAAATCATCCACAATATCTCGCAATCGTTGCAGAATGCATTGCGCAATTAAAAAATGAGACAGTGGAAAGTGTGGCACAACAAACAACAAAAAATGCAAAACAATTATTCGGTTTGGAATGATGAATAAACTCTCTCTTTTTCTTTTACTCTTTCTTGCACAGCAAAATATTTGGTCAATGGAAGCAGAAGATGAGCAAGTAGCACGCGCTCGCCAAATTTTGGCTTCTACCTCAAGGCCCAAGTCACCCAAAATAGTATTATCTCCTGAAGCAAAAGCAAAAATTCGCGCCGCGATAAAAGAAGCTCCAGCCGCTCAGACCACTCAAGAGCAAAGAACAACAAATCTTTTGGCTGAAATGCAGGCGCAGACCTTTGGTAACAGAATGAAGCTCTCGCCAGATCTTAAAGATTCTCTTCGTGTCCTAGCCACTACACAACCGACCACACAACAAACGGTACCACTGCCAATCGTCTCTGCACAGACTTCTGACACCCCTGCCCAAGAACAACCATCTTTGGTTAAAAAGAAAAAAAAGAAAAAGAAAAAAACTAAGTCATCACAAGAAGAAAAACTATCACAAGAAAAGATCGATCCTTTTGATGCTTTGCTTGCGGAATTCTCACAAAAAGATGCACAGCGTAGACCTCGTTCGCCTCTACGAACTTCTCCAAAAAATGTGAGCGGTTCAACAACGTCTGTCATTCTAGATCCAATAGATGATGAGCTTGCAATTATCTGTCTTGAGAAAGTGAATACTTCTTATGGAAAATCATTACAAAAATGCAAAAAACGCCATACCATTATGAAAAGCCACTTGATTAAATACCCAAGCAGAGACAGGGATTTATATGTTAAAACTCTGCCAAGCGGAACATTCTCTTTTCATGACACAGCGGAAGAGTGGGCATTCGTTGCACAAAAAACTAGAAATGGCTGGCAACTCAATCTTGGTTCGAACTATAAAGATCGAGCAGATATTATTGATCTCTTAAATACACCAGATAAGGATTCTCGCACGCCAGAAGCAAGTTCAGACGACGAGCAAGAGGAACAAGAAACAGAAGCGCAGACTTCTGATCTTGGAGAGCAGCCTGAGGAATCATCTTCTGATGATGATAAATCTGCGTGGGCTCGAGGAATCCTTGAAGAGTTGAAGTCATTAGGTTCGGATGCCGAAGATGTCTGGGCTAAAAAAATCCTTACCAAACTGAGAGAATCGGGACAAGATAGTGTTGTCATCGATGCGGAAGAAAAGGTAATTGTAGAATGGGGTGATCCAACAAACAAAAAACTTGCTCGATACTCCAAGGACGATGAAACCATATGCTTAATTGATGCGGATACAGAAACAATTATCTTCTAATCGAGAACGTACGTCGCACTCCGCGATCTAATATGAGATGGGAAATCGCTCCCGCGACGAAAAACATGGTATCGAAAAGCAGGACATGCTTATAGTCGGGAAACACCGATTGCATCAAGAACCAAACTGCAAATGGTAGTGCTATAATAAACAGTGTGTTATGAAATAGTCCGCGATGGCGCACAATAAGTGGCACTACTGCACATAGGCTCAGTCCCGCAAGAAGATCGAGACGCTGCTTGATAATAAGCACGACCAGTACAATCAATAACAAGCTATAAAATAATTTTTGGCCTTTGCTCTTGATATCCACATCAGGAAATAATGATCCGACTAATGAGCAGAGCAACCATTCTCCTGCCGTGAGCCTGCTTGCGCAGCACCATCCGATTATCGCAAACGTGACGCCAAATGCAGCAGCTCCACCAAGCAGATGTCCTTTATATCCCGGCATAAACAACTCCTTTTTTAGACAGTCTATTTCCACAATGATACTTTACAATAGTTATATCATAATAATGTAGGCCGCTTAATGCGGCCCATTTTTTTATGCCCAAAGTCAAACAGGCCATCTTTGCAAAAAACCCTTAATATGCTATTTTTGCACCGCTAACATTTTCAATTTTCATATTTCAGTTAAGGAGACAGTTTATGAAAAAAGTTGAACTCGTTTTAACGGGCCTTGCGCTCTGCTTGAGCACTGTAAGCACTACGGTACGCGCATCATCAATCAGCAACTGGTGGGCAACCGAAACCCCTGGCGCCGGCATGAAACAAAATGGAGATGCCAATTTTGCTGGATCGGCAAAGTTACGTAATCAGGCCTTTAAAAGTATCAAAATTGCTGGCTCTGGTGATCTTGAAGATATCGTGGTTGAAGGCAATATTATCGCTACTGGCAGATTGGAAGCAAAGCGCTGCACATTTGGATCAATGCGAACAACCGGCAAAACTGAATTGGAAAAAGTAACGGTGAATGGCGATCTTGATACTGCCGGTTTTCTTGGACTTGATGAAGGCATCGTTAAAGGTGAAATCAAAGTCAATGGAAGTTTGGATATCAAAAATTCTGTTGTTCAGCAAGTTACTCTTTCTTTCGAGAGTGGCAATATCCCTTTTAAGAAATCAAAAACAAAAACAATTACTATTAACTGCCCTGATGATCTAACAAAAAAAGTGACCGTCACGCTCGATGGCACAACGGTCAATGGTGATGTAGTGTTTAATGGCTCTGCAGGAATCGTAATCCTGAAAGATGGCGGCAAAATTGAAGGCACTGTTATCAATGGTTCAATTGAAAAATAAATATTTTAGATAAGATCCAATCGCTTTTTCAGGCGAGCCACACCAGACCACATAAACACGGTAATAAAAAGTGCAAGCGCACAAAATGAAAACCAGAAATTCAGAAAGCCTGGTTGACCTAATATTGCCGTGCGCATAATTTCCATTACATGCATCATTGGATTGCATAGATCGAGATATGCTAATTTTGGATTAGCTGCATAAAATGCAAACCAACTAAAATAAAAACCGCCAAAGCCAAACATTGGATAGATATAGCGCATC
Source organism: Candidatus Babeliales bacterium (assembly GCA_020050795.1). Classification (GTDB taxonomy): domain Bacteria; phylum Babelota; class Babeliae; order Babelales; family Vermiphilaceae; genus JAGVKD01. The sequence continues at coordinate 20,592 of JAGVKD010000001.1, forward strand.
CAAGCACTACGCATCTTTTTCATGCTATCAAGACGGCTGACAAGCCACAGTGTTAGCGCACCATAAAATATGTTGGTGATACTAAACGCGAGCAAAAAAAGCGGTATGCTAAAATTACTCAAATCAAAACGGGACCACACAAGCAGTTTGGCTAATGGCAACACAAAAATGCCCATCGCCATGGTGCTTAAGGCATAATTCAAAAAGATCCGAATAAAAATAAATGATGTTGGTATGGGTAGTGTAGCATAATATAAATATAGTTGGTCACCCTCAAAATCCGCGACTATTTGCATTGCAGTTGCAAATACCAAATTTAACCCTGCCGCCGCACAAACGCCCGCAGCCATAAAGCCACCATAAGATGGTCCTATTCCAAATGCTGGCAACATGTATCCGCCAACAAACAAGTTGATGCTTGCCCAGAAACAGAGATCAAAAAAACGACTGACGAACGTTGTTTTGAACAACACATAATCAGTGTAGAGCAATTCTTTCAGCACAAAAAAATGAGCACGGTTAAACACGATTATTACCTTACATAACTTAAATAAAATCTAACTTTTTTTTGAGTCTCTTAATGCCGTGACTCATGAATAAAACAATAAATACTGTCAATGCCACAAGACATACCCAGTAATTGATATATCCCTCTTGGCCCAGCAATGACGAACGAATCATTTCCATGACATAGGTGAATGGATTGAGCAAATTAAGATAGGCAAATGTTGGCGAAAAACCATACAACACATACCATGAAAATTGAAAGCCTCCCAAGAACCACATTGGATACAGAAATCTCATCCAGACACTGTTGATTGTCTCAAGTCTCTTGACATAACTCGTCACCCAAAGAATCAGCGCGCCATAGAGAAAACTTATAAAAACAACTGCCACCAAAAATTTGGGCACGTGTATACTGCTCAGCTCAAATTGATTCCAGAGCACCAATTTGCTCAGCGGAATAACCCAAAGCGCAATGGGGATTGCACTGAGTGAATAGTTGAGAAAAAGGCGAATAAATACAAATGATGTTGGCATTGGCAATGTGGAATAAAAGGAAATAATTCTATCTCCCTCAAAATCCGCTACCAAATTCATCACACTTGGAAACACCTCAAATAAACCAGCAGTTGCACACATTCCAGCAACCATAAAGCTGCCATAAGCTATATCAATGCCAAATGCCGGTAGCAAATATCCCGCGACCGCTACAACGGTGACTACCTCAATGGATACATCTATTAATTTTGTCCCGAATATCCTTTTGAACAACAGATAGTCGGTATAGAGCAATTGTTTCATCAGAGAAAAATAAGCACGGTTATACACAGTTATACCCTGAGGCAAAATTTTGAAAATAAATAAGGTGGATCGCCCGTATTGAGCAACCCACCTTATTTTCTTTAAATAAAATCCAACTGCTTTTTGAGTCTCTTGATACCACGCCACATGAAGAACACAATGAATCCCACAAGTGCCGCAAGGCATAGCCAGTAATTCACATAGCCTTCTTGGCCGAGCAATGATACACGAGTTATTTCCATCACGTAGGTGAGTGGATTGAGTAAGTTAATATAGGCAAGTGTTGGAGAAAATCCATACAACACATACCATGAAAACTGAAAGCCACCCAAGAACCACATTGGATAAATAAATCGCATCCAGACACTGCCGATAGTCTCAAGTCCCTTCACATAACTCGTTACCCAAACAATTAACGCGCCATAAAGAAAGTTCGTGATGACAAGTGCCACCAAAAATTTAAGCACATGCATATTGCTCAAATCAAATTGATTCCACAGAACCAATTTGCTAAGCGGAACAATACACAATGTGAGTGGAATTGCGCTCAGTGAATAGTTGAGAAAAAGGCGAATAAAGACAAATGATGTTGGCATTGGCAATGTTGAGTAGAAAGAAATAATGCGATCTCCCTCAAAATCACTCACCAAATTCATCACACTTGGAAACACCTCAAACAAACCCGCACTGGCACACACACCGGCAACCATAAAGCTGCCGTAAGCCGATTCGATACCAAACGCTGGCATCAAATATCCCGTTACGGCAACAACAGTAACTGCCCAAATGCTCAAGTCTATAAGTTTTGCCCAAAACACTCGTCTGAACAAAAGAAAGTCTGTTAAAAGCAGTTGACCTAAAATAGAAGAATATCTCAATATATTCATTATTATTCCTATTACTCGTCTTGACCGTCTTGCGGTTTAGTCAAATGTAAGAACACATCTTCAAGGCGCTCTTTTTCAAATGACTTCATCAAGTTTTGTGGTGTATCAATTAATTTCACCACGCCATTATCAAGCACACAGACGCGATCTGAAAGTTGCTCCGCTTCTTCAAGATAGTGTGTTGTGAGCAACACGCTCATTCCCTCATTGCGCAACTCTTTGATGTAGTACCACAATTGATTGCGGACACCAGGATCAAGCGCAACGGTTGGCTCGTCGAAAATCACAATCTTCGGACGATGCATCAACGTACGCGCAATCAGATAGCGCTGCTTCCAGCCACCAGAAAGAGATGGGCTTGTTTTATCAAGATATTTGCGAATACCTAAATTCTTTTCAAGCTCATTCATCCGCTGATGAATCTCATCTTCAGTCATGCCAAAATAGCGACCGGCAAATTCAAGATTCTGACGAAGTGTCAAAAGTGGATTCAAATTTGGTCGCTGCGGGCAAAAACCAAGATTGCGGCGATATTCGGGAATGTTTTTATAAATCGAGGTCCCTTGAAAAAGCACATCACCTTTTGTTGGTGGACGTAGAGTCCCTACAATCGAAGAAAGGGTTGTTTTACCTGCGCCATTGACGCCAAGCAAGCTGACGATTTCTCCGGGATACATATCAAGAGAAACGCCCTTTAGAGCATATTTATCATCGTTGCCGTATTTCTTATATACGTCTTTAATCTGCAACAATGGAATACGGGAATTCATAGAAAAAACCCTTTATTAATTCTTCCCATAGCACGCATACACGCGCGCAATAGAGTAGAAAAAAAACTGCACCCTTTTTATGTCAAAAAGGAGCATACATAAAACATATAATTGTAAGGAAAAGAAAAATCGCTTTGAGATAGAAATATCCAAAAACGATAGGGGAAATGACTGTAGCTTGGAATAGCTAAGCAGGTGAAACAGAGATTTTCATGAAGCATACCTCCGGAAAATATAGCGGAGTCACAAAGTTTATTATTTCTTCAAATTAACAGGGAACATCCGGGCTGTCAACGGGAATTATCTATTCTGGCCGGCTGTTTCAAGCTGTCATCTGATCATTATTCTGCATCGGTATCAAACATCGCAGGCCACTCTAAAGACGTTTCTGATCTTTTTTTCAATGCAATGACCATTGATTCAACCTTATTAAAACGCGTAAATAACTCGCCTAAGTTTTTTTCGAGTTTACCGAATTGCTCAACTAGTGTCAGAACATGTCCCTTAAGCTCTTCAAATCTCTCTTGAGCTGCCTGATCGCTCAATACTCGATCCTGCTGCAATTCTTGTGTCATCTGCGCAAACTGTATTTTGTTGGTACGAATAACCTCTTCAGAAATCGATAGACGACGACCTCGCTCATGCACTGAAGAATCAAAAGTTTCTGGTTTAACTCTTTGCATATCTGCGACAGTTGGTCGCTGGGGTTGGCCATTTCTCGGCTTACCTTGCATTGCAAAATTAGTATGAACTATAGAGAGAAGAGCGAGTGCAGCTATGTTTTTTTTCATTTTTATTTTCCTTTTATTTTTTTATTTCATGAAAAATGCAACACAATGCTACACATCTGCGCAAATCAATTGCTAGATATTTATGATAAAAAACAAAAAAGGGCACCAAATACGGTGCCCTTGCCTATTCTTTTTTTAAACTATTTCAATTTTTTGTATTCAGTGCCTGGATAGTAGAAAGACAAAATTTGTTTGTAATCATACCCATCACGAACCATTTCCCGCGCACCCCACTGACACAAGCCCATATGATGCCCACGTCCACGTCCAGAGAAAATAATCTTGGTACCTTTTTTGCGCACATTAAAGCAGCAGCTTTTCACATCATCCATCATAGAATAAAACCGCTTACCAGTTACTGTTAACGGCCGCACTGCATTTTTGACCGTCACTTCTTTCACAAGACCTGCCTCATCTTTTTTAGTCACGCGCACATCACGAACCCGTGCAATCGGTCCAATGTGTGCTGTGATTTTTTTTTCAAACTGGTGCAAATCATACTCAGCCTGCCATGCATAGATCCTGCATTTTTTGCAAAACGTACAGGCATATTCACGTGCTAAATAGGGAGCACCGGCAAAATTAAAATCTGATATGTGAGCGGGAATCACACCACCACAACACATATCAAACATCGCAATAATTGGCGTGTCTTCATAACTGAGAAAGATACCGCGTGTTTCATCCACTGCGCGTTGTCTGACTGCACAATCATGCACACCAGTATATGTTTGATGCACATTAGTGTTGCGCACGTGATAGGGTAGTTTCGTTTTTTTCGCGCGCATTACCATTGAAATCACATAACTTCGCGATGCAACTGCACAGACCTTATTGATCTCAAGCGGCCATCCTGGCCAGCTTTCTGTCCGCAATACTGAAAAGACATATTGCTCAATATCAAGACAATTAATGAGCAAACTTTTATCGCCTTGATTGTTGATTAAAAAGCCACCGTCATAATCATTACCTTCGAATTTGATGTAATCAACTTGTGGACGAATATATAACCGATCATGAGTGAATTTTTTGCCGTCAAGATAGAGCTCGTCACCCTTACGCACAAACAATAAAGAGTCTCGATTGACACGCCATTTTTTCTTGGGAACTTTCGGATCCCAGATGACAAAGCCGTCGGGTGAATCCAGTTTCCACATGCCATCACTCTCTAATTGTGCCAGAAGAACGCGAATCGTAATTGGTTTATCTTTTTTCAGTTCGCTCACCTTGGGAATAGCGTCCACTTCAGGCAGTTGTTCAACTACTTCTTCTTGCTCAAATGTTTTTTCTGGCTTCAAATAGGGCTTTGCGCGAGCCATCGGAATAATTGAAAACTCATCATCTAACTTAAAAACTGCAACGGTATTGGTGTAGCGCTTATCATCCTGGTAGAGCGCACCTTCTATCGGTGTAACGAGAATCACATCATACTCAACTGGGCGGCCGTCAATATAGAATGCGCCGTCAACAATTGAGAGCTCGATCGATTTTTTTATAACTTTTTTTTGTTTTGATTCGTCCCGTGTAGCAATAAAAAAACCCGCGTCTGAACGAAGCGTGAGATTCGTTTGCGCGGAGAGAGAAAAGATTGCTAGGCACAGAAGAATAAATAGTTTACCACGTAATACCATTGTTGCTCATCACTGTAATAAATTCTTGTGGCACAGGAAGTTTTTTATCCACTCCCACATTTGCCATACGATCTGCCTCAACATTGTCGGTACGCAATACATGATGTATTTCACCATTACATTCGGCAAGCCATTTTTTGCCAAGTTCATTGAGCGATTTAAGCTCGAGCTTACGCACCTTATACGTTCCTCTCAGCTGCTGCACAACAAGTTGAGAATCGGAAATGACATGGAGTGTATCACCCTTTGCAATCATTTTTTTGACAAAAAAAAGCCCTAACAACAACGCATAATATTCTGCCTCATTGTTAGTGCGTATGCCTAAATAAAATCCCTGCTCAAGTGCAAACTCGCTATCTTTGAGTAGGTAGATGCCCGCACCAGAATGGCCTGGATTATTGCGCGATGCACCGTCAATAAATAATTTCCAATGATTGTGCGGTGTGCTATGCGCAGTATCATGCGACTCTGGCATGTCAAAAAGTGTTAATTGTTTCATGGTTTTACTACTTCATTCTCCAGATTGGCCCCCATCGCTTTTGGCTGATACAAAAGTCGATAGCAACTTTTGCATGTCAGTAATGCTTTGCGTCTGAGTCTCAATATATCCTGCCCATTGATTGTCGCAAAACAGCCACTGCACGTTCCATCTTCCTCTGGAACAACAGGATCATCAATACGGGATCGCATTGATTCATATTGCTCCAACCATTCTTCGGGAACAAATTCTTTTTTTGCAGGACGGTCATGCTCGATGGCATTAAATTCAGCTTGCAGCGTTTCAATTTTTGCCAAAACATCCGCATGTTCTTGCGAAATCGTAGCCAATTCTACTGAGTCCTGCTGTTGCACCCGCTCAAATTCTTTTTGTGTTGTTTCAACTTTATTCCACAACCCAAGGAGAACTTTTTCACTCTCATGCTGTGCATGCTTGAGATGATTAACTTCTTTTTCCAAAGATTCATATGAGCGAGCATCACGCACGGTATCAAGCTGCGTACGCTTTGCTTTTTCTTGTGCATCGAGAGATTTCATTTCAAGCTCTTGCGCGTCAACTTGCTTGCGCAAGTCACGCACCTGTGCCTGAATCTGTTCAGCATGCCGGGCACGTTCCCGCTTTTTGCGATCAAGATCTGCCGCTACCACTTGGGCCGCTACAATATCCTTGTGCAATTTCTGTAACTTTTGATCAAAGGTGATTAGGTCGATAAACGCCTTGAATGGCTGCGTTTCCATGATGAGTCCTTCCCTTTTTGTTGGCAGCGCTAATATGGTGGGCCCACCAGGGCTTGAACCTGGGACCTCTCGGTTATGAGCCGATTGCTCTAACCAACTGAGCTATGGGCCCCGCCACATTTTTCAAGATTTGAATGAGAAAGATCATGTCTTTCTGCTTCTAAAGAATACCGGATAACTGCTTTTTTGTGAAGTAAAAAAGAGTGACCCTATGGCAATGGCATTTGATCAACAGCCCATTTGGCCACCGCATGAGATACATACGAAACACCTGGCACATAAAACATCGTTTGTACTATGCCATGACCAACCCACGCTGCTCCTCGATAAACCTGCTGGGGACCCTTTTGGCAGCCACATTTTTTGTAACAGATTGCTGCTTTAACAAGAGGGTCATTTGGATCTATCAAATCACCGAGCCCATAATGTGCAACCAAAGGTTGAATAGTAAAACATATCATGAGTACATACTTTTTCATCGATATCCTTGTTTTCACTGAATTGCACATCTTAACATCAACCCGCCCACATCTTCATCCGCATCTTGATCATGCAGCACTACAGGATGAGCAACCCCTACTGGTTGATAATGCCCAGGAATTCCTTGATCCTCAACTACAGCCATTTGTACTCGGCGCCCCTGAGGATCTCTCATGAGCACTATACGCGGCATCTGTGCTTGTTGCGTTACCTCTTGTCGTCCACCATATGCCATCAAATAACTACTCGCCAAAATGAAAATCAATAATTCTTTATTCACGAATAATCACTTTGTCGTATAGAGTAAAAAGTCCTTTAAACGAACACTATATGCCCATTCATTATCGTACCAACCAAATATATTGGCAAGATTGCCCTGAACATTTGTCAGCAGCCCATCAATGATCACTGAATAGCTGGATCCTGCATAATCAGATGAAACAAGTGGCTCCATAGAAACATGCATGATATTTTTCATGGGACCCGCTGCCGCCTTTTTGCACGCAGCATGAATCTCTTCAACCGTTACCCGTTTTTGCGCAACAAAGGCCAAATCAATGAGCGAAACTTTTGCGACAGGAACTCGGATTGCGATACCATTTATTTTTCCTGCTAACTCAGGCATCACCTTTGAAAGCATTTTCATCGCGCCCGTTGTAGTCGGAATAATGTTGATTGCCGCCGCACGCGCCATCCGCAAATCTCGCCCCTCAACTTCGTCAAGCAACACCTGTGAATTGGTGTAGGCATGGATGGTAGTCATCGAACCAGTTGAGATACCAAACGTATCCTGCATCACTTTCAGCATGGGGATCACTGCATTGGTTGTGCAGCTACCAAGAGAGACAATTTTGTCTTTTTTCGAATTAAAACTTTTTTGATTAAGACCCATAATGATTGATGCATCTTCATCCTTTCCGGGTGCCGTAATTAATACCGCCTTGGCTCCGGCATCCAAATGTTTTTGTGCACCTTCGCGTGTGGTAAAATGGCCGGACGATTCGACCACCCAATCAATCTTTAACTTTTTCCATGGCAGACGAGCAGGATCAACTTCGCTCAAAATTTTAATACGTTTGCCATCAATAATTAGTTCATCTTTTGCAAAAGATATTGAGCCGGGATAGGTCCCCATCAAGCTGTCATATTTTGTCATGTGCGCGAGCGATTCGCGATTTGCAGGTCCAATATTAATAGCAACCAAATCTAAATGCTTGGCCGCCTTTGGATCACTCAATACGGCGCGGAGGAAATTTCTTCCTATTCTGCCAAAACCGCTAATTGCAATACGTGTCATCTCTCATCCTTTTTTTTACTGCACATGCCAAGAACGAACCAATTGAACCATTGCCCTTTGGTCCGCATACTCTACCAAAGGAAGTTCCATTAACAGGGGAATGTGAGCCAATTTTTCATGCAACACAAAATTCTTGAGCGCTTCCTGCCCAATAGCACCATCACCTATCATCTCATGTCGATCAATCCGAGAGCCACAATTTTTTTTCGTATCATTCAGATGAAATAATTCAATATTGGAAATACCAACCGTTTCATCCAATAACCGAATAAAGGATTCCTGTTCACTCAGATCAGCTATGTTATACCCATAGGCATAAGCATGGGCTGTGTCGATACAAAAACGAACTTTTTCTGGTTTATCTAATTTTTTACGCAACAGATAAAAATCTTGTAAACTACTTCCCACGGTCAGATTCCCATGGGCTGTGTTCTCAAGCAGAATCACAATTTCATTTTCTAATTTGACTAAATCATTGAGGCTGCGCGCTAACGCATCTATTCCTTCAATGCGTTCTGTGGCCCCATTTGCAGAACCGGGATGCAATACAATGTGAGTCATTTCCAACTTTTTGACTGTGTCGAGTTCACGCTGCAACGCACGATGACCATTGTAGTTCAGACTTGCTAAATTGACCCAGTAGGATATGTGCGCATAGAGATCTTCAAACCTTTCTCTACGTATGCGCAAGAATGCATCAATATCATCTTTGGAAGGAGAAATCGTTTTGTGCGTCGATTGAGCCACCAAAAAACATTGAAAAGTATCTAAATCAAGACGAATCGCCTCTTCGATCATATCGACGAGCGATGTCTGAAAACGTAAATGTAGGCCAACCTTACGCACACAATCTCCTTATTCACTCAACACGGTTTTTATTTCTTGCTTATCAAAATACGGAGCCAAAACATCCATAAAGTCCCGTTTGACTTTCTCTAACCCATCGCGCGTATCCGATTCAAAACGCAAACACATTACCGGCTGCGTATTTGATGGCCGAATAATTCCCCAACCATAGGGCATAGTTGCACGGATCCCGTCAATAGTAATCATATCAATATCTTTTCGTAAGCTAAATGCCCGCTTGATAACGGCAATAATTTCAGTTCGTAATCGTTCATCATATGAAATACGGTATTCAGGAGAACTTTCTTTCTTGGGAAAACGATCAACAAAGTAGCGAAGCGATTTTCCTGACTGCACTAATAATTCTAACAAACGCATAAGGGAATAGATACCGTCATCAAAGCCAAAAAATCGATCACTAAAGAAAAAGTGGCAGCTTAGTTCTCCACCCAATACAGCGTGAGTCTCTTTCATTTTTTCTTTGATAATTGCATGACCAGAGGGAGAAAAAATAGGTTTTGCTCCCCATCGCTCAAGGAGCTCTATTAATCCCGATGAACTTTTAATATCAAATACCACTGCCATATTGGCATGATCTTTAATAATTGATTCTGCAAAAACCGATAGCAGCTCGTCTCCAGGAACTAAATACCCGTCTTTAGTCATAGCCGCCATCCGATCACAATCACCATCAAGTCCCATGCCCACTACTGCTTCAGTTGTTTTCAGCAGGCGCTTCACATCCTGCATATTTTTTTCTTTAACCGGATCAGCTTCATGGTTAGGGTAGTTACCATCAACTTCTGGATACAACAACTGAACGTTTGACCATCCCATGCGCTTGATCAGACCCGGCATCACCGTGCCTCCCACCGCATTACCACAGTCGACAATGATTGGCATCTTCATCCCAATCAGGGACGGAAAGTGGCGTGCCATAAATTCAATGTAGTCAGGAATCAGAGCATACTCCCGATAGGAACCTTTTTTTTCCGGTGTAATTTTTTTACGTGTCTTATATAAATCTCGAATTACACGAACCTGTTCGCCCCAGATAGACTCTTTGCCTAAACAAATTTTGATCCCATTATCTTCTTTGGGATTATGTGACGCAGTAATCATGAGCCCGCCATCGACCGGTTGGGTATAGAGTGCATAATAGAGAACGGGCGAAGGACAAACACCAATGAACATCACATCCAACCCACTATCTAGCAGAGCGCGGCATAACTCATCCTTAATGGCGGGTGAATGAGTTCTACCATCCATACCAACAACAATGGTACTCACGTTTGGATCTTGTTCTTTAAGATAATAAGCAATTGCACGAACAAGATCATAGACTTCTTCTATGATCAAATCAGTCCCGACAATGCCCCGAATATCATATTCACGAAAAATAAAATCTTTCATTACATCAACCTTTACTAACGCTGCATTCCTAACCGCGTGTTAGTATATCGAAAATCGATCGATAAGAGAAAACGTGCTACACTTTATAATAAAAATGATCATGGTCACACAAAAATGATTCCACACAAGCTGCAACTCAAAAATTTTTTAAGCTATGGCGATGAAATCCAAACAATTGATTTCTCTCCATATCAGCTCATTTGTCTGTCTGGCAAAAATGGTCATGGCAAATCTGCACTTCTTGATGCGATAACCTGGGCCTTATGGGGCAGCGCGCGCAAAACAAACAGCACTTCTAAAGCCGATCAAGGACTCTTGCGTCTTGGGCAAACCCATATGATGGTCATTTTTGATTTCGAGCTCAACAATACTATGTATCGTGTTAAGCGCGAATTTGCGCTCACGCATGGCAAGCCCTATGCAAATTTAGAATTTGGCGTTCTTGATATCGCCTCAGATACCATGCATCCTTTGACTGATAAAAAAATTCGCAGCACGCAAGATCGTATTGATGAGATATTGCACCTAAACTTCGACTCTTTTTGTAACTCAGCATTTTTGCGCCAAGGACATGCAAATGAGTTTTCAAAAAAATCCCCCAAGGAGCGCAAGGAAGTTTTTGCAACCATTCTTGGTCTGAATCAATATGAGGAACTGCGCAAACGTGCAATGGAAAAAGCCAAAGAAGCAAGCGATCAAGAAAAAACACTCGAAGCGCTACAAGAACGATTAACGCAAGAATTAACGCAAAAAGATGAGTTAGAAAAAAATATTACACAGCTTTCAGATCAACTCAATGCACTGTCGTTGCAAGAAAAAAATTACACCGCAATTCGTCTCGATCTTGAGAAAAAAGTAGCGCAACTAGC
>JAGVKD010000013.1 GCA_020050795.1 Candidatus Babeliales bacterium
GTCCATTTATCTCAACCCTAATATTCCTATATATTTGAACTTAACAGAAACAACTTTTATGTATCTTTTGGGAATTATAGAAATTGCTATCGGATTGCTTGTTTTTCTAAAGCCCAAGCTTGGTGGCTATATTGTTATGGCATTCTTAATAGTCATCTCTATAAACTTGATAACCATGCAATCACATCATCATGCAAATTATGCACAGATTATGACCCATTATGATGTTGCGTTACATGATATTGCTTTATCCATTTGTGCGTATGCATTCGTGCTTTTATCCAAAGAAGTTGGCAAGTGATTATCAAATCAAATGTGAATCATTACATGGAGAGTAATAATGTTAAACAATAGCGAACCTGAAAAAGATAAAATCTATACGATAAGAAACTTTTTACCGCTTATTATTCTTGGCGCCATAATCATCTTATTCACATTAATAAAACAAATGCTTTATGGCTTAAATTTAAATAACGCGATGTATGATTTTATGGGCAGCTTCTTTATTATTTTTAGCTCATTTAAAATCATTAATCTTCGTGGATTTGCTGTGGCGTATAGCTCTTATGATATTATTGCCAAACGTTATCTAGCATATGCCTACACTTACCCATTTCTCGAGCTCACTTTGGGAATATGCTATCTCATGAGATTTCAATTAATAATAGCTAGTTGGGTTACTTTATTACTTATGATCATAAGTAGCATAGGTGTTGCCCATGAATTGGCACAAAAAAAACAAATTGTATGCGCATGTCTAGGAGCTGTCTTTAAAATTCCCATGACCTACGTTACTTTAGCTGAAGATATCATAATGGGAACAATGGCATTCATAATGCTAATCCAATATTATCTTAGCTAGCTACCAGAAAAATAATATTATTATCAAAAAAGACCAAGTGATATTCCCAGCCACTTGGTCTTTTTTGATAAACGAGGCTGTACTATTTTTTCATACGATCTAGCTTCATTTTCATAAAATTAATCTCTGATTGCTGCGCTGAAACAATATTTTTACACAACTCTTGAATTTCGGGATCCTGTAATGAGGTTTGTTCGCACATTAATATAGCAGCGCCATGATGAGGGATCATTGATTTTAGAAACTCTTTATCGGATATAGCCATTTGTTTTCTAACAAAAAGTATCAACAAAACAAATATAGCTAGACTACCTACCATGATTAACATATTGAGTCGTGTGTTGTTATACATCGACCACATCAAAAAGAACTCTATTATCAACATGGGCACCGTCATTATTCCTGCCATATAGAGTTGATTCAAGTTTGGATACACATTGGCATAGCTATCGACCATCATATACATCAAAATATACATTGATAGAAAAGATAATGCTGCCATAAGAAGTAGATTTATATATTTCATGGATTAACCCTTAAAATAAGCACACAAAAATTGGACTACAATAATTTATAATTATCTTTGACGGCTTCACAATATTTTTCTTAGCCGCCTGCATTTTATCTAAAAACTCTTGCCTGATTCAAAAACATATTCGTACCGTGAGCCTATGAATCAGAATCTTTGACCATTATTCAAAATCTTTGATTAAAAGGACAAGTCTCTATGAAACATAATAATATTTTACTAGCATGGCGCTTGCTGTATTTTACCTACGGATTATTTCCTATTATTGTTGGCCTGGATAAATATTTTAATTTTTTAGCTGATTGGTCTATATATATAAACCCATACATCCCTCAGTTTTTTCACATAACCACACCAACTTTTATGCACATCTTTGCCATTATGCAAATTACCACAGGGCTATTAATTTTCCTCAGGCCAATCATTGGAGGATATATAATTACACTATTGCTCATGGTAATTACTGTCGACCTGCTTAGCACTGCGCAATATGATACTGCCATGCGTGCTATTGCTATGACTATTGGAGCTTATGTATTTGTGCTCTTATCACGTGAACTTCGGAATCCTAAACCGTCTAAAGATGCTCACCATTTTTAATAAAAATTATGTATTAAAAAAACTTTACTGATTAATAAAAAGCAGGCGACCGTTACTTGCAATGTAATGGCCGCCTGCTTTTTATCTAAAACTCTTGTCTGATTCAAAAACATATTCGTACCATGAGCCTATGAAAAGGAGCATGTTATGAAAAAAAGTTTTATCCCCGCTGATGTCCCACAAGAACAACAAGACATCTTCGCCGCAAATTATTCTGCCATCACCAAAAATACTGACCGCCTCTTTATTTTTTCCTGCGATCACAAAGTTGAACACTTGAATAATGAATTTCATGGCAAGGGAATTCATCCCGATGCTCTCAACCCTGAACATCTTTTTGCGATTGCACAGCAAGGAACTGTTGGTGCCATGGCCACTCATCCAAGCTTTATTGCTCGCTATGGGGCACAGTATAAAGATGTGAATTACATTGCAAAGCTCAACGGCAAAACCAATCTAGTTTCTGCTAAAAAACAGGACCCTTTGAGCGCACCACTCTGGAACGTGCATGATGTGGTCACCTTTGCAAAAGAAAGCGGCCTCAAAATTCGCGGCGTTGGCATGACTATCTATCTTGGCAGTGCCCACGAAGCAGAGATGCTTTCATTTGCCGCTCAATCAATTTTTGAGGCACACCAACACGGACTTGTTGCCATCATCTGGGCCTATCCTCGTGGTTCAGAAATAAAACAAGAACAAGATCCTCATCTGCTTGCCGGCGCTGCTGGTTTGGCAAATGCGCTTGGCGCTGATTTTGTGAAAATCAAACAGCCACAAGCAAAAAAAGATGTGGATAATAATAAGATACTCAAAGTTATCACCCATTGCGCAGGCAATACCAAAGTGCTTTGTGCTGGTGGATCGCGCGTTGATCAGCACGCATTTTTGCATGAACTGTATGAACAAATCCACACAGGCGGCACTTCTGGTTGCGCAGTAGGACGAAATATTTTTCAGCGCTCACGCCAAGAAGCAATAGCGCTGAGTCAGGCTATTGCGGCAATTGTGTATGATAATGCAAAACCAAAAGATGCTGTTGAGCTGCATAAATCACTTATGCTCTTTGCCTTCTGAGACTTTTGCCTTTTCCTGATCCGCCGCATACTCCGCTGCTAGTTTTTCCATCAAAGAGCATAGACCTGATTTATCTTTATTGTGATACCAATAGGTAAAAACGTGTTGCCATGCAGCAGAACATTTTTTGAATGTCTTTGATTCTTCAATGGCGTGACGATAGTTATATCTGATTGATTCTGGAACCTCATGCATTTCGTGCAAAGCTTTCAACACAAGCAGAGCATTAAAATCTAAAGGCAAAAGATGCTGTTCTATTCTTTGCCTATTTAAATATGCTCGTCTGTCTTGTTCCTCAACATTTTTCTGCCATGCAACATAGAAGGACCCATCATTCGCCATAGCCACTTGCATAGCAGGAGATGTGGGATCCATGTCTTTAAGCTCAAGACTGTCTGCCAAATTTTCAGTTTTATATCCCGTTGCTAGATCAATTGCATAGAGATGGTGCTTATTATTTTCTTCCTGCGCTTGTGTTATTCCCGTAACAGCAAGTGTGCCCCCATCAGGAGAAAAACTAAATTGGCTCGGACAAACGGGCAAATGTATTGTTTTCCACCAATGAGACTTTTCAGAATCTGAACGCATCAACTGAACATGCGATTGAGTGAATAATGCAATTAATGGTGTTTCGGGAACAAAGGCCACATCAAAAATTGATTCATCGGTGAGAACAGGAATTGTTTCCGATTTAGTGACTGCCAATTTATTGGATTCAGAATTCATTGCATAAAAAGATACGGTACATTTGTTGCCATCTGCCAGAATACTTGCCCGATTGGGAGCTCCTCTCCAAGCCAACGGAACATCAGTTCCATCGGGACGGACTTCTGCATCAAATACAACTTCTTTTTCTGGACGCCAATCATTCAAACACAATTTTTCCCATACTCGCAGGCACAATCGGGAATTCTCATTACGGTATGTCCAAGCAGCTGACTCATTCCCAACAGCGACACGATAGATCGGCAAGTTGTTTTTGTGCCCCTCCCAAGAGCTCTCACTGATTTGAAGCATATAATCCTGCTTTCTTTTGCAACAAAGGACAAATTTCTTCGTGCCGGGAATCGCTTTTAGCCAAAGCATGTCCTCGCAATCGTTGGTGCTTAAACAAGGAAAATGGGGTTCTATTTGAATCCCATCGGTGGCCATGTTCGTTGCTTGAGTGTAATAGCGACCTTCGCTCTTATAGACTCGGGACACAGAACGTAATAATGTGCCAGGAGTAAATTTCCCCATTGAGCAATAAAAACGGTCGCCAAATAGGGACTCTTTCACCCAACAAAAATTTTGCAAAGAGATCAAGCGACGAATTGTCTTTCCTTCCGGAAACTCAGCCAATACTTCTTCTAGTTGCTCTCCTCGCTGATCGATAAGCAGTTGCCATGATTCATAGGGGGTTTCGCTGGTATAATCATCAAAAACAGCAACTCCTGCCTGTTTTTCCCCTTCATTTTTTTTCCACACACTGCAGTTACCCACTTTTTTGAGTAGCTGTTTAACTGTGGATCCCTCTTCCTCTTGCATCGCGCAGCTAGCAAACGGAAGCACAATGCCAATTACTAAAATCCACTTCTTCATCCGATTTTCCTTTTGATCTGGCAAATCATTACTATTTCGATTCTGATACTCTTTTTTTATCCAGCTCTATGACCTCTTGCGCCATCTTTCTCATCAAACGATGCACACCAGAAAAAGCAGATGTTTTTCCTCGTGTTTGTTTTTTGGGATGTATAAAAGTTATGTCGTCGCTCTTAGTATCCGAGCTCAGGGCTAAACCACTTCGCTCTTCAGATAGAACTGATTTAAACACCGTTTGCCATAGGTGAGAGCACTCTTTAAAGGTAGTGGATCGTTCAATAGCATCAAGGTAGGCACACTTTGCCGCAAATAATTTTGCAAAGCTCGTTGTGTCTTTCTTTAAGCATCGTTGTGCACACCCAACGAGTGCTTGATGTATACACACCTGCTGAATAGCTTTTAATACAAGCAGCGCCTTAAAATCTATCGGCAAGAGCAATTGTTCTTCTGTTCTATACGGAGAGCTTCCACTGACAGTGGGAAGCTTAATCTCCCAAGAACCATGTAGTGTTCCATCATTGAGCACAGTAACTTTAATGGCTGGACGCTCCGGATGAATCTCATTCAGGGAAAAATTGTTCGCCATATTTTCAGTTTCTTGGGATGTGTTCATATCAATCACATGAAGATGATGCGTATTTTTTCCTTCATCATTTTGCCTTACTCCTGCAACGGCTAAATTTTTCGCGTCTGGGGAAAAACTCAATTGACTTGGTCGAATGGGAAGTTTAATTGCCTTAACCCAAGAAAATTGTTTTGCAGCATTGTAGCGCACCAGATTAACGTGCGACTCCGTGAATAATGCAAACTGGTCCTGTTGTGGTACCACAACGACGTCCACAATTCGTTCGTGCCCAACAGCATGCTTATGTGATTCAGTCTCTCTCAACTTGTTCAGAAATCCCATCTCATAACAGGACAAGTGAATCATATTGCCGCCACGCGCCACCACTGTTGCACGA
Source organism: Candidatus Babeliales bacterium (assembly GCA_020050795.1). GTDB lineage: Bacteria > Babelota > Babeliae > Babelales > Vermiphilaceae > JAGVKD01. The sequence goes on from JAGVKD010000013.1 coordinate 5,609, forward strand.
TTAGGAACTTTTCTCCAGGCAAAGGGCAAATTAATCGCTTCAGAACAAATTTCTTCATCAAAAAGTTCTTTGTCTTCTTTTTCTGATTCCCAAATTGCTAAACGTAATCGAAAATTTTTATCAAGACTGGTCCATGCAACTGAATTAGTATCAACGGCAATACGATAGACGGGCAACTCACTCACTCTTGCAAAGTTATTGCCCACCTTGAATAAGTACTTTTTGCTTCGCTCAGAAGAAGTAACACATTTGTGTGTTCCCGGAATCATTTTTGCATACAATACATTTTCATCATATCCACACAAAAGAGTGAGTGGCAGCTGCGTCCGTTCAATAGGATCTGTGTGCAAGAATGTTGCCTCAAGATAAAAGCCATCATCCTTTTTAAGGCCACCCTTGGGTTTGGGGTGCAATAACACAACAGGATCAGATTCCTTGACCACTGGATTGTTATGACCAAATAAACGTGGGCTCACCCAACAAAAATTTTGTAAACGAAGCAAATGCTGAACTTGAGATCCATCTGGATGCTGAGCAAATATTTTTTCTAACTCTTCTCTTCGCTCATCGATAAGAAGCCGCAGGGGTTCATAAGAAACCTCTTCGGGCACATAATCCTCAAAGATAACCGTATCATTTTTAATTTTTGTTTTTTTTACCTCATCTGGTTGCCACACATTAAAGTCCCTCATCTTTTTGAATAGGTCTTCAATCGAAGAGGAAGGTTCTTTCTCCTGTTCCATCGCGCAAAGGGGATGCGACACCATTCCATAAAGCGCTAGGCACACTATCAGAAGGCATCTTTTCATCTAAATTTTCCTTTTGTTATAAAACTAAAAAAAGGATACCGTTTTTTAATTAAAGATACCAAGGAACTAACCCCCAGTCCGCCCACACATGAAAATCTGTTGCGTTTAACATGAAGCTATCCTAATCTTAGTGGGTCCATTGCAGACAGAAAAAAAGGACGTATCTCATGAAAAAATTACTGCTGGTTATTGCACTCGTCGGTATAGCAAATTCGTTGTTTTCTTATGAAGGGGAAGTGTTTGGACATTCGTATATGTACACACGCCCGGCTTTTTATCATGTAAATATGCAACAACACCTTTGGCATGACATTGTCTATTCAAAAAAAGGCGATGTTCTTGGTGGCATACAAGTTATTCCGTTTTACCAAAAATCAATTTCACTTGCTAAAACTGCACGCTACTTCTTAATCAATGGCAAAAATTGTTTGCTTGTTTCTGGTGATGCTAACACCAGTGAGTTGAAAACCCGAGATATTCGCGCAGAGTGGATTGGATTGCCGAGTAATTTTCATGGTCAATTGTCCATGGCTCCCAAGCAGAGACAATTTGGTGCTTCATTAGAATATCATCAGGATTTGAAGCGATTCGTCGATTGGTCCTTCCTGCAATCATCTTGGGTCAGCATGAGTATTCCCGTGTTGGCAGTTGAGAACAATTTGCGATTCCGCCAATTTGATGTGGTCAACCCTGGCACTGAATTTCCACGCAATTTACTCGAAGCATTTTCTAATCCTGAATGGCAATATGATAAATTTGGGCGCTCCAAAACCAAAGTTGGCGCCGGAGAAATACGCCTCAATTTTGGAACCACGTTTTTAAATAGCGACTACTTTCAAATTATTTCCTACTCATCCTTAGTACTGCCAACTGGCAACAAGCCTGATGCAGAATTTCTATTTTCTCCCGTCGTTGGCCATGGAGGCTTTCCCGGATTTGGCGGTGGCGCACAATTCCAGATTCTTCTCAACCGTGATCCAGAAACACTTGCATGGACGTTCTTTGCAAGTCTCGACGCTATATATTTGCTCTCGCGAAAAATGCATCGTACCTTTGATCTTTGTGAAAAACCGTGGAGCCGTTTCATGCTCTACAATACTAAAAACGGCACCCAATCATTTGTTCCTGGGGTGAACGTCCTGACACACGAAGTGTCCGTCAAACCGTATGCGGTGGTCGATTTTTCAATGGGCTGGCGCATTATCACGAATGGATGGGAATTTGAATTAGGATATGATGCATGGGGACATGGCGATGAGCAAATTCACTTCAAAGATCCGTTTGAATCTCCTACAGGAGTTTGTTTCTCTGAATTTGGCATCGCAGGATCCACTCCAAACACCACGGCGAGTCAAAGTACTATCGCGCAACAAGCTCCCGATGATGTAACCTTCATCCCGCTTGTAGAAGAGCCACTTGATTTGGCAGCAGGTTTCTCAACCATAATCGATGTTAAATCAGGTATGGCTACCAGCGCCCAAACCAATGCGGTTCATTTTGCAGCAGGTAAAATCTATTTTGGTGAAAAAGTTGACGCCTTCTTAGGATTCGGAATCTTTGGTGAATTCATACGCAAAAATGCTTCGCTACAAAATCTTGGTGCTTGGTGCAAGTTCGGCGCGACCTTCTAAAATTAACTTTGCGCTAACATGCGTTCCAACTCATTCATCGAACGCAATTGGTCGGTGAGCTGAGTTTTCAGGAAAGCCATTTTCGGATCATCAAGCTTCATGCCGTCGTTACGGAATCCAGAAAGTTCTTTTTGATAGTTCTTCAATGATTTGCGATTAGTGGCAACTAATTTTTTCAACCGCTTCATGTGTTCGGCAGAATGAGCAACACCATCTTGGACAGAAAGTTGCTGCCGCTCCAGTTCAGCCAAAACAAACGTCAGGCGAACAATTTTTTTCTGTGCAAAGCGTACAATATGATTATCATTTGGAACGCCCAGCTTGCGATAATCTTGCAAATCACGCACATAGCTACGAAGCATTTTTTTATTGATTTCAATCAGCTGTGCAAGCTCTTTTTCTTCATTGGAATTTCCATGCTGACCGTAGAGAACCAATCGCCGCTTGCCTATTGTATCGGCTCGGTCTTCAAAAAGTTTTTTCCGTTCATGCATAAGATCGATCAATTCATCATTTTCAGAAAAGCCAAGCGCAACAAGTTCCCGTGCATCCTGATGAGCATAAACTGCTTCTTGCTGATTTTCTTTAATCAATGCCCATTTTTGAATCTGATTTAAAATAAAAAAACTGGCAACGCCCAAAATGGCCGTACCAGAAACAAGACGCGCAATACGCGCAAATGAGAAATTCATGCGACGTCCCCTTCCCCAAAACCCTTCACAGTTCCTAACTCATCGTTGAAACTAAAAAAATGGAGATCTCATTGTCAAGAAACGAAAAGGATGGCTTAGGAAACCTTAAAAGTTGTTGAGGAATAAAAAAGGGCTCGCGATATTTCTACCGCAAGCCCCTTTTTTATTCAATGCAAATTTAACTACCTTTGCCGAATTGCCCAAAAGGCAGCACGCCTCGGACAGCCCCCATTGCTCCCTCTGACATTGCTTTTTGCTTCATAGCGCCTGCATAACGATCAACTTGCGTGGTAACATACCAACCAACCACACAAAGAAGAACTATTGCTACCGCGAGCACAACCCATTTAAACATTTTCTCTTCCATCGCTATCTCCTTTTTTAGGAACAAAGAATAACCAAACTACTTGAGTTAGAATACCTACATGAACTGCATTGGTGGAAGAATTGAAAATGGGCCCCGGTTTTTACCGCAAGCCCATAGACTTTTTCTCAATTAAAATTAGTTTAGTCTTCTGTCATCCCTTCAGATATCGCAGGTTCTGACATCATAGGCGCTTCTTCAACGGTCATAGTTTCAGTTACCATTTCTTCTTGCGGCATAGACGCTGCATAATCTTCAACTTTATTCTTCATACGCCAGCCAATCATCCCAAGCACTACAAGCACTACTGCAATCACGATAACATATTTGAGCATTCCCTTGTCCATTCTCATTCCTTCTTTTAAATCAAACAGGATAACTTTAGCATACAATCATGCTAAAAGATGCGAACCAAACCGAGCACTAAGAGTACCACTAAAACAATAATAACTATTTGAACGATTCCCATTCTCATTCCTTTTTACAAAAAACAAAACAACTTGCATAACTTTAGTATGGCTTCATGCTAAAAATCAAGTCCGCAATAACTCATTTGACTTTAGATAACAGACCTGACTATGGTGGAGAGAGAAAATTAAGTAGTAATGAGGATCGTCTATGCCAACCAAATCAACGCAAGAAACTCGCCCGCTAGTCGTCAGTCCGCTATATCAAACTATTTTAATCATCATAAGTTTTACCTGTTTAAGTCTTGCTTTCTACAAACAGTTTAATATTTTTCATTTCTTAGATGCACGGCCCAATATCCGCACTGTCACACCACAGATCTATGCCGAATCGGGAGGATTTGCATCAGTTATTAGAGTTGGTCTTGAGATCGGTGATTTTGAAGTATTCAACATGACTGAAAACAAATTCACTTTTAATGGAATCGTCTGGTTTCAATTCACACCCGGCATCATCTCTCTCGATACTCTCGAACAATTCAGATTTAGTCGCGGAGAAGTTTTAAAGAGATCAGAGCCAGATATTCAATTAATTGATGATAAAATTTTAGTGCGCTATCTGGTGAAAGTACAATTCACCGCCCCTCTTGATCATTCCTTTTTCCCTCTCGATGATCATCGCGTTTATCTCATGCTAGCTCATCCATTTATTGCCATCGGAGAAATAATTTTTGATGCTTCGATTAGCGATTTTATAACGAAAAAGAATGTTGCTGATGTCGGTTGGAATGAAGTAAATCAACAAGTGGAACCAGGATTTTCTCAAGCAAAAATTAGTGAAAATGATCCTCGCACAACCCGTAATTATCCGGCCGTACTCTTTGCAATTGATTATGAACGATATGGCATTCGGCATTTTCTCACAATTATACTTCCTCTTTTGCTCATATTTTATATCAGCTTCTTTAGCTTATGTATAAAAGAATCTAATATATCTCTCGCAATAGTCGCCGTTACTGCGCTCATTTCATATCGCTTTGTTATTGACCGAATGTCACCTGATGTTGGTTATTTCATGTTTTCTGATTATTACTTTTTTATTTTTCTTGGGGGCGTACTAGCCGTATTTTTGCTCAACATGATAAATGAATATTCCACTTTACTGACGACACTACATCTCAAAATTGCTATTGCATGCATTCACCTAGTGGTTGTAGCCTTCGTTGCCTACCTATTTCTTTATTAATTCTAGAGGTTACCGTGAACATAGTTAAAAAAGCCTTATTCTTGCTCATAGGTATTTTGTGCATTACATATAATGATTGTACCGCTTTTAGCACACTCTCAGAATTGCAAAAATATGCGATAGAATACCAAGAATATCCAACAGGCAACATCGATTGGGTGAATCCCGATTATTCTTCATATCACAACAAAATTACTCGGGTGACACCCTCAATACTTCGTTATTTTATGAACAAAAGAGATATTGCTCGCAACCTACAAGCAAAACTCACTAACTATCTGGCAACCATAGCCCCATCTCTTATAACCCAAGCAATTAATACCGATATAAAACGAACTGTTTCCCTAAAATTGCAAAAAAAACTCACCAAATACCTTGCCCCACTACAGCCAGCTGAACTCGCTCAAGAAAAAATTGTTAAAATTAATTCAGACACAGCTCGTGTTTTTGTTTGGGGGGATGTGCATGCCGCATTTCATTCAGTCATTCGCTGCTTGGCCTGGTTACATGAAGAGAAAATTATCAATGAAAACTTGGAAATCATTAAGCCTGATAATTATTTCGTATTTAATGGGGACCTCGTCAATCGATCTCCCTACAATATGGAAATGCTCATTCTTATTTTAACCTTGATACAAAAAAATCCCGATAAGGTCTTTTATATATGTGGTGCTCATGAATATAAAGGATATTGGAGAAATTTTTCTCTTAAACAAGAACTGCGTATTCGAGCAAAACACCTTAGCAACGAACAGATTCCTCTGGGTAAAGAAATTGATGCTTTTTTTGCAACACTTCCTTTTGCTGTCTATTTGAGCAATCCGAATCATCCAACAAATGTTATTCGTATTTCCCATTTTTCTCGAACATCAGACACGATAGACGAACAAAAATGCGGCACATTCTTTACTGACACTAAACCAGGTCTTTCCTTTTATGACATCAAACAAGAAGCTCCTTGTCCTGAACATATTGATGTTGTCGCGCTCATCACCACAGAAAATTGGAAAGAAATGGAGCTGGTCAAAGATGGACTTATTCTACTCGAGCAAGATTTAGGCTCGATAACTTGGGGTGTATTTTCTTCCCCAACTCAGGTATATCAAAATTATACTAATTTTTTTTATGATTCTTTTGCCTCAATCCAAGTGGCAACGCCAATAGAAAAAAGTACCATCACTCTGATTAACCGTGATGTGCGCACAAAAGATAACTTTATGGTGCAGGAACCCCTTAATATAATGTCCGGCATGCCTGCAAAAGATCCAAGAAGCTATTCGGGAAAACCAAACATCATATTAGGATCAAGCATGTCCCTCGTACAAGGCGTTCCTGTAATGGGCAAAAATGCCAAACAGGGATTAATGACACGAATTAACAAAGAAAATAGTGAACAAGGCGGCATTAACGGACAACTTCTTCGTGTTGTGGTTAAAAATGATGACTACACGCCCTCAAAAACACGAAAAAACATTCTGGAATTTATTGATCGCGGCATAAATATCACACTGCTACAAATTGGCACACCAACATTATCCGCCTATATTGATTTAATTAAAGAAGGGAAATTGCTTGCACTTTTTCCCATAACGGGCAACCCTCTTTTCTACACGGCAGACTCGAAAGGAATAATCAACTATCGCGCTAATTATTCTGATGAAGTCCATGCACTCATAAATTATATCTATACAGATAGGGGCGATCGCAGTTTTGCCTTTTTCTATCAGAATGATTCTTATGGAATTAGCCCTCTTGATACTGCCCACAATTCTCTAGAAAAACTTGATATAAAAGGATGGACCGATATTCCATATGTCCGTGGAAGTGCAGACTTGAAGGAACAAGCAAAAAAAATTAAAGAAGCACAAAGCGAAGCATTGGGCCTCTTTTCTACTGCTCAACCAACACAAGAACTGATTCGCCAATTGGGCGTTGATCAAATTGTAAATAAAGATTTATTTGGAATTAGCTTTCTTGGAGAAGAATCATTCCGCCAGTTTATTAAAAAACATGGCATCCCGGTCACCTTTGGAGCTGTGGTCCCCAATCCTCGGACCAGCAAACTCGAAATTGTTGAAGAATATCGAACAGAAATGCAAAAAAATACCTATAGCTACAGCGTCTTCTCTCTAGAAGCCTATATAGCTACAAGTATTTTAATTGAAGCACTCAAGATGATTGATGGGCCAATAACAATGGAATCAGTGAAAGCAAAACTTGAATCCTTCAACGATGTTGATATCAAAGGATTGCGTCTTACCTATGATCAAAAGCACCACAGTCTAGCAAAATATGTGTATTTAGAAACCAGTGATGAGCACGAATGGATACGTGAAGAGATTAGAACGCTTAATTAGCGTTGACGACGAAAATCTCTACCGCCACCATTATAGCTTCGGCCACCGCCATTACCACCACGATACTCTCTACCGCCACCATTGCCACCACGGCGATCTCCATAACCACTGTTACGTTTTTCAGGAGAGCTGCCTGCCAATTCAATACGCACACGGCGACCATTGAACTGTGTATCAAGTAAGGCTTTAACAATTTGTTGCGCTACTGGTACATCTGTGGCGTTAAAGAAGCTGAATTTATCTTTAACATTAAGATCGAATACTGAAGAACGAGTCAGACCTGTTTCATTAACAACCAATGTTGTTAACAATTCGCTGTCCAAGCCATCCATAGTACCCAAGTTAATGAATAAGCGAGCTTCATTTCTGTTTGAGAATGAGCCGCGAGAGTCAGATGGATCGATGTTGAAATCAACATCTTTTTTATAGCGACCAAGAAGCTGTTCACACTCAAGAGCGAGCAAGCGCTTAACCACGTCTTCTTTCGAAACGTTAGCGAGCGATTCCATCACTTCTGGCAGAACGAGTTGCACAAATTCAGAGTCCTGAGGAGTTTCTTTAATTTGTTCAACAAAGTGGGCCAATTTTCGACGACGCACTTCTTGCGAGCTTGGTACTTTAATCAATTCAATTTTAGCGCCCAGCGATGTTTCCATATAACGGATTCTGCGAGCTTCTTTCATATTTGCAAGAATGATCGACATACCCGATTTTCCTGCACGAGCAGTTCGTCCGCTACGATGGGTATACATTTCGATATCATCAGGAAGATGATAATGAAACACATGGGTCACGTCGCTTACGTCGATACCACGAGCAGCCACATCTGTTGCGACAAGAACTTGCAAGTGTTTATCGCGGAACTTATTCATGACTACATCACGTTGACCTTGAGACAAATCACCATGGAGTGCATCAGCATCGTAACCATCACGAAGCAAATCGCTCGCAACTTCTTTTGCATCACGACGTGTGCGGCAAAAGACGATACCAAACATTTCTGGAAACGCATCAATTAAGGTGCGTAGTGCCATATATTTGTCACGCTCTTTGAGCAAGCAATATTGATGCTCAATATTACGTGCACCACTGTTTTTTGTTCCAACAGTGACACGCAATGGGTCTTTCATATAGTTTTTTGCAATGTTAGCAACTTCTGGCAACATAGTAGCCGAGAAGAGCCACGTATTACGTTCAGCTGGTACATGATTCAAAATTTTGTCGATGTCTTCTTGAAAGCCCATTTTGAGCATTTCATCAGCTTCATCTAGTACCACGATAGAAACGTTATTCAAATTGATAGTTTTGCGCTGCAAATGATCGATGATACGACCAGGTGTTGCAACCACAATATGCGCACCCTTTTGGAGTGAACGCATTTGGCGCTGAATATCAGCACCACCGTATACTGCAACCACACGCAAGCCGCGCATGTTCTTAGCATACTTTTCCAACTCAGTCGTGATCTGCAAGCACAATTCGCGCGTTGGACAGATAATCAACCCTTGTGGTTTGATATTGGCAACGTCGATACGCTCCAACAATGGCAAACCAAAAGCAGCTGTCTTACCGGTACCCGTTTGGGCCAGACCAATAAAGTCAGTTTTTTTCTCGATTAATACTGGAATTGCTTTTTCTTGAATTTCGGTTGGTTTGATAAAACCGAGCGAACTGATTGCATCAAGCAATGATGCGTTCATACCTAAATCTTTAAACTCCATATCCCCTACATCTAATTAATGAATTCTGTAAAAATGTGTCATCGGCTCAGATTAGGATCTTTTCAGTAGATATGTCGTTAGTAAAGACCCCACCCTTATGCTTTATCTTAGCGCTAAAGCGCCATTTTTGCAAGTGGAAAAGAATTGCCAATTAATATTGCGGCCAAGAATTCTAATGGTCCATACGGGAAGCTAGTCAGCCTTATGGGTAAATAGCTTTTCATACGCATTCCACAATGGCCGCGAAAGCGAGTTGTGCCCACCGGTAGATCCAGTCAAGATTGTGGTGATGCCCCCAGCATTGTAGGTCTTGAGACGGTCTATATAGAGCTGATCATCCCGATTTGAGAGAACCTCATCATTCTGCTCGAAGTAGAGCAAAACATTCAAATCTAACCCTTCCAGGCCATCAAGGCGATCAATCGGCCGCATCTCATTCAGCCTATAGTGCTGATCACAAACAACCAATCCCTTCTCTGGTCCACGGGCTGCAATAATCTCATCGGCCGATTTGAGTGGGCAATCAAGAATCACTAAACCTTTACGCACAGCCTCGAGAATCAGACCCCGATCGTTATAGGTAATGCCGATTCTTTCCAGCTCATGGGCATACTTATCGCTATTGAGCACCGCCAAGAGATTCACCGTCACACCACCGCCAGCAGAAAAGCCATATAAGCTAATTTTTTCAATACCATGGTCTAGGCACTGCTTCATCAGAAAAAGTGGCGGCAGGAGCTCATTGATGGTCCCAAACGCACTTTGTGTAAAGTCATAGGTGTTCCAATCGGGAATATCGTGATCGGGAAAATTAAAAGTGATAACCGGGCCGCGTAGTAAGCGACGGTCTTTCAGCATGCGACCAAGATCTTTATTGGCACCTGAACCATGGAGAGAAATCGTGACGCCCTCTTTGAGCGAATCGCCATCGATAACAAGCACTTTTGTGCCAAGACTATAAGAAAATAAATGTGATGCTCTTTTGACTAGGTCATTTTCGAATTGTTGGGCTACTGTTTGCATGGGTTGCTCCAATCCTTTTTTACCCAATTCTAGCTCAGCCCCCTTGTGGGGTAAATGAGATGTGCAGGTAATTGATGATATGCAGAAAAAACCAAGGGAAATTAAAAATAAATTATTAAGATATTTCATATTAACCAAAGCAATAACTCCTGCCTCTTTCAAATCACACTAATTGCCGTAGACATCATACTGAGCATATTCGTGAAATCCAAGGCTCTCATATACAGGTTTTCCAAGCACAGAGGCAATGAGCAATGCTATTTTAAAGTTCGCGTTTTTTGCATCAGACAACAATCTCGCTGAAATAACAGATCCAAACCCTCTTTTTCTAAAAGTTGGTGATGTTGAAATCCAGTGAACTGTCGCTACCTCATCCTTATGCTTGATTAGCATTCCTGTGGCCATTGGTTCACCATCACAATAGCCCAAATAAAGATCCACATACCCTAGATGAATGTTGTCTATTAAAAAACGAATGGCTTGACCAAAATCATCTCGATCAAAACTAAAAGCGTGTGCCGCAACTGAAATCCATGTTTCTAACTGCGCCCCATCAAGCGCAATCTTATCTATGCGCATGTCAGTATCAGAAATGCGGGCTTCAAAGGTACTCAAATCACAACTCATTGCTGGATGCATTGTCTGCTTTTCTAAACCATGCTTTTCAAGTATTAATCGTGATTCAACATCTCTAGATTCCACGTACCAACTAAACTTTTTTTCTCCAAAGAATTGCTTAACTCTCTGAATGTCGGCTTCTTGCAATCCCGGAGTATGACACACTCTATTGATTAAACGAGCAGAACTTTGAGTTGCGATCATCAGACAATGATCACCCAAACGCTCTCCAACTCCAATTTGAGCATCCACATAAATGAGATATGGTAAAAGCATCCAATAGTTCAACATAACGTCCCTGAAAAATTGGGCGCCGTTTTTAGACGACACCCAATTTCAATTCACTAATCAATCCCAAAACTAATTTCAGGAATTAATACATGCCACCCATGCCGCCCATACCACCAGGCATTCCTGGAGTAGCAGACGATTTTTTATCATCAGCAATGTCACAAATAGTTGCTTCAGTTGTCAGTAACAAACCAGCAATCGAAGCTGCGTGTTGAATCGCTGAGCGAGTCACTTTTGCAGGATCGATAATACCAGCTTCGAACATATCAACATACTCACCATTTTTGGCATCAAAGCCCATGTTGCTGTTGCTATAATTCTTCACTGCGTTGACGATCACTGCGGCATCATGGCCTGCATTTGATGCGATAATGCGCAATGGCTCTTCAAGCGCACGGCGTACAATGTGCACACCAAGCTGCATGTCGCCATCAAGCAACATTTTTTCAACTGCTTTTTGAGCGCGAATAAGTGCAACACCACCACCCGCAACGATACCTTCTTCAACCGCTGCGCGCGTTGCATGCAATGCGTCGTCGATACGGTCTTTCTTTTCTTTCATTTCAGTTTCAGTTGCTGCACCAACTTTGATTACTGCAACACCGCCGGCTAATTTCGCCAAACGTTCTTGCAATTTCTCAGCGTCATAATCAGATGTCGTGTTTGCGATTTGCATTCTGATTTGTGCAACACGGCCTTTGATCTCATCTTGTGAGCCTTGGCCTTCAACGATCGTCGTGGTTTCTTTTGTGATAATCACTTTTTTAGCAAAACCAAGATCATCAAGCGTAATATTTTCTAGCTTGAGCCCAAGATCTTCAGAGATCATCTGACCACCAGTGACGATAGCGATATCTTCCAGCATTGATTTGCGACGGTCACCAAAACCTGGCGCCTTCACAGCAGCAATGTTGAGAGTACCGCGCATTTTGTTCACAACCAATGTTGCAAGCGCTTCGCCTTCAATATCTTCTGCAATAATCAATAACGGACTGCCTGTTTTAACTGATTGCTCAAGTATTGGCAGGATAGATTTCATGTTGTTGATTTTCTTTTCAAAAATCAAAATGCGAACATGCTCAAGAACACATTCCATTTTTTCCGGAGAATTCACAAAATAAGGCGACAGGTAGCCACGGTCGAATTGCATTCCTTCAACCGCGTCCAACTCATCCTTCATGCCTTTTGCTTCTTCAACGGTGATCACGCCATCGCGACCAACACGTTCCATCGCTTCTGCAATCAATGCCCCGATGCTTGCATCAGAGTTTGCAGAGATCGTTGCAACTTGTTCGATTTCTTTTTTGCCGCTAACTGGTTTTGCGACTTTTTGAATTTCATCAACCACCACTTCAACCGCTTTTTCGATTCCGCGTTTGAGTTCCATTGGATTTGCGCCGGCAGTAACATATTTGTTACCTTCGCGGAAAATCGCTTGCGCTAATACTGTGGCAGTGGTTGTACCATCACCCGCAACATCAGCAGTCTTGCTTGCAACTTCACGCACCATTTGTGCGCCCATGTTTTCAAGCTTGTCCTGCAATTCGATTTCTTTCGCAACCGTTACACCATCCTTGGTGATAGTTGGCGAACCGAATGGACGTTCAAAAACAACGTTACGTCCTTTGGGTCCAAGCGTTACTTTTACTACATCAGCGAGGGTATCAACGCCTCGTCTGATTTTTTCGCGTGCATCCGCACCGAAAACGATTCTTTTTGATGCCATAATCTTTGAGTCTCTCTATTAATTCTTAATTTTTTTCAATCTGAGGTTGAGGTTATTGCTCAACAACACCCAAAATATCATCTTCTCGAATGATCAAATGAGCAGTGTCAGTTTCTGTTCCAGCATATTTGCCAAAATAAACCACATCACCCGCTTTGACCGCAACTGGAATCACGATTCCATTCCCATCTCTGCGCCCAGTACCAACAGAGACAACTTTCCCTGTTTGTGTTTTTTCTTGAGCCGCATCAGGAATGAATATCCCAGAAGCCGTTTTTGCTTCACTTTCCAGACGTTTGACCAAAATACGGTCACCAAGGGGTCTGAATTTTTCAAACATTATAATTCTCCTACCATCAAAAAACTTCGATAAAACTTAATAATTTCGTTCGTTTAACTGACTATCAGTCTACTTAAAAATCTAAAAATTTCAATGCACGTAATCTTACAGAATCACACTCACATCCCAGAGCGGACCCCTGTAAAGCTGGCCCTTAGCAAGCCGCTTCTTCATCTTCCTCATCGCCGCCGCAGTCGCATGACTCGCAGCCGCCCTCTTCTTCTTCTTCCGATCCGGGCTTCTCTGATTTTGCTTTGAGAATAAGTTCTTCTAATTTTTCAGGAGTTGGCTGATAAAGATCGATGATATTGCCACCTGGATCCTTGATACTCACCATGATGCCATGAACTTTTTCAATGACGTTCCCCATGAAATCGAGGTCGTCTTTATGGCTCTCATAGAATGCGCGGACATCATCCATCTCAAGAACAATACCTGTTCTTATTTCTTTCGGTTCTTTACCCGTTGGGCACAATCCAATTTTGAGGTCGCCCAACTCAAATTCCGCCCATTGGTTTTTCAGGTGAAATTTCAGCGTTAAGCCACCTAATTTTTTATAAAAATCAATCGCCTTTTCTAAGTCGGATTGCATTAAAATAAGCATATTTAAGCGCGTTAACATGCGAAAAAATCCCCCTGAATCGATCTAGATAATGATGAGCTTTTGCTGGCCGACGCAGCCAATATTAGTTAGTATATCAGATGCTTACTATAAAGATAACCGCCTTTCTGGGCATTGACAGGACAAAAGGAGGCTCCGTGGCTCGTATTTATCCGTCTCTCATTTCCGCCGATTTATTAAATCTGGCAAAGGTTCTCAAAAGCCTCGATCCACTGTGCGATGGATACCACATCGATATTATGGATAATCATTTTGTTCCAAATCTCACTTGGGGGTCTCAGTTTGTTAATGCCATAGGCGATGCAACCGATCTGCCTCTGTGGGTTCATTTGATGGTCGATAATCCGGATGACTGGGTGGAATTATTAGACCTACCCGATGATAGTATCTACTCCTTCCATATAGAAGCGGTCCACAACGCCAAAAATCTCATTGAGAGCATCGTGGAGAATAAATGGAAGCCAAGTATAGCCATCAAGCCCGAAACGGACGTAGAATCCATTTTCGATCTCCTGGAGCTCGTCGATCAGGTGTTGATCATGTCTGTTGAGCCAGGATTTTCTGGACAGCCCTTTCTGCCAGGCACTATCAAGAAGATCAAACCCCTGTTACGGTTCCGCGATGATAATGATCTCAATTTCACTATCGGACTCGATGGGGGAATCAATAAGCACAATATTGAAAAGCTGGTTGATCACGGCGCGGACGATCTTGCCATTGCCTCAGGAATCTTCCATCAAGGAGATCCGGTGAAGGCGATTAAAGAACTCAGAGAACTAACGATGAAATAATCCTCCTACGCTTATCCAGGCCTTCCGGCTTGGCAAGCTCCGGCGGACAGGTTTTGAGCTGATGTTGTGGGGGCCCCATAATAAAAAACTAGATAATAAAAGAGGGCACCTTTAAATAGGCGCCCTTTTATTTTTCTAAATTAATACAAACGAATAATCGTTACGAAGCTTGTGCAGCAGGAACAAAGTGTCTGTATAGTTTGTATGTGCCATAAGTAAGACCTGCAGCTGCCGCAGTTGCGCCAGTGACAAGAGTCGCTTTTGCCGCTACCGGATGCGCCGCTACAAGTTCAGCGCCATAGCCAGTTTTTACCACAACAAAATCAACGCCTTTACCAAGAAAATCACTTGCTTGTGTTGCTACATCAGAAAGTACATCTGAAGTTTTAGCAAAAATAGATTGTTCCGGTTCAACAACAGGAGCGCTCGCTTCTTTAAAAGAATCTACTGCCGCGCCTTTAAGTTCTTTCGCAGTGCTGATAGCAGCTACCGCAGCTCCTTGCACTTTGCTCTTAGCTTCTGCTGCAAGTTCTTTTGCAGACTTTGTCGCTTTCCCTGCTGTTTTGCCTAGGAATTTTGCCGCCTCTACCGCACGTTCTTTTGCGCTCTTTGCAACTGGTTCAATAATTACTTCAGTTACTTCAACATCCATTGCAACTGCTTTGAGCGTAAGCAATGAAAGTGACAACAATGCATAACGAAAAGAATTCATAATGTCCCCTAAAAGGATTATTGTGAGTGAAACATATATTCAAAATTGTGACTCAACAGAAAAGACGCTATCTCCCTAAACGATCAGACTGTCTTTGTCCACTAGCAATAGTCTCAAAATATATACAATCTGTCAATAAGCGCGGCATGGACAATCTTGCGAAAAAGCCCAAAAAATAAAAGAGGACACCTCCTAAAAGATGCCCTCTTATTTTTTTCTAAATTAATACAAACGAATAATCGTTACGCAGCTTGTGCAGGAACGAAGTGTCTGTATAGTTTGTATGTGCCGTAAGTAACACCTGCAACTGCTGCAGTTGTGCCTGCAACAAGAGTAGCTTTTGCTGCTACTGGGTGTGCTGCTACAAGCTCAGCGCCGTAGCCAGTTTTTACTACAACAAAATCAACACTTTTGCCTAGGAACGCATTTGTTTGTTCCGCTGTGCCAGAAACAAATTCAGCGCTGCGGCTGTATCCGTTTTTGAACACGTCTGAAGTTTTAGCAAAAATAGATTTTGCCGGTTCCGCAACAACAGCTGCTTCAACTGAAGCACTGATTACAGGTTCAACAACAACTTCTGCAACTTCAGCTACAACTTCGCCAGCTTTTTCAGCAACGAGAATTTCGCCTACTTGCCCAAGAACATCAGTTGTCACAATAACAACTGTTTCTTCTTCCATTGCAACTGCGTTTAGTGCAAGCAATGAAATTGACAACAATGCATAACGGAAAGAATTCATAATGTCCCCTAAAGGATTATTATTGTTAGTAAAACACACTTGTAACATTGTGACTCAACAGAAAAGACCCTATTTCCCTAAAAGATCAGATTGTTTTTGTCTGTGAATAATAATCTCAGAATTTATACAGTTCGTCAATTGGGTGCGCAGAAACTGTTTATTTCTGCGCATTATTATTTACTGCGGAATAATTCAGGATTAAACAAAAGTGATTGCTTGACCGATTTTGTCAGCACGTCCTGTTCTACCAATTCTGTGGATGTAATCTTCATATGTTTGCGGCAAATCATAATTGATCACATGTGATATGTCATCAATATCAATTCCTCGCGCAACAACATCTGTCGCCAAAAGAATTTTAACTTTGCCCGCTTTGAATAACAGTAATGCTTTATTTCTTTGCGCTTGCGATCTGTTACCGTGCGTTAATCCAACAACGAATCCACGGTCGGTTAGTGAACCAGCCAATTTATCAACCGCGCGTTTTGTTCTCAAAAAGATAAGAACTTTTTTAAATTCAGGCTTGATCAATAAATCATGCAGAATATCTAGCTTGTTTGCTGAACCAACTTTGATTATTTCTTGATTGACGTTTTCAGCAGATTGTCTTGTTTTGACACTGATTGAAATTGGATTACGCAAGAAGCGGCTCATTACCGTTTGCATTTCCTTAGACACCGTTGCAGAGAAGAACAATGAATGGCGCTTTTCCGGCAATCTATCAATGATATAGGTAATATCTTTGATGAATCCCATATCGAGCATGCGATCAACTTCATCCAAAACAATAGATGTATAATTACTGAAACTGATGATCTGATTGTTTTCCAAATCGATCAATCGCCCTGGAGTTCCGATAATAAATGCAGGATTGCTTCTTAATGCTTTCATCTGAAGATGAATATTTGAACCACCAATACACAATGCAGATGTGAGACCAGTTTGGATCGTAAAATATTTAAGCTCAGCTTGGATCTGATCCGCTAACTCTCTGGTTGGTGCAATGATCAATACACGCGATGTTTTTTTAGTCAGCACATTGTTGATCAAAGGAATCAAGAACGCTGCTGTTTTACCGGTTCCTGTGTTTGCAGTCCCGATGACATCACGCCCTTCCAAAATAGCCGGAATGGCTTGATCTTGGATTGGAGTTGGGGTGGTATACCCTTTTTTGGCGATATTTTTTTTCAATTGATCCACAATCAAAAAATCAGAAAAAGTGTGCTTGGGAACAAAGACTTGTGCCGCTGTTTGTTCTTCAACTTTTTTCATGAAGATTGAAGGATCAAATTTGGGTGCGTTTCTCTGTGCGCCACGAGTGCTTGGGCCACGAGGAGCCGATCCTCGAGAAGATGAGGGGCCCTTTGGCTTGGGCTTTGAAAATGATGAACTTCTTTTCTTGCCGCCCTGATCATCCCTATCTCTATAGCGATTATCTCGATCCGGTCTTTTTCGTGAATTAGAATAATTTGACATAAAACTCCACATGAATTTTTAAATTTTTATAGCATAAAGTACTGTCTCACCAAACCATATAAAAAATCTCAGTTCCCATGGTTTGACTTTCAGCATACGGTATTTCAAATTGGATAAACAATGCCCAAATGGGCTCTAAAGCCCTACCTATATACTACTTAGAATAGTTTATTGATGGAATAATAGATATGTTCATTTATATTATTCCGGCTGAATACCCACATGGCTCAATGCCTGAGAGGTCGTTTCAAAGACCATATGTTTGGATTCCAAAGACTGAAATTGCTTAGAAGCTGATTTGAGTAGGCTTTCAATGAGGGGATTAACGCCGGTGACATATATTTCTTTATGCTTCTTATGTGCCACTTCTATAATTTCATCGAGCGCATCAATCCCATCAATATCTATGAAATAGACCTCTCGCAAGTTCAAAATTATGGTTCCATAGTGCTGCAAGTCTGATTCAAAACGGACAACATGTGCCTGGCTATTCATGTAAGATAGCTTGCCTTTGAAGGTATAAATCAAGACCCCGGCATCTTTGGCAATATGAGTTAACTGCTTAAAGGAAAGTGGCTCTTTGACTGTTTTGCGATATTTGACCGCCAACTCATGATACCCCTGCGATAAATCTTTGATGAAAAATAATAAGGAAATCGCAGCCCCACCCAAAATTCCCACCATCGGATCTCGATATAAGGTGACGCCAGCTACAAAGATCGCAACTGCAAAGTTGAATTTGTTGTGCGTAAATAGTCTGACAAGATCATCTGTTTCAACCATATTAATCGCAACGCTAACCAAAATCGCCGCAACAACTGCCATCGGCATAAATTTAAAATAAACGAGACAAAGCAGTGCGATGAAGAACATTAAAATACTGCTCAACATTGCAGAGGCTCTATCATTCGCCCCGGACTTGATATTAACTACTGTCCGCGCAAGCGCCGCAGTCGCTGGCATTCCTCCCGCGCATCCTGATGCAAGATTTGCCAAAGCCAATCCGAACAATTCTTTACTATCCGAATGTTTTGTTTTAGTAAGATTGTCCGCAATTTTTGCCGAGAGCATTGTTTCTAAAATAGCAACGAGCGCCACAATGAATGCGGTTGAAAATAAGTTCGAAGAAAAGGTGAGAGATGGTAGCTGAAAAAGCTTAACGTTAATATCGCCATATCTGCTACCTAGAGTTTCCAGATTCAAAAAAGAAGTCGTCAGATAACCAAACACAATGCCAAGCGGAGAAAGCACCACCACACCGGGCACTGCCTTAAATAGTTTTTTGATAATAAAAAGCGCACTCAGAAAAGTTATAAAAACGAGAAATGCTGCCAAGGAGGATTTTTGAAGGTGCTTAACTGACTCCCAGACATTGCTCAAAAATTCATGATGCACGGGCAAATCTTGTAGCCCAAATGCAAAGTTCAGCTGATTCAATCCAATGATAAGTGCAACGCCGAGAGTGAATCCATGGATAACGCTGGAGGGAATAAAAACTAAATATCGTTCAAAATGTAACACATAGGCGCACAGAATAATAAAACCAGTCACGATAGCAAGCGTACTGACCGATTCAGCACCCTGCGTTAAAACAAATGAAGCTATAATGCCTGACAATGCGCCTGTTGGCCCCACAATATTAAAATTACTTCCGCCAAATAAAGATGCTATGAGTCCTGCCCACACTCCCGTTATGATGCCCTGCAAAGGAGAAATACGCGAGGCCACTGCCAGGGAGATTGAAAGAGGAACGGCGATCAACGCAACAGTGAGACCAGACTTCCAGTTGGATTTTATTTTTTCTATCATGACAGACTACTTTGGACTATGAGCCAGTGACAGGTACTATATTAATAGGAAAATCTCATAGGCTCCGTTGAGATTTGGCGTATTTCTCCCTATACTAGGGATATCTTTAAATTTTTCAAATGTGCCCGTAGCTCAGTTGGATAGAGCGACGGACTTCTAATCCGTAGGTCGCTGGTTCGAATCCAGCCGGGCACACCACTAAACTTCAGCATTTACTCGTCGGAAAAGTTATGTCTAATAGAGCGTTAACATACCATCTTGTTATTACTATAAATAATGAGGATTATATATTGGGTTCATTGAGTATTAAACAACACAAGAATGAAATGAGTTATTTGCTTCATTTTCCAAAAGATGCTTTGAACGAACCTTTAAATATTAATCTAAATAAAAAAACGTCACGACTAAAACACATCACATGGCATAAAGATAGAGTCCATATTAAGTTATTAGATGGGACTTATCGTTCTATAAAATATGAACCTTTTTTACCGAGTCAAAAAATAATCAAGCCTATATTTGTTGAAAGTTTTTATGCAGATGCAATGAGATTACCTTTGATGATACGGTCTTGTGAATTTCCGTCTTGGCGTGAAGGGCGAAAAGTTAGAATCTTGGCCCTTAATGCATCTCTTAATTTTAGTATCTTTTTTGGATTGCTGCCAAATGATTGGCAGCTTGATGGAGTGTATCTTACTTCATCTGAATCACCCGAATTGCTTTTCTCATTGGGTCAGTTATATTTCAGTATTCTTCGAATCCAGAATGCATTAGGTAGTTGGGACTTGTTGGTATGTACTAGTCCATACGTATCCGGAGGCAAATATGAGCATCCAAATATGACCTCTCCGCAAAGAAAATTGGATCATCTGTCACCTGGTAGTTCTGTAAATTTAATTATAAAGAATATATTTATTTCTATGTTGGTGCGAATGTGCAATGAAATACTTTTATTGAAAAAACGTGCAATGAGCTAAATATCTAAGTAAATAGCATTTGCCGGATCTCTGATAACCCGATATTCTTGAATAAAAAAGTTCTAAAATAATCCGACTGTCCTGCCAATTTCTCAAATGAATAAAAATAAGAAACCCAAACCTCGTTTTCCGAGATTTGGGTTTCTTTTCAATTCATAGATCTAATGCCGCTAACAAGCGAGCATCCAAATTACGACTTACCGATTATAATTACGGTTTTCGTTTTGATTACGACGGTTTTCATTACGTCGGTTTTGACGACGATTGGCACGTCTAGAACTTTCATCTCTGTCTGAGTTCATTCTGTCGGTGTTTTTGTCGTCACGATGACTTCTGGCTATCCCTGTACCCAATATACCTTCGTCCGCGCCTAGTCCTGTACCCAATGGACCACCGCTGCCCAAAAGACCTCGGCGTTCATCCGCCTGTATTGTTGCGCTTAACCCTGCAGCTATCGCTAACATCACAAGCACCCTATGCAATGATTGGATCTTCATCTTTCCCTCCTAAGGGATTTGAATGGTTGAAACATTACTACCTAGCCTCACTATAGACAAAAATGGGTCAAAAGCGCAATGGTTTAGGATCTTTTTAGCCAAAACAATAAAGTTTTACCCTAGCCTGATAAAATACCCTACCCCCTTTTGTCAAAATGGCTAAAATAAGGCAAGATTGGAGCTAATGCGAACCTTTTTGAAGTTATTATGAAAAACTAGCCAATCCGGAGTAAGCATCATGCAAATCTATAAAAAATTATTGTTGTTTTTAGGATTGGGTGTCAAAGCCCATGCCAATCAATTGGACACTGAGTACTCAAAAGAGTTCACCGATCTGGTTGAGTTCTTGTATGGATCAGACTTTTTGTCTCAAGGTGGGACTAAATCAGTTGATCGCATGTTTGAAGGGCAAATTTTAGATGGTAAGAAACTTTTGGACATAGGATCAGGACTTGGTGGCGTGGATTTTTATTTGGCAGAAAAATATAAGGTCGATGTCATTGGTATTGACCCGGTAGAACGCTTAGTCGATGATGCCAATAATAGAAAAAGTGATCACAAACTTATCGGCACTGTCACATTCGTTCACCATAATGCTGATAGCTTCTCTTATCCTTATCCTGACAATTCATTCGATATTGTTTTTTCCAAAGAAGCATTCTTGCACATCGCCGATAAAGCCTCTTTGCTCAAAGAAATCTTTAGAGTACTAAGACCTGGTGGTCAAATTATTATTCTTGATTGGTTGGTAGAATCTCATGAGCTGGGCCCGAATATTACTGAGATGATGGTTGTGGATGGATTAGATTTGAAGATGGCAACACCACAAGAATACACTCAATATCTGCATGATGCCGGCTTTAATCAGATTTCTTCATCACCTATGAACGAACTTTATATCGGATACACTCAGGACAATATTGATAAAATAAAATCCAACAAGTCTGATCTCGTTCACTTATTTGGTGAAAAAGAATATGAATACTCGCTCAAAACGTGGGGTATTCAAAAAAGGATATTTGAACTTAATGAAGTGCTCGTTACATTATTAAAAGCAACTAAGGCACGTTAAAGGAATTTCATGGTTACTCTCTTTGCTATCGCGCTTCTTTGCATAGGCGACACAATTTTATTAGTTCGTCGTTGTGGTCCAGGCTTTGGTCAAGGTTCCTATAGTATGGTTGGCGGCAAAGTGGAAGCGGGAGAAACTGCTCGGCAAGCCGTCAAGCGTGAAGTGCTTGAAGAAGTAGCACTTGATATTCCCGAATCTGATTTTGAATTGGTGCACACGTTCCATCGCAAAGGAATGCAAGAAAAACTCGTTGCGCTCTGCTTTAAGGTTGATATTTCCAAGATGCCCGCGCTGCACAACAATGAACCCGATAAACATGATGATATGAGATTTTTTAAACTCAACGAACTACCGGAAAACATCCTTCCTGCGCACAAACAGGCGATTGAATGTATCCAAAAAAACATCAGTTATTCTGAGCACGGCTGGGAATAATTAATTCTTTTTTTCAAAACTCAAAACATAATATTCCAAGAATCCACATTCCCATGCCTTTGCCCACATGCGGGCCCAATCTTGTAACTTTTGTTGAGATAGCCATTGATCAAAATAGGGAAATACATTTTTCCCTATTTCTTTTGAAACCGTGCAATGAAAGCCCGCAGACTGAAACGCCTTTAAAACTTCTTCTACAGGCATCACTCTATCTACTGTGCCAATATTCTTTGGCATAAGCATTTTCAAACCTTGTACCGCCAAACGATCGGGAGCAAAAAAAGTAGTCACAACAACCTGTCCCGCTGGTTGTAAAACACGCCAACATTCATCAGCAAATGTTGCTAAAGATTGAAAATGTTGCGCCGCCTCCACTGAATATATTTTTGAAAAAGAATTGGCCGCAAATGGCATATTCTCTGCTGATCCTTCGTGGAAACTAATATGTTGATTATGAGCGAGAACAGTCTGATGCTTTGTTTCCGCCCTTGAGATTTGTTGATGAAGAAAATCCAAACCCTTAACAGCGTTAACTTTATAATTTTCCGATAAGCGAATGATCCCATCACCGCGACCACACCCAACTTCTAAAATAGTATCCGATGGCGTCGGATTAACTATGTTAAAAATATAATCATAGAGAGCTGCTTGCGATGCAATTCGTTCTGCAATAGTTATTGTATGCTGTGGATCAATTTCTCCTTCATAATAACCATAATTGATATAACTATTCGAAGGAAAAAATTCATTCAATGCTACGTTATCATCTCCATACAAATTCTCTAGAGATGTATACGGAACATTTTTATTAATGGCGTTATGATTTGAGCACATACAATGTATAAGTCCTTATTTTTTTAGTATTAATTCTCAGATGGTGCAAACAGCTTGCCGAACTCTTTGGCAATGTCAATTAAGGTGATATCCACTAAATGCCTGTGAGCTGGGATGGTATTAAAAACTTCTTGTTGAGCAAAATATTGCTCAAATCAATATAAATATGATCTTAATAACAACTAAGATTAATAAAAAAGGGATGTGGTGCCATGTCATGTAAAAATTTAATGTTCTTTTTGTTGAGTATCTTAACTTACAATGCTGCTATACCAATGGATGCACTGGCTTCAAAATTGATACAGGGATTACACGATTTAAACGATGGAAAGTATATAGAAGCTCGAAACTCCTTGGAAATGGTATATAGAGATAGTCAACAGGAATCTGGTTTACGAGCGGCCGCAGCAAGGCCTCTGGCGTTAATTTTTCTCAAAGGTCTAGGGGTAAACATCGATCATCAAAAAGCGCTTAAGTATGCCAATGAAGCCTATAATATAGCAAAAAAATTATTCCATGTGTCCAATAATGATGCTCCTCGCATAGTATATGCTCTCGCAGCAAGTTATCTTGGAAGAATATATCGAGATGCCTTGGGAGTAGAACAAGATAATAAAAAGGCTTTAGAATATTTCACTGATGTTTATAACGCAAGTGAATATAAATCGGATATACAGGAACTGCAGCAGTTACAAACAGCCAGCGCATACGATCTTGGAGCAATATACAGGGACTTAGGCGATCGCACCAGGGCAATTGAATTTTTTGAAAGAGCGCGGGCGCTAGAAGAATACATTCCCGAGATTGGTGTGATGGCTACAGATGCTCTTAAAGAGTTACAATCTAAAGATCTTGCAGATATTGAGTTTGGGGATAAATCGCGCAGGCTATTTGATTTGCAATTTAGCGCTCGACTTAACGGCAAAAAGTTTAGCGAACTCATCGATCTCGCTAAGAAACATAGCACCGAATTTATCCTTGCACGAGTTATGATACGCGATGCAGAAAATGCTCTAAGCTCTGTTTATTGTGGAGCCAATGATCTTATCTCATGGTTGTGGGGACCAACGGCACTGGATGCCTTCGGCAAAATTAATGACGAAGAAGTATTAGTTCTAAACGCTGCAAGAAAAACACATCGTAGCGATATAGTAGAAGTACAATTCTTTGAATGGAATCCAAATCAACGTCTATTTCAATATATATTTAATGATAAAGAATTATTTGAAGGTTATTCTGGACGGCGCAAGCGTCTATTTCTATGTACACAGAATTATAACAAACCTGCAATCCAAATAATTGCATCCTTTTCATTAAGTGAAATGTTTTTTTTAGGTTTAGGAGGCCCAAAGGACCTTACTAAAGCAAACGATTTGATAAATTTTGTTTTAAAACAACATAATTTATCACCAAGGCTGGCAACAGGTGCAAAAATTAGGGCTGCAAGAATCGATTTAGATTTAGGACTTGAATACTATAAAAACAATCAATTCGATTTGGCTATGAAGCATTTGAAAAGAGCAGGATTCCAAAAAGTTGATGGCTCAGTGCAACTTCCCGCTCTAATGCTCCTTGCAAAAATATATGAGCAAAAGAAAGAGTTCAAACAAACACTATTTTGCATCGAAACAATAATCACACTAGAGTCTGCCCCATCATCACGCAAATCATATTACGAGAAACTCAAAAAGGACATAGAAACAAAATTAAAGAAGCAATCCTCACCAATAGTTGCTGAAAAAACAACTGAGCTTGTTGCGAAAGGGGCTAAGTCTGTAGCTGCTGCAAAAAAACATAAAAAAAAGAAAAAAATAAAAGCTAAAGCGAAAAAAGTGCAATCCCAAGAGTCTTCCATCGCTCCCGCTCCTGACATATTAGCTCAACCAACAGCAGTCGCAATGATACCGGTCGAAACTCCACTACCGGCGGTAGAAACTGAGGATAAACAACCCAGTCAAACTACACAACTTAGCGAAGAGCAAATAAGTAATTTAGAAGAAGATAACGTATTCAAAATCTCTGCCCTGATTGATGCTGAAAAAGTAAAATCCTTGCTTACAGAATTTGATAAAAGCTTTGCAGACTATTCAAACAATAGGCGCCACACAAGTTATTTACGAAATGCAAAAGAAGCATTAAAAAAAGCCGAAGAATTACACATTGATGACCCAGAGCTGCAGGCTCGCATTGCCGATGCACAAATGGCACTTAAAAAGCTGCACACGGAGAAAGAAGAAGAACTGAAAGCAGAATCGACTGTCTCAAAAAGAAGAGTTTTTGATCCGTTTGGGGTAGAGAAAGATATAGCGCCCAACTTGCAAAAAAAATTAAAGAGTAGTCTGGAGGAGTTGGCTGAAAATCCTTCTGGCTCTGACTCAAAACAAATTAAAGGCACTAAGCAAAATATACGGCGCATCCGTATTGGCGATTATCGTTTATTCTACATCGTAACACCAGATCGCATTTGCCTTTTAAAAATAGTAAAAAGAGATGAAGCATATACCCCAAAGAACCTGGAGCAATATGACACTCGTGCTACGAGAATATTAAATAGAATAGAAGAAGAAAAAAAACTACCTCCCAAAGAAAAAGAAGAAGCATATTAGTTAGGCGATTATAAAAAATATAGAATTTGATTTGATTAATTTTAGCACTAAAAAACCCACCATATTTCAGGTGGGTTTTTTAGTATTAGTTTTCAGATGGTGCAAATAGCTTGCCGAACTCTTTAGCAATATCAATTAATTTTGCATACGTCGTATCGTTAATTTCTTCAGTCTGCGCAATGGTGCGGTGCAAGTCAGGGTAGACAGAACGCACATAGCTCACAAACTGCGTTGCAAAAAGATTCGTGTAGCGAATTTCTTGATGGTCCAAAAAGTGTTCTTTGAGCAAGAAGAGCATCAATGATTGATCCACAAACGAATAGGTCACATATTGCGGTTGCTTGAGCAATTCTATCGCCCGTGCACCACGTGCCAAGCGCCGTTTGGAAATCTCATCAAGCTCAGTACCAAACTGTGCAAAATCGAGCAACTCATGATACTGCGCCAATTCAAGACGAAGTGCACGCGTCATTTTCTTGATGGCCTTTGTTTGCGCAGCACCGCCCACACGCGAAACGGAAAGTTCCGCATTGATAGCTGGCCGCACGCCCTGATTGAATGATTTTGTATCAAGGAAAATTTGTCCGTCGGTAATCGAAATAAGATTTGTTGGAATGTAGGCAGTGATATCGTCACTTTGAATTTGTACAATCGGCAACGCAGTTATCGAACCGCCTTTTGCCAATTTGCCCGCACGCTCCAACAAACGAGAGTGCAGATAAAACACATCACCTGGAAAGGCTTCGCGTCCTGGTGAACGGCGCAACAAGAGCGACATTTCACGAAACGCAACTGAATGATTGCTCAAATCATCGTAGACGATCAAAACATCGTGGCCTTGATCTCTAAAATATTCGCCAATGGTGCAACCAGCATACGGTGCTATGTATTGATTCAGGACCGCTTCGCCCGCTTCTGCGGCAAGCACAATTGTATAATCCAGCGCACCATTTTCATCGAGCAAGCGAATGAGGCGTGATAAGTTTGCTTGGCGCTGACCAATCGCGACATAAATGCACACCACTTCTTTGCCACGTTGATGCAAAATAGTATCGATAGCGATCGCTGTTTTTCCGGTGTTGCGATTGCCAATGATCAATTCACGTTGCCCTTTACCAATCGGTACCAAAGCATCAATCGCAACAATTCCGGTTTCCAATGATTCATTCACGGGGGAACGTTCTATAATGCCGGGAATGGTTGCTTCGATAGAGCGATATTCTTGTGCTTCGATTTCTCCAAGCCCATCGATAGGATGACCGAGCGCATTGATCACACGCCCAATAAGATTGTCCCCTACCGGAATTTTATAATCAGAACCAGTTCGTTTGGCAATTTCAAGTTCTGCAACGGGTATTGGTCCGAGTAAGAAAACTGAAACTGAATCTTCGTCTAGCTGCATGACAATCCCCTGGTTGCCACCATCAAACTTAATCAGTTCGCCATATACTGCATTGGCCAATCCATGTATTTTACAAATACCATCGCCAACGCGTACAACTATTCCAATCTCTTCTAATTTTTGTTCGGGAACACCACTGAGCGCTTGCTCAAACAAGGAAACAAGATCCGTATTTTTGGCTTTCATCAATTTCCTTTGGCTACTAAAGACAACTCAAGTTGCCGAAGTTGCTGCGCAATGGAATGTTCCCACAAAAGCGTATGGCTCTGTAATCGAACACCCGCAATTAATCGCGTATCAACATGATATGTATATATATTATCGTGACCAGTCGTGCGTGCAAGCAACTCTTGAATCTGATCTTTTTCTTGATCGCTTAATGCGACTGCACTTTTGATTACAAAGTCATGAATACCGGCACGTTCTTTATACAAAGTACTGATGCGGTAGAGAATATGTTCAAATAATGAGGCACGTTTATGCTCGAGTAAGAGTTGAATGACATTATCAACTGATTTGGGCAATGAAAATTTCTCGCACAAGAGCGTGATCTGTTTAGTTTTTGTCTCATCGTCGAGCGCAGATAGCTTCAAAAAAAAAGTGATTTTGTGATGAGCATGCAAGAACTGGTAGGCCCGCATAAAATTTTCAGCATCTAAAAGTGTCAGATCTGCACCGAAAACATTCAAATATGCCTGTGCATATTTTTCACAAAGGTCAGCATGCAACGACAAGCTCATGCGGATTCCTCCATGGTAGCAATCACCTGCTGAACATAATCATGCACTCGATTTTTTGCTGCAAACTTGCTCTCTAATAATGTTCGTGCTTTTTCCAGCGCTGCAGGCACCATAATACGCTGCGCGCGATAGAACTCAATCGCCTGCGCCTGTTGTTCAGCACGCTTTTTGACAATCTCAATCCGCTTATCACGGTCTGCCCTATGGGCATCCGATTCTGATTCTGCCACAATATGCCAGGTCGTGATTTTCTCTTTTAATAGTGAGCAGGCTCGCGCATCTTCTTTGATGCCTTTTTCAAGATTTCTTTTCTCCTGCTGCAGTTCTGCTGCCCGAGCCCTGAGACCATCTAAGCGCTCTTGCTCGGCACTCATATCTGCTCGAATCACTTCGAGTCCATATTTTTTAAAGAAGTAAACACACAGAGCAATCAGAGCAGAAAAATTTATGAGGCGGAAAATGATGGCTATGATTTCACCATTAATAGTCATTGCCGGCCTCCCAATCGTGTGGCAATAAGATTGGCTCCCTTATCAATCAAACGATCCATTTCATCTTGTGCGATGATGTTTGGCTCGAGATCAGGAGTGATATTGCGCAGAATTGCATCTTGCATATTTGCAGATGCAGGGCTTTGTTTTTGAAAATGTTTGTAACATGCTGCCCATAGATCGTCACGTTCTTGTGCTTTGTTTAACACCGCGAGCCTGGTTTTTTCAATGAGCATAGTGATAGATTCTTCGTGATCTTCTTGCTCCTTAATTGCAGCAAGTGTTGGCTTGAATAACCAATAACGCAGAATCAAATATGCACAAAAAAAATTACCTGCTTGAACTATGAGAGTGGCATTAACATTCATAAGACAGAATTTTTATTTAAAGCGTGTAGCCAACATAAATTAACGCACATGCAATCAATGTTGCATAAATGAGCGCTGTTTCAACAATGGCCATAGACAAAAACATTGCCGTACGAACCGTTTTTGCGCTCTCTGGATATTTGCCCATGTTTTCACATGCTTTCATTCCAATGAAACCTTGCCCAAGCGCGGGTCCGATACTACCAATGCCAATTGCAAGGGCTGCACCAAAAAAGGCTGCTGCTTTCGCGTAAAAAAGTCCTTCCATAGCGTCAGGCTCCTTTCACTCAAAAAGTGTTAACATAAATAAAATGGCTATTTTAAACTTATTCTAGCCTACTTTTTCATCTTTTTACAAGGACATCGATGATTGACGCGCCTTGTAAAGTGGTCTTATAGCATGTTCTGACAAAAAAGACGCTACTTTTTCTATATGTCGTTGCTGTTCAGCTTCACTATTTTCAAAATCATTATTGCATTCGAGAATCAATACTGGCACATCTTTTAGGTAACCTGCAACACCCTCTTTCTGCAACAACCATGTATCATGCTTTTCATGCAAGCGATTTAAGTAATCAAAGGGCACGCCTTCTTCTTCGAATCGATTGCGCTTTTTCAAGCGGCTATGACACACATCTGGCTCACCGCGTAAATAAATAAATCCGGTTGGCTTTGGTACATAATTATCAACTAACCAAGAAAACCATTCTTGATACAATTTCCATTCAAGCGCAGACATGAATCCTTGTTCGAATGCATTTTTTGCAAAACAATAGCGATCAGAAAAAACTGACCGCTCAAGAACCTGAATACCTGTTGCATTCACTTTCGCATGTGCTTCTTGTTCCATCACACGGGTGACAAATGCATATGATTGGAATGTATATGCCCAACGCGCGGTATCTTTATAAAATTTATCAAGCAAGTTCTGGCCATCCACGACTGTTTGCCATTTTTCATGCGGCTCAAAAACAACCTGCACATCGAGATTGTTTTGAATAATTTTTAGAAATGTGGATTTGCCAGCGCCAATGTTGCCTTCAACAATAAAACATTTTGGCCCTAATCCATTAACAACGTTCATCCACAAACCTTTCTGTGCCTAAAAAAACCGTTTTTAACCTAACCTCAGAATAGCCTTTCTTGCAAAAAAATCGAACGGCTGATATGTATTATACGGGCTTTATCTGCCCATTTTTTATAAAGAAGCATAATAAAAGAGTCTGTTTTATTGGTCAGTTTCTCAATTTTTCTCCTGAACAGACTCCTAAAAAAAAAGAAGATCATGATTCCCCAAAAAAAATTCTTTCACATTTTTATTTTTTCTTGTTTCGCACTCAACACTCCCGCGCAGGGAGCAATTGAACATGAATCCGAAGCTCGATTCTTAGGCATTTTTGATGATTTCGATCTTTTCAGTGGTGATGATGATTTGAGCGATATGCTCAATGCCACAGATGTTTCCCTTGCACTGACACGCATTGCACCGCAAGATATTCTGGACGTACTCAAGCTTGGCGCTGGAACGCACATGGAACTCTTGCAGCAAAACTTTTTCCTACGCACTAATCCTCTTAATGTACGTAATATTTTAGACATGCCTGTCTTTGAACCGGCAACTATATATCCTCCATCAAGATGGACTCTCGGTGGCCATCTTTTTTGGAACAAAACAAGCAAATCAAAATTTACTGATGATAAAACAGGCCTTCAAGCCTATCTGAGAATTCTGCAACCCAACTTTTTAGACGTGATTGAAAATGAGCTGAATGATCTTTTTGGTCTACTCGACCTTGAAGTTGATATCGAGGCACTCCTTAAACTCTTTAGAAATATGACCGTAGAAGACCGCCGCACCGGTCTCATGTTTCACGGAGAATGCTTTTGGAAGCAGCTGACGGTGCGATTTCTCCTGCCACTCTACTACCATGAACGCAATTTAAATTTCCAAACCGAAGCTGAAAAAGATGCCGTCATTGCTGCATTCGGCCTTGATCCGGATCTGGGGAACACTGATTTTCAAGATGCACATTTTGTCAGCGACCAGATTGGTTTTGGCGATGCACGCCTTGAAGTTGATACCATTATTATGAATGCAGAAAAATACCGAATACGCCTTGGCGGAATGGCAACGATACCTATGGCTTTCGCATTTAAAAAAGGAATAAAAGGAACTTATTTTAAAAAAGAAACGGCAGTCCAGAATCTTAGATTTGCAGAACTTAATCTTGATACGATTATTAATGGCGAAATTGATTTGGACAATCTTTTTGATCTGACGTCCACTCCATCTGGCGCGCAAGAAGCCTTAGACACTTTGTTGGATTTTCTTGTTGGGTCGATTGATCATATGAATGCTACCCTTCTTGATACATCTTTGGGAAATCACTTTTTTGGCATTGGGCCAATGTTCCGGACAGAAACACGCATGGATGTTTTCTTCAAGAACAGTGCATGGGCAGAAAAAGTATGGTGGTTAGGCCGTGGATCAATTGAATATTTCTTCCCCAGAACTATCAAGCGGTTTTTTGATCAAGCAATTGATTACAACAATTTTGCGGGACGAGACTTTTGTGATCCTGCACAAGCGGACAATAATTTGGAATTTATAGAACAACAATTAACTGACCGTTTCTATCCGCGATATCTTGAAACTCGCGTGCAGCCAGGATTATTATTCCGATGGACAGGTCGATTTGTATTTCAGAAAAATAACCATTGGTCTTTCTTTATTGGAAGCGACACGTGGATACAATTGAAAGAATCATTTAGCGCGAACTCAATTAATGCACCAGCCGATATCATCGGGTTCCTTCGCGTTGAGGCTGCAAAATCGCCACAACCATATCAAGGAAAAATTCAGGGCGGATTCATATATGAATGGGAACGGCCAAAACGAGATTGGCTCATCTCTCTCAATGGAGATTACACGCTGTTTGATTCTGGCGTTGGCCATGATTACACCATTTCATTTAATGTAGAAACACATTTTTAGTCATTAATGACTTTTTCAAGGAGTTGCAATGAAGAAAAAATTTCTTATTGCTATCGGATTATGTATTTTCGCAATCAACATAATTGCAAGCCCAATAAAGCTTGAATCCAAAGTTCTCTCGATGGCTGATGGAAAATTTTTCATAGCCGATACCATTGAAATGCTCCGTATGTTTCAAGGACGCGTGATCAAACTTTTTGGTATTCCTGATGCAGAGGGTAACTCAACCGGCAATTATTCTTTTCGCGGTAAACTCTATGGCACGCGAGAACTTGCGCACCTTGAAGTAGAACTTAATCTTCAACAGGATAAAGAACTACAAAGAATTCTCACACAGGTTAAATCTGATTTCTTGGCAATATCAAAAGAATTTGAATCGGCAGTACGCGGTTCAAAAAATATTATGACTGTGCTTATCGAAGAATCATGCGAAAAACGTGAGCGCCTTGATAGCTTGCTTCTCGAATGGTCACAATCAGAAGGCGACACTGAAGATGCTATATTTAATAACAGAGTGACCACCTTCCAAGCATTCGATCAATTTTGTGTTGACTTGCTCAATTTTTTCAGTGATTTAATCCACAGCTGTCCAAAGGCGCAAGCGCAATTTAAAGAACGTCTTGCAAAATGGAAAAAGTTCAAAGCAGTACTTGATGCACTAAAAGCTCAGATCAAACTTGCGAACGAACAAGAATTTTTAAAGCACTTTAAAGCGAATCATCTGGACAAATTGGCATTGAATGATATTACTGAAAATAAGGTGAAAGAACTTATTGCAACTTTTTGAGGTATAGCGGGGGGCTATGGATTTAAAGGAAACGTTAGTTGGTATTGTTGATAAAATTGTCTATCAAAATGCTGATAACGGCTTTACCGTATTCACCCTGCAGCAAAATCGCCAAAAAGAAAGCACAACCATCAAAGGGTATGTGCCAAAACTTCACCCGGGAGAGCAAGTCACGCTTGTCGGCTCCTGGGTGACTCATCCAAAATTCGGCAAACAATTTGAAGCGGAACAATGCACCGCAAGTGTGCCGACCAGCATCCTTGGAATCAAACGGTATTTAGCATCAGGATTGATCAAGGGTATCGGCCCTGTCTATGCAGACAAATTGGTTGATGCATTCGGTGCCGATGTTTTAAATGTTATCGATAAGCAACCGCACTTGCTCAATAATGTTTCTGGTATTGGACCAAAACGAGTTGAGCGCATTATCGCTGGCTGGCAAGATCAAAAAGATATTTCCCACATCATGGTCTTTTTGCAAGACAAAGGCATTTCGCCAACGTATGCAACAAAGATTTATAAAAGATATGGCACGCAAGCAATTGAAGTGCTCACTGAAAACCCTTACCGTCTCGCTGATGATATTTGGGGTATCGGATTTAAAATCGCTGATCAGATCGCACAAAACATGGGATTTGCTTTTGATTCCATCAAGCGCATAACATCGGGATTACTCTTTGTGCTTGGTGATATTGTTAGCAATGGACATCTCTATCATGAAGTGCAAGCGCTCAAGGATGATGCAGTCAAATTGCTTGAACTAGAAATGAATGACGAGATCATACACAAACTCAAATTGGCGCTGCACGATCTTTATAATCAAGATAAAATTCGTCTTGTTTCCCCCCCTGATGCCAAGCATTATGTTGCACTCACCCGTTATTATTCCGCTGAGCGTGGCGTTGCGCAGAAACTGCTCAAGCTCCTCGAATATCCTCCCATGAATCCCATCAATGCAAACGATGTGTATAGTTCACTTCGCGTTGAAAGCAAAGATGGCATTGATCTCAACGAAGATCAGCAACGCGCAATTATGACCTGCTTGCAACACAAAGTTTCGGTAATCACTGGTGGTCCTGGTACGGGAAAAACAACCATCATCAAAAAGATGCTCGGTTTTCTTGATCAATTTCATTATCGCTATCGCTTAGCCGCACCAACCGGACGCGCGGCAAAACGCATCAACGAAAGCACTGGCCGAAATGCAGAAACACTCCATCGCCTTCTTGAGTTTGATGTGAGTGCCATGAATTTTGCACGCAATGAACAGAATGCATTGCCAATCGATTTTCTCATTATTGATGAAGCTTCAATGATCGATATTTTTTTGGCATATGCAGTAGTTAAAGCGCTCCCTCTCAATGCGCACGTTATTTTCATTGGTGATATTGATCAGCTACCATCAGTTGGCGCTGGTAATTTCTTGAATGATATTATCGCAAGTGGCGCAGTTCCCTGCGTTCGGTTGACTGAAATTTTTAGACAAGCACAAGATAGTTTGATTATTCAAAATGCGCACCGCATCAATCGTGGCGAATTTCCAACTTCATTCTTGCCTGATGCACGGCGCGACTTTGTGTTCATTAAAGAAGAAGAACCTGAGAAGGTGCCGATGCATCTTGAAGACATTTTGAAAAATAAATTGCCTCGCTTTGGCATCAAGCCAGAACGTTCGATCGTTTTAGTTCCTATGAATCGTGGCGCAGTCGGCACACAAAAATTAAACGATGATCTGCAGCGTATTCTTAACCCAGAAGACACGCAACAGAAAGTTATGGTGCATGGATCAACCTTCAAGGTTGGCGACCGTGTGATGCAAATTCGCAACAACTACGACAAACTCATTTTTAATGGTGATATTGGCACCATTGAAGAAGTTGATGTTGAAGAGCGACAAATAAAAGTTAATTTCTTTGATCGTTTGCTGGATTATGAATCAACTGAGCTTGATGAGCTTGTATTGGCCTATGCAATCACCATTCATAAGAGCCAAGGTTCTGAATACGATGCAGCGATTGTGCCAATTTTCATGCAACATTTCACTCTGTTGCAACGCAATTTGCTCTACACCGCCATTACGCGTGCGAAAAAATTGTGTATATTTATCGGACAATCAAAAGCTATTGGCATGGCAGTGCGTAATAATAAAAGCTTAGTGCGCACTACCTTTTTACAACAATTTCTCACCACTGATTTGCAATGTCGCTAACCTACCGCTATATATGTCTGATCCTTCTTGTGTGCGCAGCTTCTAGCATGCCACGCCCTTGGATTGGCAAAGCACAAAAAAACGTTACCATCATGATTGATCCAGCTGGCGATGCTCGTCAGACTGGACGCACAATTGGCAGCAATTTCGAACGAGGCATCACAATGCAGTGTGCTGAACGTCTCGCACACTTGCTCAAACAACAATCGTCAGCAATCACCACGGTGATCACACGCGCACCGGCAGAACTTGTTCCTGAATTGCAAAATGCAAATTATGCCAACCGATTGAACATTGATCTTTTTATTAGCCTTCATTTTTGCCGCACAAATAATGCTCGTCCGAAAATGTGGATTTATCGCTATGCACAGGCAAATGATTTTGTGGCGCCACAAACAGGTTTGTCTTTTCCTTCCTATGATCAGGCATACCTGCTCAATAATAAAATCACTGCAACTTTAGCGGCCGATATGGAACGAATGCTGGAGAAATCCACCTTGTTCGATGTGCATGGGCCATACAAACTGCCCTTCAAACCACTCGTTGGTATCATCGCGCCAGCAATTGCCTTTGAAATGGAATTGAAAGATGAGGCCGATTGGCAAACGTATGCTGAGCCACTTGCACACGCAATCATACACACCTTGCGCCAGCATGGAGTGTTATCGTGAATATCATGAATAGCAAAAAATATACGATCCTCTCTCTGCTTGCATTCGGATTTGGCATGCTTCTATGCGCACTGCATTATGAATGGATAGTAATTCGCAGCCCGCTAAAAATCACCTCATACTCCGCACAAAACATGCAAACAGGAAAAAAAGAAACAAAACTTTTTTTCTGGCAACATAATAAGTGGCATCAAGAAACACACACGCTATTGTGGTCAAACGATGTAGCACATAATATTTCACAGCTGATCACTGCGCTACTCAATGTGCTCGATGACGAACATTTGTTACGGAAAAAAATTGGTGTTGAAAGTGTTGCGCTCACGCCTTCAGGAATGCAAGCATATATTTCTTTCGATCATAATCCACTGCCAAAAGATGCGAACGTGCACCAAAAATGGCTCTTGATTGAAAGCATACTCAAAACTATGCGCGAGAATGGCATCAAGATTCAAGACGTTCAATTTCTTGTCTACCACGAACCCTTGAGCGATTATCACCTTGATTTTAATCAGCCATGGCCGCTCAATGGATTTTTGAGTCAGAAGTAAAATGTGCAGTACTCATTGCTCTCTCACGCTCAAATTTTTTCTGCTCTTATTTTTGAACAACTCACCGCATGACACAAGATTGCAATAATTGTCCAAGTCGCTACAGTTATCCTATTGCAAGCAAACCCCCTGGGTAAAAAAAGTGACAGAGATTGGTAATGAAAAAGGCGCTTCTCATTGTATGTTTTGCTGCGTCCTTGCATTCAGATGTAGCACACGCTCAAACATTTTCCGTTCGTGATATCTTTAAGATTGATCTTTCCGGTTACATTAAATACGAGAATTATACAGACTCGCGTCAAATTGTTTCACTACGGCTAGGGCAATTTCTCTTCTACCCACAAGCTCCCAATTATGATGTGTTGAATAACGATACAAATAGCGTTAGCCACTTTTCTATGTCTGTTATTCAAACACGTTTTCGCGGGGAAGTGACAACCTGCTCCGATATGTGGAATGGAGAACCTCATGGTGTATTTGAAGCCGACTTTTTTGGGTTCGATAGAGCTGTCACCGCATTTCGCATTCGTCACGCCTATGGAGAAATTAATTGGAAACAGTTTTCTCTACTGGCCGGCCATACGTGGGATCCTCTATTTGTTACAGAATGTTGTCCCGAAACCGTTGGCTATAATACCGGTGTACCAATCGCAGCCTTCAATCGCAGCCCACAAATTCGCGGCACATTGCATTGGGATAATGTGGATATACTCTGCGCTGCAATCACACAATTTGAGACCACAAGTTTCGGTCCCGATGGCCCAAGCTCAAAGTATCTCAGGAACTCCGTCATTCCTAACTTGCATTGGCAACTACGGACAAAAATTAACACTCATCGGTTTGGCATTGGCATAGATTATAAGCGCCTCATTCCGCGCCTAGAAACAGACAAAGGCATTAAAACTACCGAATCAATCTCATCCATGTGCGCCCTTTTCTATACAAAACTCAATTGGGATCCCGTCATATTCAAAATGGAGATGCTCTACGGTCAAAATACAACCGACCATTTAATGCTTGGCGGCTACGCGGTGAAATCAGTGGATCCGGTAACCGATTTTAGAAAATATGCCACATTAAAAAATATATCTTTTTGGGCTGAATTTATTGTACAAAAAACAGTTGAGCCTGCTGTATTTATTGGCGTCACACAAAATCTAGGTGCTCACCAATCAATAATTCAAACTATCACCGATCCAGATGGCACTGTGGAATCAACAATCTATGCGCGCGATCCACATATTGATTATGTGTTTCGTATCTCACCACGAGTTCGTTGGTATATCGATCCCCTTGTTATAGCAGGAGAATTTGAATTTACACGAGCAAGTTTTGGTACAATTGCATGCAATGGTAATGTAATTAATGGACATGCAGTCAACAACTTCCGCCTCATGCTTGCCGCATACTATGAGTTTTGATTTTTATTTAAAAAAAGGAGAATCAGATGAATCTACGGTATGGATTACTAATTAGTATTGTCAGCTTTCAATCGCTGCATGCAGCTCCCCTAGAGTTGATCAACACCTATTGGAAAAAATTAGTCGATACGCGCCAAGGATTAGGAGATGTAAGCCGTTACGAAATGGTTACAGATGTAAGCGATGCAAATAACATATGGACACTCGTGAAGTTCAAACATAAACCTTATATTTTTAAATATGACAAAGAAAAAGGGATATGGCTCGCCCACACCGCATCGCCATTCGATGGTAGTGAAAAAAAACAAACAATTCGCACACAACCCAATGGATCATTGTATGCACTCTGTGAGGGACGTGCATATCGTTGGTTAGATGACGGGAATCAGTGGCAAACAGTTGCAGGAAGCAACACGGGCTTACCAAAGCGCGCGGCGCATTTGATAACTGATGTTACCACCGATGGCACAGCGTGGTGTTTGGCCGTATTTAAATCAAGAAAGCCACGTCTCTATCGCTTTGATCCTAAAAAAAATCTATGGTCAGCCGTTGGAACAGAGGCTGTGCCAATCGATGAGAATGCCAAGAATGTTGCCCTACGTGTGCATACCAATAATACCGTTTATGTGATTACCGAGGGCCAAGTAGTGCAATGGAATTCATGGCGCAAAAATTGGACATCGGTTATGAAAACTCGTAACGGATTACCTCAAGCGAGAAACGTACTGACTGATGTGACAGACACCGGAGCAATATGGGCGGCTGTCAGTCTCAAGCATAAACCAACTATGCTCTATAAATTCGACTCAAGCAAAAATCTCTGGACACCTGAATCAGTGATGCCATTTGGTGAGCGAAATAAAGATCAGGAAGTGCGCGCTTTATCTGAGAAAAGAATTTTCGCAGTGGCCGACACAACGGTATATAAATTACGAAAATAAAAATAGTCCCCGGCAAAAACCGGGGATTATTTTTAGAGCATATGTTTTTAAAGTCAATTAGAAAATCTCTGGACCAATTTTCTTGCCAACGGAAAAACCAATGAGATAAAATGGCCTAAATCGGTCATAGATAAAAAAGGAGATCTGCAATGGCTTTTGATTTTGTAAAACATGTTTCACCAACTGGCAAGGGTTACATTCTGATGGCAGCTGGTATTCTCTTACTGCTCCACACTCTTGGTGTGATAGTCAAAGGAATAAATATCCTGCTCATCATTGGTTCACTCTTCATGATTGGATATGGATTTATCAAAGCAGACTGCCAAACAAAACTACGCACTCTATTTAATCGTTCACAAAAAAAAGGCGGACCTTTTTAATTGATCCGCCTTCTTGTCTCAATTACTGATTCTTGTCCTCAGGATCGTATCCATATTCTAATCCCGGTTTGCCAGCGTATACCTTGCGAATCGGGATTGCCACAAAGATACCATTTTCACGCAAACGTCTCACCATTGCTAAACGCAAATCACTGGCAATATCCCACATTTCTAAAACATACACGGGACTAATATAACCACGAACTAAGAATACGTAGCCATACGTACCAAAATCATCCAAACGGACAATCGGCTTTGGGTTACGCAATACGTTTTGATGTTCTTCAACTACCTGATACAACAGACCTTTAACCTTATCTGGATCAGATGCATATTCCACCGTGATGCTGATATCATTGAATGCGACAAAATTGCGCGTATAGTTCCAGTTCTCAATCGTCTGATTCATCGTATAAGAGTTTGGAATAATGAGCGTGGTACTATTTTTTCGGCGCAATACAACTGAGCGCGGCGTAATTTTACGCACCACACCGGCAATTTTACCCGAGTTGAGCTCAACATAGTCACCAATCTTGAGTGGTCGTTGCACCAAAATAATAAAGTAGGCCGCAAAATCGCTGATTGGATCTTTCAAAACCCAACCAATACTGAACACTAATGCTGCGAGTAGCACACCTATATGTTGCCCAAGGCCCACACTGGTAAAACCAATTAATATTGCAATACCCACAACCAAATAGCGCGTAATACTGGTAACCGTATGCTGAACGCCCGCTTCAACCACAAAGAGATCGAAGAGACGATCAAGTATAAAGCGATTCAAAATATATGTGAGGGCAATACCACCAACAATGAAGAGGCCTATTTTCACAATAGAAAAAAGCGTTATAGGTTCCGGTGTCCCCTTGAACATCAATGGCTCTTGTATGAGATCAACAACATCTTGCGAGGTGATCACCCAGCCCCAAATACGTGCCGCGATAAAACCAGCAATGGTTGCAAACAAACCAAATGAGCCAACAACAACAATCCCAAACCAAGTCTTTGCATTGGTAAATCGTTCATGGATAACATCATCTGATGAGGTGAAGAAAACACGCGAAGCAACTGATTTGAATTGACCATAAAGCCAGAAGCAAAAAGCAATTAATAACGTGGTGAACACAAATGAACGGAAAACATAGAGCACTAATTTGCCAAATCCAACATAGGGATTGCTCATTACGATAATGGCGAATGCTGCAACCTGAATGAGCAAGAAGTAACGATCAATATATGCACACAGAATTCTGCACACATCTCGCCAAAATGGCGTGTTGCCTGTTGGAATCAGATTGAGAATGAGATCTTTGGTCAGCAGCAACATGAGCGCTGTTTGAAACACAATAAAATTAACTGCGAGCAAAATAGTTGGCAGTTCAGACTTATAATAATTAGCCAGTTTAAATGCTTCACGAAAGAGCGTGATAATCACGGTAACATAAAGTAGCGTGGCTACCACATGGAAGAATCTCCATTCAAATTCATGCGCAATAAACACATATTCATGTTCAGCATTGAACGCTCTAAAATGGAGAATGAAGCGGCGTGAAAGATAGAGCAACACAGGAATAGACAGAAGATAGAAAAATATAAAAAGATACGGATCGGGAACTCGCAATGCCACTATCGCGGAAAAAATAGTAACCCACGATAAAATAAGAACGAAATATGTTCGGAAAAATTCCATAAGCATCAGAAGAAATAAGCGAATACCCCGCGCAAAACCTTCGGCCCTATTTGCACGTTCCTGTAAAATTGGACTCACCCAACGAATGCCAGACCGCAGCGCAAAAAGCATAAAAAGAACAACCGCGAGTTGTAAGAAAAATAAGAATAGGGCAAACGGCCGCCACAATGATTCTTGTACAGTCGAAACAAAAGAACGAACTTTAAATTGCAGCACATAGGAGCGGATATCGGTAAAGAAGGTACCAATATCAGACATGATATTTTTAAAACCATCCCACGTAACAGCATATTCAGACCGAGATAAAACACCTATGAGCGCAGAAAGCTCTTCCGTGATGAAATTGATGAGACGCAAAATATCATTCAACTGAGTGGTAATATTTGAATAGGCGCCAGTCAAACGACCAAGAATATCGATGCGTTCTCTCACGCGCGCTTCTGCCTGATTAAGCAATAACAAGCACTCACTATAAGCGCGAGGATTCATTTTGAATATGGTATTTTTCTTGTCCTGAATCTCTTTTCTGAAATTGCTCAAGCGATCAAGTACGCGCTTGCTATCTCCAAGCGATTCTGCTGATCGTCGTGCACTTTCTTCATAGCGAGAAACATTTGCTTTTGCTCGTGCTCGTGGCGCATCATATCGTTTTAACTCGCGCGTCACCACCTCTTCGGCAACACCGGGGTGAATAACTGCTCTGTAATAGGACTCTTTAACTTGAAGTTTTTTATCTTGCAGCTCAAACTTCTCATCAAGCAATGCTTCCTGTGCTTGCAACAATTCACGCCGATAGTCGAGCGCAACATAGACACTGTTGGCAGCTGCCACACGACAGAAATTCAAATATGCTTCCGCCGCCTGATTGAGTTTACGATCCCAATCAGTAAGATCACGACCACGGGGCACATTGAATTCTTCAGATAGTGCCACAACCTCTTTTTCAACTCCCGCCATACGAAGACCGTATTCATCTATCTGATGGCGATAGCCCTCTTTTTGCGCATAGTATTGTTTTTTCTCGGCAGCAAGCGCTTCTTTTTCTTCCGCAATATCAAGCTCACTGACACGAATGCCTGGTTTTGCTTTACGGAAATATTCCCGCAATGTGGCCAAGCGAGTCTTCTCAACAAAAAGCTCCATTGCGGTTAGCGAAACTTTTCGTTCGATTTTTTTGATGGTGATTTCGTCAAGAACTTTTTGATAGGCAAAGAGCGATTCTTCCAAACGAGACAATTCTGCAAGTTGTTCATCGCTCAAATCTGCATAAGGCCCTTCCGATTGCCCTTCACGCATAGCCGCGGCTAAATCAGCTTGTTTTTTCTTGTATGATTGTGCATTGGCAAGTGCACTCTGCC
Organism: Candidatus Babeliales bacterium; assembly: GCA_020050795.1. GTDB lineage: Bacteria > Babelota > Babeliae > Babelales > Vermiphilaceae > JAGVKD01. Next base: position 47,409 of record JAGVKD010000013.1, read on the forward strand.
GCCGACTTTCTAATTCAGTAGATGCACTTCTCTCTTGATCGACAAGCATGTTCACGCGATTTTTCAAATCAACGATTTGATCGTGCAACTTGAGAATATCATTAAATGAATGGTATGAGCGTTCATAAATCGCATAATGACTGCGAAATTCTTTGAAATTTGAATCGAGTAAATAATCATTGAGTGATTTGATGAAACGATCTAACAAAGAGATGTATGAGCTATAGGAGCGCGTGATATCTTTGATGGCCTGCATGGTTTCGCCCAGCAGCACAATGCGCATTTTAAGATATTCATTATCGGGAGTAATTTTCTGCTCAGACTCCGCCTGCTCCATCAGATTTTTAATTTCCGAAAGAATCGTTTGAGACCTTGTATCAAACTCTTCCGCTTTTTTGCGGGTCTCTTCTTTTTCCAGAATAAGCTCATCACGTTGTTTTTGCTTTTCGGCAATAACTCCAATGGCAAGTTCTTGAGTTGGACTCGTTAGTTTTTTGGTCGCTTCCGTAATTGTTTCAACAAGATTTCCTGCTGCAAGCGGAAAACCAAATAAAAGCATCTGAAGCGATAATATGATACGAATAATCTTCATAGGGCACCCTACTCTCTGAAAAACCAGCGTTAATTTCTTGTTACAAACTGAACGGTATTAAAATACTCAATCGCAGGGTGTTGCGCAATGCATTGACGCAACCAGTCGGTCAAATGGCGCTCAAGATCGGGTACTTCAATATCAGATGGGATGTCATTCAGCGAACTTTCAAGAAGTATCCCAACAAATCGCTTACCTATTTTTTCAACATCCGGATAGTAACCAATCGTAACAAACAACTTGAATAAAAAAATCTTTTTGTAGAGCATATTCCATTCGAGCGGATCGGTTGCGTAGAGCAAACGGAGCGCATCAAAAATTCCATCCGTACAACTGCCAACAGGAACAAAGTGGAAACAAATTTCAAGAACATGATGCAAAAAAAGAACGTCACTGCGTGCAAGAAAAAAAGGCATCGCATAGAGATGCACATCATCAATCTTGGGATTACCACGCCCGTTATGATTGAAAGATATATGGTATTGGATTGCAGTACCGGGGGAAAATTCCTGCCCAAAGTGGACCGCATCTATCCGACCCGCTGATTCATCAAGCAGTGCAATTTTATATTTTCCCGGAAAGTTTTTGAGCACGATTCCCGTGTGAGTGAGCGAATATGACACATGATTCCTTTTAATTCCCGATACGCATCAAGAATACTGCACAAGGGCCGAATAAACCAAGAAAAACTTTACTTCAAATTCGGCTTATTTGTACTGTTTCAAAGATTATATTATTCGTAAAAAAAGAAAGAAAAATAATGAAGCGACATATATTCCTACTCTCACTGTTGCTCTGTTCGTCTCTCTACACACCCATCTACGCCGAACGACAAAAACCAAAATTAACAGTGCTTTTTATCGTTGACCAATTAAGTTATCGCCTGATGCCACGCATTAAGCCCTATGTGAAATATGGATTCAAAACATTTCTTTTTGATGGCTTGCAATATGCGAATGCCTATTTCCCTCACGGGATGCCGGCAACGGCAACTGGTCACGCAACACTAAGCACCGGAGTGCTTGCAAAAGATCATGGCTATGTTGGTAATCGATGGCTCGAGCGCGATGGCACAGATATCGAAAGCGAAACTGATTCAGTTGAGAATGCAGCGGTATTTAATCCAAATGGTGGTTTCTATGATTATGGCCGCTCAGCTCGTCAATTAATGGTAGATGGCATCGCTGATCAATTTATGTTGTATCAAGATTCTGAAGAACCACACGTGGCATATAGCCTTTCCCTGAAAAGCCGCGCCGCAATTGCTACTGCAAGCAAATTGGGCAAAGCAGTCTGGTTCGATCAACAAACCGGACTATTTACGTCAAGCACAGCCTACTTTGACGCTCTGCCACAATGGCTCAAAACTTTTAATCAAACACACAACATTAACAATCACCCCTTCTACACCTGGCATCTTGCAATGCCTTATAATGAAGCTGCCTATCGCTTTGCCAATCCAAACACCTATCAATATACGCACAGCCTAGCACCACTCATTCAGCGCCGATTCCCTGTTGCAATAAAAAATACTGGTGGATTCAAAGGCGATGTTCCCTATGCAGTATTCTCACAAACACCTCATGGAGATAAATTATTGCTTGATTTGGCACGCGCATGTGTTGACGCAAATTTAAATCAAAAAGATAACACGCACATGCTGTTGTGGGTCTGCCTAAGCAGTTTCGATAAGCTTGGACACGACTACGGCCCAGACAGCAAAGAAGCATACGACATGCTCTATCATCTGGATAAATATCTTGGCGAATTCATGACTGAGATGCAGGCGAAGGTCGGTAAAAACAATGTCTTGTTTGGACTTTCTGCTGATCACGGTGTTGTTTCGATTGTCGAACTTATCAATGGCATGGGCTATAATTCCGCACGCCGATTCTACACGCCAGACATCATCAAAAAAATGAATGAATTAATTAAGAAAAAATATGGCATCAAAAAAGCAGTGCTCTCATTCAAATCACCACAATTTTATCTCGATCACACAAAGTTAGATCAGCTTGATGACACCGTTCAAAAAGAAGTGGTGGATGATCTCATCCGCTTTCTGCGTAAACAACCCGAGATCAAACATGTTTGGACATTCGATGAATTGCAAAATAGTTGCTTTGAACCTGACCAGCCGGAAAACTTTTTAAAAAACCAGCTCTATCGTGGCCGCAGTGGCGAAATCACAATTCAAACTCATCCATTTGCTCTCGTCACTAAATGGCGCAAGGGAACTGATCATCGCTCACCATATGAATTCAATTTGCACGTACCACTTATCTTCTATTATCCAGGAACCATCCAAGCGCGAACGGTAGAACAAAAAGTGTGGCTCACACAAGTTGCTAACACGCTCGCATTCTTGCTGCAGGTGAGCAAACCATCCGCTTCGGTTGCACCAATCTTGCCATGCATGCCGGAACAATGCTGCACCTGCTAAAGATGTTGCAAAAAGAACGTATTCCCATACACTTTTCTAAGGTGCATTAACCATATGCACCTTAGAAAAGCTGTCTATAAAAAATTTAGTTTGAGAAAGATTTTCAAATGAAAAAATTACTCTCTCTCGCGTTTTTAACCGCCTCGCTATCTCTGATTGGGATGCAGAAAGAAGAGCCAAGGCCAGCAGATAATGCACAACTTCTTGAAAAAGTTTCGCAGTCGCTTCTTGAAACCACTGATGAACGTGATCAAAGAATTGATGACCTAAAAAGCATTGGCGGGATGGCCGGCCTATATGTTTTGCACAAATCAGGAAGACCTTTTCCCACTTGCGCATACATGACTCCACTCGGCACTCGAGTGGCTAAAGGATTAAAGGCTGAAGACTTCGTTCCCATGATGTCTCATGTTGAACACAGAATGTCCGTTGCAGTGGAAGATGATGGCCACACAAATATTTTCAGCAGTGCACACGTTCGGGTAGTGCATATAATAAAATCGTGCTATACGAGCGGGCAAGAATTAGCAGCAGAAATTCCTGAGGGAGAAACGAAACGCTGGATCTGCGAACCAATCAGAGTGGTGAACAACACTCGAATGCCCGTAATGGATGCAACTGAAATAACGCGACTCATTCAATGGGCGCAAGAGCACAAGATATTCGATCTAGAAACAGAAGATACTCTTGTTTCTTTAGATGAATTTAAAAATATGGATGGCATGGTCCTTTATCCTGAGGGATGGATCAGCGTGGAAGCAAAAATGGCCAGAGCAAAACTTGGATCCAATGCAAATAATGCAAAACAAGATCAGGCTCCTGCGCAAGCAAGACAAGAAGATGTTCCTGTCCAACCAGAAAAAGAAGTGGCTCCAAACAAAGAAGCTGCACCCGCTCAAACTAAGGCAGCACGACTTTCTCAAATAGGAAAAAGAACGAGCAACTTGAATGCGAGCAAAAAAAGTGAATAAAAAACTTTGTAATTCCAAAAGAGGCGGGCATAACACTCGCCTCTTTTTTTGAATAAAAAACTAGAATAAGGAATTAGTATGAAAAAATTATTAACCATCTCTCTTTTATTTGCAACACAAAATCTCCTGAGCATGGAGCAGATTCACAAAAAACAGAAACCCAATAGGCCGGCTATATTCATACCAATTGATGGCAGACGGATTCCCTTGAATGTGGTGCGATGTGATGCCGATGGTAACCATCCCCTGCCCATTGATACCTCAGAAGTAATGCAACTGCTGGAAAATAAAAAGGCTTTGCTAGCATTGCTTGAAATGTATGGCACCGATCAATACCCACTCGATAATCTATCACGAACTATTGCGCTTCTTTTTGCACGAGGTGAGGGTGGATATAGAACGATAGAAAAAGGCACAGTAGCCGGCATAGCAAGGCAGGGATTCTTCGTTCTTAATGACACCACCATGACCCAGAAAGAATTCGTTGCCCTCAAAGCAAAATGTAGTAAGCTTGCGCTCTTTGGCATGGTGGAAATGGATAACACGACTCTAAAAGAGGCACAACACACCTATTTTTCCCTTTTCCCCCAAAAAAATACGTTGAAAGTGGATGGACCATTTGATGAGATAACCGATATTTTGATAGCACGGTTGACACAGCACAAAATTCCGAGTGAAGATAGGGCCGATGGATCAAAGAAATTTTTTTTAAATAAAAAATAAACTTCACATTGAATAAGGGGGTTCATATGAAAAGGTTATTCGCTATCACCCTGCTCTTTGCAACACCCAATCTTTTGAGTATGAATCCTGAATCAGAGGAACAAAAAAATAATTGGCAAGTCACATTCATTCCCACCAATGGCAGAAAAATTCCACAAGAAATCATAAGCTTTAATGCCGCAGGCGAACAGAGACTTCCCGTTGATCCTTTCGTCGTTAGCGAAATTTTGAGGAATTCTTATCTATTAAAAAAATTATTTGAAAAATACGGAAAAGGTCGCTACCCAGCAAGCAATGCATCCATGACCGTGGCACTTCTTTTTGCAAAGGGTCAGGGTGGATATTCAATCATAGACATTCAGGGAAAAACATGGGGTGGGGAATTATGTGGTCTTCACAGTATAGGTCGTGGTAAAGTTGGCTCTAAAGAATATGCCGCACTCAAAAGGAAATTCAAGCAATACAATGTGGAACCACATCTAATGAGTGTCGCAAAAGAAACTGTGCGAGAAGCCCATGCGCTCTATCTATCTCTTTTCCCCGAAGAAAAACCTACGTGTGTGCAATTCAAGCCACCGCTGACACACGAGAAAGAAGCCTCTGTTCGCAAGCTGATGTTACACAATCTTGCCTATCAAACCGAACGCGATGGTTCAATGACATTTTTTGTCACAAAGAAAGTCGCCCGACAATAAATGCCAGGCGATTTTCTTTTGCAATCTTGTTTCTGTTTCTAGTCTAATCCTAAGTCCCGCAGGAATGCCGTATCATTTGGCTGACGGCCCAAGAAATCGACAAGCAAATCATTCGGATCTTTGCTGCCACCCTTACTGAGCACTGCATCGATATATTTTTGCCCTATCTGTCCGTTGAGCAAACCATGTTTTTTGATCGTATCAAACAAATCAAGTGCAAAAACTTTCGACCACAAATACCCATAATATTTTGCACCATAAGCACCCATCAAGTGCCCGAATGTTGCATACAAACGATATTCTGGATCAAACTGTTGACCATCAATTAATGTCTCAAACTGCTCTTTTAAAATCCCATAAGGATCTTTAGTCATGCCAGGCTTGAAATAATCAAGTGATAGGATTGCCAATAATCCTTGTCTCTGCAGTTCAATGCCGGTCGTGAAATTTTTCAGCTCAATCAATGAATCGATAATATCATCGGGTAACGGCTCGCCCGTTTGATAGTGATAGGTTATTTTTTTGAGTATTGCTTTATCATAAAGCCAGTCCTCAAGCATTTGTGATGGCATTTCCACAAAATCACGCTTAACACTAATGCCCGAAAAGGCTGCCATATCAGTTGCGCCCAACATAGCATGCATTGCATGGCCAAATTCATGGAAAAAAGTACTCGCATCCATACGCATCATGAGCGCAGGCTTATCTCCCATCGGTTTTGGAAAATTCGCCATAAGCAAAGAAACGGTATTGGTACGCTTACCATCACGTATAACCCCCGGGAAAATTGTGGCCTGTGCAGCATGGCTATACTTGCCTGGCCGCGGATAGATATCAAGCAACAAGTAGCCCAACTGGTTGCCATCGCGAGTCAGTACTTTCACCAATTGCACATCTTCATGCCACAGATTTTTAATGGGAGAAATTTCAAAATCAATATTCAGAAACTGCCGATATACATCAAGCAACTGATCAATGGTATGTTGTGTTGGAAAATATTCAGCTATCTTTCGATCATCGAGTGCATAATGTTTTTTCTTGTATTCATTGATAATGAAAGAAAGATCCCACGGTTTAACCAAACCATCATTCGTGAGCGAAACTGATTCAGGGAGCTCTGCGGTCAAACGCGCTATTTCTTGTTGAGCTTTCGGTTTGAGACGCAGCATCAATCCGCCGAGAAAATCTTCAACACGTGAAACTGTTTTCGCCATTTGATTATCGATGTCATAATCTGCATAGCTTTCAAAACCAAGCAGATGCGCTAATTCATCTCGTTTGGCAATAACTTCTTTGAGCAGAATTTCGTTTTCTGGATATGCAACATTACCAAATGCATGATAGAGATCTTTTCTTGTTTGCTCAACACGGCAGTTTTTAATTACATTAAAATAAGTTGGATAATCAACGCCAAGAATATAATTGCCATCATCAGTGCGTTTGAGGGAACCAATAAAATCATCATCTAATCCAAGGAGCCCATCTTTTGAAACAGTGATATGTTTTTTACCCATATCTTCAGCAATGTTCCTTTCAAATTGCTGTGAAAGCACCGCGAGCTGCTTGGTCAGTTCTTTCACTTGTGCGAGTTGCTCATCAGGCAAATGCAAACCAACGCGTTTGAAATCCCTCATGCTTTCTTCAATAAAATAGCGCTGCTCATCAGTGAGCTTTTCCGTTTTATATGCGCCCTCATAATAATCTTTAAACGCCGCATAGACCTTTTTATTTGCTGCAATGGTATCAATCCAGAAATCTTGCAACTTAATCACTGCTTCATGAGCTGCATTGCGCATTGCCTCATCGGGATGGACATATTCAACGATATGCATCCCATTACCCCGAATGACCAGTTGGGACAAGCTCGTAATATCATCAAGTGCACGTGCCGTGTTATCAAACGTGCGTTGTGATGCTGAGATCGCAATCAAAGCATCAACAGCTTGCGTGACTTGGCCCGTATAATCAGTTGTCCAACGCTCTATTTCTTCAATTGTTTTTGGAAATAATTGAGGCAACTCAGCCGCAGAAGTAATAAAGGGATACTGCAATTCTGGCCCCATTGATTCCTTACGCATGCAAAAACCAAGAGAAACGGTCAACAATGATGCGACAAGTAATGCTAGAAAAAATATAACCAATTTCACACAAACTCCTTGTTCATACGGTAAAATGCAATCTGTATAATGACTACTCAGCCCATCTCTAGAATAACAAAAATCTGCTCATCTCACATGATTTTTTTTGACAAAAAAGATATAAGTACACATCTTATAGAGACAAAATTAATTATACTATGGGAATTAAAGAGATGAATAAACAGATAATGGTACTCTTCTTGTGTGCACTACTCAGCGTGTGGCATGCATCTGCGATGCAGAATATCCCGCTCAAGAAGCGCCGTATAGAACAATCAGCGCCAAGCCAATCACATACACTTTTGCTGCCAATGCAGATTGAATGTTCCTGCGCTCACACAATCGGGTTTTGCGAACAACAAGCTGCTTTCATGCTTTTGGCCGCACACCTGAATCGTTGTCCGAATGTTAAATCAACTCATGAGCAACTCAAGCTACTGCATGAGGTAACAGAAATGTGTACCATGATGAGAAAGGGCGACTGTACCGGAATCGTGAGTGTTGCCACCAACCATCAAATAAGTGCATTTTTTGAAAGAGAGTAAGCAATGCTCATCACATCTTTTATGATTTGATCTTCTTCTTGAGATCATACCATTCAGAACGCAACGCAATCGCTGTTTCGAAATCAAGACGCTCTGCTGCAATCTGCATATCACGCTCAATTTGAATAAGACGTTGCCCAACTTCATCTTTCGACAGGGCGCCCTCATTCTCTTTTTTCTTTTTCGCTTTGCCCAGTTTTGAAGCAGCTGCGATGGCAGCTTGCATGTCCGTGATACTTTTCTTAACTTCTCGTTTGACCGTTTGCGGTGTGATACCATGCGATTCATTATATTCTCGCTGCAGCATACGGCGACGCGCCGTTTCTTTCATCGCATTGTCCATCGATTGAGTGATCTTATCCGCATACAAAATAACTTCTGATTCAGTATTTCGCGCGGCACGACCAATAATCTGAATGAGCGACCGTTTATCACGCAAGAAACTTTCCACATCCGCATCCATGATGGCCACAAGTGCAACTTCAGGCAAATCGATACCTTCGCGCAGCAGATTAACACCCACTAAGCAATCAAACACGCCAAGGCGCAATTTCTGCAGCAGCTCGGTGCGTTCCGGTGTTTTCAAATCACTGTGCAAATAGCAGACACGAATTTTTCGCTCTTCTAAATAATGGGCAAGCTCTTCAGCAAGTTTTTTGGTCATCACCATCACGAGCGAACGGTATCCATCCTCTGCTTTTTCTTTAATGAGCTTGACCAGATGGTCCATCTGCCCAACACGTGGTTGAACAAACACTTCTGGATCGAGCAATCCCGTTGGACGAATAATTTGTTCCACCACTTGATCAGAATGTTCAATCTCATACTCACCCGGCGTTGCCGAAACAAACATTACATCATTAAAATATTTCTCAATTTCCTCAAAGCGTAGCGGACGGTTATCAAAGGCTGATGGCAAACGGAAACCAAATTCGATTAATGATTTTTTACGCGCACGATCACCCGCATACATCCCACGCAATTGGGGAATGGCAATATGGGATTCATCGATAATGAACAAGAAATCTTTCGGAAAGAAATCGAACAAGCATGGCGGCTTTCCGCCAGACTTGCGCCCATCAAAATGAAAGGAATAATTTTCGATACCAGAACAGTAGCCAACTTCACGAAGCATTTCTAAATCATGCGTCACACGCTTTTGAAGACGTTCTTGATAGATAGGATTTTCAAGCATCGGCGCCCAATCACGAAGTTCAGATTCGATGCTTTTGAGTGCCGCTTCTCTTTTATGCTCAGGAGTCACAAAGTGTTTTGCGGGAAATACTACCGCATTGTCCAAAGCCATGAGCACATTGTTATTGTTCTTATCAACCCACTGCAATGATTCGATCGTGTTGCCAAAAAGTTCGATACGTAATTTTTCTCGTTGATAGGGAAGATTCACTTCAACCGTGTTTCCCAAAACCTGAACCGTCCCCGGTCCTTTATCAACCTCATTGCGTTGGTACTGAATAAAGATCAGCCGTCGTACCAATTCGGTACGGGAAATTTCTTGTCCAACCACAAAAGATTCTGCCAAATTGCGATAGTCTTCTGGGTTACCCAATGAATAGATACAAGATACTGAAGAGATCACAATCGTATCGCGGCGGTTGATCAGAGATGCCGTGGCCTCGATTCTCAGACGTTCGATCTCGCTATTGACCTTCGTCTCTTTGGGAATATAAATATCCTGCGCAGGCATATAGGATTCGGGTTGGTAGTAGTCATAATAGCTGACAAAATAGCAGACCTTATTTTCGGGAAAGAAGAGAGAAAATTCTTCATAGAGCTGTGCAGCCAGAGTCTTGTTCGGTGCCAATACCAGTACTGGCCGATCCTGCTGAGCAATCACATTGGCCATAGTATATGTTTTGCCAGACCCAGTTACGCCAAGCAAGGTTGATTTGCCAGGACGGCCTTTGACCAACTTCTTGATCGCCTCAGGCTGAGAACCGGCCGCTGGATAGGGATTGTGTAACTTGAATATTTTTTTAGCCATAATACTATGAACACCCAAAAAAGGTTTTTTTGATCTTATCACTATAACAACAATATGCCGCTTTGTTAATTTTCCTATTTGAAATTAGTCTTCTTTTTGCCACGAAGCTTTTTAGGCGGACTCGGCTGCTCGATTTCCTCTTTTTCCTCTGCTCGTTTGCTCTCTTTTTTGGCTTTTACCTTTTTGGCTGCTTTTTCTTTTTTCTCCTGAGCGCGTCCTTCAACCGCTTCCAGATTTATCTGTTCGTATGGTTGCGATTCCTTCACCAACGCATCAAGCAGGGTAACGGCCTTGGCTGCCAATGGCTGATCATTTAAATGAAATGATGCCATGTTAAATTCCGTATTACTTTTCTCAGCCAAATTACCGGTATAAAAAATAGTCAGAACTTCTGGCTCTTGTCCTTTTTTCTCACGCAATCGATACACAATTTTTGCATGCTGCAACATAGGAATATTGCCACCTGACCAAACCTTTTTGCTGCGATCAACATTATAGACAAAAATTTCTACCCCATTCTCTTTCAATTCCGCGAGCAAGTCACGGCCTTTTTTCGATTCCAATACCGAGCCATCTACTATGAGTTGCACCCTGGCATTTTTATGTCGCGCCTTATGTTTGAGTGCCGCTGCAAGTTCTGGCGAATCGAAGGTCATAGTGGCAACCCGCATTGTCTCCCGCATCCCATTTTCAAGCGGCTTAAGCATTCGCAACCGCGTGCACTCGAGGATATTGGATCCTGCGGTTGTCAGAATAGCACCCGACTTTTTAGGAGTGAATTCTTGCACAGGCCGATTTCTTAGTGCCTCTTTTTTTTCAGGGGTATCGAGGAGCATAAATTCAGACCCCTCCCGATGGGCTGCAATATTATCACATACTACCTGCGGATCTTCACTATAGAGGGCATATTCCAAATGTTGGTTGGCCAGAGTGCTCAAATTTTCAGACATAAAAAAAACTTTCCCTTGTCCACCCGGTGCACGAATCACCAAATCAGTTTCCCCCTCTGCGCATACCTCTTGCTCCTGCGCTGATGAAGGCTCCCCTTCCTCAGAACCAAATAATTGCTTTGGTCTCATTGCCGCCTGTGGCGCAACAATACACTGTTTGGCATGCAATCCTTTTGCCACCTGCAACTTGGCACCTTTTTTTTCAAGCCACTCAGCAAGGCCTTGTGTTGCTCCATGTCGCTGATCGACCAACAATTCAACGGAGCCTCGCTTCTTGTCCAAAAAAGCTCCAAGCGCATCAGTAATTTTTTTATGCGTTAAAAAAAGCTGCGCAAGAATAATAGTGGAACCTTGTTCGGCCTGTTCAATTGCAGAAAGAATCTGTTCATCAATATTTGTGTTACCAGAATAAAAGAGATCAAATTTCTCACCTGACCCTTCCATTGCAATCGCAGCTTGGAAAGAAAAGACAGCACACAGCAGCACGCGCATTAAAAACTTCATACGTTGTTCTCCCGAATTAATTTTTTTTTCAGGATAGCGCGCAGGAACAAGAAAAAACAATCATCAGATTTGTGTGCGGGAATAGTCAGCGTTCAGGGAAATTGCTTAACGCCTAATTTTTTCCAATCAGCATTGAACATTTCAATCCCACGATCGGTCAATGGATGCTGAACCATTTTTTCAAAGAGCGCGATTGGCAGCGTAAGCACATCCGCGCCGGCCAGCATGGCATCTCGCACATGGAGCACACTGCGCAACGATGCTGCCAAAATTTCAGTTTTGAAACCATAGAGATCAAAAATCTCACGCATCTCTGGCAACAGTTGCATACCATCAACATCAATATCTTCGAGCCGTCCGATAAAGGGAGAAACATAATGCACACCCAATCTGGCCATCATCGCCGCTTGAATGGCAGTGAACACGAGCGTTACGTTTATGCTGACCCCTTCTTTGGCAAGCTTTCCAATCACGGGATAATAATCAATGTGGCATGGAATTTTGACTGAAATATTCTTTGAGATTTTTGCAATTGCGAGTGCCTGCTTATAGACCGCCTCTGGTTTTTGCTCGGTCACCTCAACGCTCACGTCGCCTTTGGGCAAGATGGAAATGATTTCTTTGATCTTTTTTTTGGGATCTCCGCCCTCTTTGCTCAGGTGGGTTGGATTGGTAGTCACGCCATCAACAAGACCCGTCTCTGCCCATTTTTGGATTGATTTCACATCAGCGGTATCAAGAAAAAACTTCATGTGACTCCTTTGCATTCAAATGAATATAGTCTTGCAGGGTAGTATAACGCGCAATCAAAAAAAAAGACCTGTTCACGTGAACAGGTCTTTCCATTTTCGTATGAAAGAAATTTTACTTTTTTAAGCTGATTAATTTCTTGGCACAAAATTGATAGCAAGCACCAATCCATCAATCGTTGAATGAATGATGCTCGGGCTTCTCAATACTTTGCTTGAATCTTGTGAATCTGTTTGTACAAGGTCAACCAAGGGATCCGTTACCACTGGATCAACTACATCAACTGTTGAAGTTGTATCAACCACCGGCTCAGTCGCTGGCACTTCAACCGCAGGAACTTCTTCAGTTACCACTTCAGTTGCCGGAACTTCAACAGCAGGAGTTTCTTCAACTACTGGAGCAACTACGTCTTCAACTGCGGGCATTCCAACCACTGGAGCAACATCTGCTACTACCGCATCAGCTGCTGGCGCTTCAACTGCAGGCGTTTCGATTACTGGTTCAGTTACTGCTGGAGTTTCAACCACTGGCGCTACCACTTCTTCAGTTACTGGCGCTTGGTCAACTACAGGAGCAACGTCCGCTACTACCGCATCAGTTGCTGGAACTTCAACCGCAGGAACTTCTTCGATTGCTGGAGCAACGACTTCTTCAACTGCAGGCGTTTCGATTACTGGTTCAGTTACTGCTGGAGCTTCAACCACTGGCGCTACCACTTCTTCAGCTACTGGCGCTTGGTCAACTACAGGAGCAACATCCGCTACTACTGCTTCAGTTGCTGGAGCTTCAACCGCGGGAACTTCTTCAACTACTGGTGCTTCAACTACGTCTGCTACTGGAGCAATTACTTCTTCAACTGCAGGCATTCCAACCACTGGAACTTCTTCGATTACTGGAGCAACGACTTCTTCTACTGCTGTCACTATAACTTCTTCAATTGCAGGTGCTTCGACCACTGGTTCCGCTGCTGGCGTAACATCTGCTACTGGCGCCGCCACTTCTTCAATTACTGCAGGTGCTTCTTCAGTCACCACTGGCGCCGCTACTTCTTCTACCGCAGGAGTTTCTTCTACCACTGGCGCTTCAACAATGTCTGCTACTGGAGCTACATCAGTATCATTTTGTGCTGGAATTATAACGGTAGTATTTGAAGAAGATGTCGAATCAGTTTCCGCTGGGGCAACTACATCTTCACTTGTCGCATCTGCTACTACAGTATCAGCAACTGGAGCCACGGCTGAATCATCTTGTGCAGCTGCTTGCGCATCAATAAAATCTTGCACGTCATTTGCTTGAGTTGGAAGGTGTTGGCTCACCGTGCTCATCAAACGTTCAACTGCCGCTAAGAATAAAGCGCGTTGATCAATCATCTGGTTATATTTCAATTTCAAGTCGCTCAATTTTGCAATCAAATCTTGAGCCAACTCATTATCGCTATCAACTAAGTTTGCATATGCTTCGTGTGCAACATTAAGATCCTGATTTAATTGAGCAATAGTTTCTTTGAGCGCAGCAATTTCAGCTTTTGTATCATTCGATAATGTGATCAACTGGCGTTCAAGATCGGCAATGACCGCATCTTTTTCTGCAATTACATTTGCCAATTGTTCTTGGCAATCAATCTCATGATTACAAAAGAATTCAACGATTGAAGTCCATAGAGTGCGATGAGATTGTTCACTGCCATCAAAATTTTCGTTGAGCTGATCAATTGAATTAATCATTGATGCATATAAATCCATGTCAGCTGCAAACTGTTCGCTCATGTCATCCATAGAACTGACTAAAGCCTGAGCTTGATCAGACCATTGTGGAATAGTGAGTCGAGCAACAGGCAATGTGGCATTCGAAAATAACAAAACGAACATAATAAAGGATAAACGCTTCATACCCTATCTCCTACCTTGCAATTACGCAAAGCATTATAATACCGTTATTCAAATAGACATTACATGATAGATAAGTTAATTGAGAAACAATGTGCGAATGCACGAGTATCCCCAACTCCCCCCTCACCCATCATTATTCTTCTGATGCATAACTACTTGTTCTGAAATCAATCCTGAATCATTTCAGTTTGTAAAGTCAAGAATCGTACTATTCTTTTTATAAAATTTTAACCCTTTACCCTAAAAAACGGGGACTATTTTCCCTAAAACCCCTATTCTCCTTTTGGGGTATGGTCTCCCGAAAAAAAAGTGATACTATTATTGCAACAGGGATTTTAATCACGTTTATCCGGAGAACACATCTATGAAACGCATGTTCATTATTCTCGCCCTTACCGCCACCGCACCAATCATGTGTATGAGAGTGAGCAGAGCTGCCCTCTCGACACGCCACTCTGTTCAGGAGATGGCAGAATTCGAAAAACTCAAACTAAAACGTAATATGACCAAGATTCTTCACGAACAGGCTCTCGCGACTCGCACAACAAAAGAGGCTGAACTCAAAGCTGCTATTGAAAAATTGAATCGAGAAATCCAACCATTCAGAGAAGAAGAGACCAAACGTTTTGCAGAGCGATGTAAAGCTGCCGCTGACGTTGAAGAAGCTCGTTGTACAATCCAATAAATTATAAACCCTAACAAGATGGAAAATATGAGTATGAAACGCACACTTTTATTTCTCTCACTCATCGCAGCAGTCATCACACCAAGCATCAGCCTATGTATGAATAGCGATGAGGCCCCTGAGGATGTTGACGTGACGGTAGCGCAGTATAACGCAGCTTATAGAAAATACGCTAATGTTAATACACAGCACAAAAGTGCTGTCGCAGCTCGTAAGGCAAAACTAAGTGAACAAGTTGAGATCGTTATAAAATTAAATGAAGAGAGTGACAAGAGTCTCGATGAAAAAGCTGCAATCATAACAGGTTTAAATCAAGAACTTGCTCCATTATCAGAAACGGTAAAGAGACTTGAAGGCGAAGTTAAACAAGCGGAAGCTGACCTTAAATTGGCTCGCTACAATACCATAAATGTGGATTATTAAGGAAACTTATGAAACGCTTATTTATATTTCTTTTTCTCATCGCAGCAGCCATCACACCAAGCACAAGTCTATGTATGTATGGCCACGAAGAACTCTCTTCAGATGATGATGACACAGCTTCAGAAGAAGTGAAATGCGAGCTCGCTGAAATGGCAGTAGCTGAAGCCAGGAAGGCATACGATACTATTTTTTCGGCACTCATGGCAAAAGAAAGTGAACGAGCCGCAACTCTTGCAAAATTGGATAGCGAAATCGCTCAACTCAAGGCAGGGATTCCTCAACTTCTTAGAGATTGGGAGAAGGCGGCAGCTAAATCGAACCGGTTGCAAACGCAGAATAAGTAGCCCAATACATTATGTAGCCCCCAGTCGAAATGCCGGGGGCTTTTTTTAAACACATTCACAAGTAGGACCTAAAGTATGAAACGTGCCCTTCTCTTTCTCGCACTCATTGCCGCAGCTATCACACCGAACACGAGCTTGAGCATGAATGATGGACAAAGCGATGCTCTGACAAACGTCAAAAGTGATGTTAAAAAGCAAGTTGTTAAAAAAGCTGTTCGCCGCAAAAAGAAAAAAAAGGCGACAGTGCCACAGGTAGCAGACACTGCACCGAACACGAGACCAGCTGGGATCTTGGCAGATAAACCACTCGCTGAAACAAAAGAAACTAAGGCACAATTAATAGCACGCACTGCAGCACTTTCTAAAAGATACCTTAATGTCGCGAAAGAGTATGATGATGCGCTGGCAGCACTCTTGAGAAAACAGGATGACGAAGAAAGACAACGCGCAATATTTGAAAGAGTAACTCGCGAATTCCGCGAACTTAGAAATTTGGTTGGGATACTTGAGCAAGAGCGTGAAGAAGCAACCGCCGAATATGATAAGGCAAACAATGAACTCTTAGCGTATAACGATAGCGAATAAGATTCTTCAGTCATATTTTTTATCACGAAATTTTTGGCAACTTCACCGCATCTTTTTCGATATTTTTCCAGAGATCGCCTTTTGCTTTCAGGCGGCGAAATATATTTTTGATCGTAAATTTTTGCGGCGTCACTGATCCTAATTCCTTCCATTCAATTGGCGCTGCAACCGGCGCTCCTTCTATCGCACGCACGCCATAGGGAGCTACACCCGTTTGCGCAAATGCATTGCGTAGCGTGTCGACGAATATTCGCTTGCCCCGTTTTGCTTTCGACATTTCGAGCGTCAGTTTGCTTGGAAATTCAGTAACTAATTCTCGTGCGATTGCATGCGCAAAACTTTTCACTTGATCAAATGTGTGCAATCGCTTGAGTGGCACAACCACATGCACACCACGCGAACCAGTTGTCATGATAAAAACGGGAAGTTTTTTTTCTTCCAACTTTTTTTTCAATTCACGCGCAGCCCAGCGAATCGTATCGAACCCAACTCCTGGCGATGGATCAAGATCGAAAATGAGGCGATCGGGATTATTCACCTTCGGCGCTCGACTCAACCAGATGTGTGGTGTGATCAAACCTTGATTGGCAAGATAGGCCAAAGTTGCCGCATCATTCATCATTACATAATTTGTTTTGCCATCTTCTTTTTTGGCAATGGTGACCGTTTTTATCCAAGATGGGAAATAATCAGGCGTCTCTTTTTGATAGAAGCCTTCATGGGTGATGCCATTAGGATATCGCAGCATACTCAATGGCCGATCTTTCACATGCGGCACCATGTATGGCGCAATTTTTTGATAATAGGTAACAAGATCGCCTTTGGTAATTTTTGATTTTGGAAAAAGAATTTTATCCTGATTGCTCAATTCAATCGTGCGCGTGCCAACTTTTATTGTGCTCTTTAGTGTGTCGCTCATTTTTTATCCTCAGCAGCAATTTCTTTCATCGTGCGGCCCGTCACTGCTGATTTAGTTTCTGATTTGACCAGATTTTTTTTGGAAGCAAATTCATCTTTCATCTTGATGAGCAACCATTGTTTGTCTCGCGGAGTGCGTACTAATGCAAAAGCACCCTGCAATCGTTCACCACTCAACACTATTTCGATCTGCCCATTCTTCAAACAGACATCCATCGGAACCAGTTTGCCATCTTTCTTTTTGATGTTGCGATAGGTACCAGTGTCCCAAAGCATCACGGTGCCACCGCCATATTCCCCTTCAGGAATTGTTCCTTCAAATTTTCCATAATGGAGCGGATGATCTTCTGTCATGATTGCCAATCGCTTATCGCTTGGATTGACTGAAGGACCTTTTGGCACAGCCCAAGAAACTAACACGCCATCAATCGACAATCGAAAATCATAATGCAAATGACTCGCATCATGTTTTTGCACCACAAACATGCGTGAGCGGGAACCGCCAACAGCGCCCTTTGGTTCTTTTGTTTTTTTAAAATTCCGTTTCGATTGATATTCTTTGAGAGATCGTTTTGGCATATTCTTTCCATCCGATTTTTTTTGATGCGCTGCATACACAGGCAGCACATGAGCACACAACATCATCAGCATGAAATATATAAGAGATTGTGTTTTGAACAGTTGCATACCACATCACTCCTGAAACATAATCGCATCTTATCCAGATGCGCATTCAAAAGACAATGCTCAAGAGCAGCTCACCAAAAAATGGCACAAAAAAGACCCCGCTTTTACACGAGGTCTTTCATTTTTATTCGGAATTTGGGGCCCCCGTCATTTCTCGGCAAGAAATGACGGGGATAAAATTATTCTCGGTGAGCAATAACCGTCAACGTTGCTAGCTGGTCATTGATAGGAAACTCAATAATAAGTGCAACATCCCATTGTGCTACTAGCGTGTCTTTTCCAACCGCTTGCATATTGCCGTTTTCATCACGGACAAAAACAACAACTTCACCAACAACCCTATCGGCTTCTTCTGCAACAACCGTACCTTGCACAACAAGCACGCCTTCACCGAGCTGAATTGTTTCGCCTACTTGCAAAACAAATTCCTCACGCGCTTGCTCATCGCCCACTTGCATGATCGCTTCAATGCGCGTTGCTGCATCTAATGCTGGAACACAAATCATGCTCAACAGTAATAATATTTTTTTCATAGTTGTTCCTGTTTATTTAACCACAAAGTTAATAAGTTTATCTTTCACTGCCACAACTTTTACTACCTGCCCATCGAGCAACCATTTAGCAACAGCATCACGTGCCATTGGTTCCACGATATCTTGAGCAGCTCCGGGAGCAACCCAAATATTTGCACGTAGTTTGCCATTAATTTGCACAACAAGAGAAATTTCTGCGGCCTTAGTAAATGCTTCATCATAGGTTGGCCATGAACATTCGCTCAATTGTTTGCCGAGCAACTGCTCAAGCAATTCGCTGGTCATGTGCGGTGCCATTGTTGAAAGTGCAACCAAGATCATCTCGATTGATTCTTTACTCAATGGTTTGCGCAATGCATAAAGTTCATTGACCAATTCCATCGCTGCAGATACTGCAGTGTTTGGTTTGAATGCATCAATTCGTTCTTGATATTGTTTCAAGAACATGTGCACACGGCGTGTCACTTGTGGATCTTCCTGCACACCATCATCGAGCATGTGATCAGCTTCCACCACGTAGTTCCACAACCGATTCAAGAAACGTTTCACACCTTCAAGCCCTGCATCTTGCCATTCAGCATCAAGCTCTGGCGGTCCCATAAAGAGAATGTAAATGCGCAATGCATCAGATCCATATTGCGCCACCACTTCATCGGGGCTGACCACGTTACCTTTTGATTTGGACATTTTTTCAACATGCCCACTCAATTGCGAATAACGTAAAATCATGCCTTGATTAAACAAGTGCGCGAATGGCTCATCAAATGCCAAGTGGCCAAGATCGTGCAACACTTTCACATAGAAGCGTGAATACAAAAGATGCAAAATTGCATGCTCAATACCGCCAACATAAAGATCGACTGGCAACCAATATTCCATATCTTTTTTATCAAATGCCGCAGTTTCCAAATGTGGATTTGGATATCGCAAGAAATACCAACACGATCCCGCCCATTGTGGCATCGTATTTGTTTCCCGTTGCGCAGGGCCACCACATTGTGGGCAATCAACATTCACCCATTCTTCAATGGCAGCGAGTGGTGATTCGCCAGTGCCTGTTGGTTCATAGAACTCAACTTTAGGCAACACAACGGGCAATTGATTTTCCGGTACTGGAACAATGCCACACCGCTTGCAATGAACAAGTGGAATTGGTTCGCCCCAATAACGTTGGCGAGAAAAAATCCAGTCACGCAATTTGTAGGTCACTGTGCGTTCAGCAAGATCTTTTTCAACAAGATAATCAGTGATTACTTTCTTTGCCTCATCGGGAGCTTGCAATCCATCAAACTGGCCACTGTTAATCAAGATTCCTGAGCCAGTGCACACCTTCTTGAGATTGCCTTCAGCGTCAAAAACCGCCTCTGGCGATTGGATTACTTGCATTATGGCAATAGAATATTTTTGCGCAAACTCAAAATCTCGTTCATCATGCGCAGGAACTCCCATAACAATTCCTGTGCCATAATCTTTCAAAACATAATTGGCTAGATAGATCGGAATTTTTTGATGAGTGCCCGGATTGATTGCATAGGCGCCTGAGAATATACCCGTCTTTTCTTGTTGCCGATCAAGTGCGCTCATTGAAGCAGTAACATGCTGATATTCCGCAACCGCATTTTTATGTGTTGCAGGAACAATCTGATCAATCACTTCATGATCTGGTGCAATAACTAAAAATGTTGCCCCAAACAATGTGTCGGCACGAGTTGTATATGCAGATAAATTAACTATGCGACCAGACTCAGTTTCCACTTTGAAGGTAACATTTGCCCCTTCACTGCGGCCGATCCAGTTGCGCTGCATTGCCTTCACCTTGTCTGGCCACTCGAGTGTGTCCAAACCGTCAAGCAATTTTTGCGCATAGTCTGTTATTTTGAGTACCCATTGGCGAATTTGTTTTTGCTCAACTTTCGTGCCACAACGCTCACACCCACCATCGACTACCTCTTCATTGGCAAGACCCGTTTTGCATGATGGGCACCAATTAATTGGCATATTCGATTCGTAGGCAAGTCCAGCATTATACATTTGCAAAAAGATCCACTGCGTCCACTTATAATAATGTGGATCAGTAGTATTGAGCTCTTTGTCCCAATCATAAATTGCAGCAATATGTTTGAGCTGTTCTTTAAAGCGAGCAATATTTCGTTCAGTGCTTATTTGCGGCAGAATGCCTTTTTTGATTGCATCATTTTCCGCTGGCAACCCGAATGCATCCCATCCCATTGGATGCAACACATTGTAGCCCTGCAGCCATTTGATGCGCGCATACACATCGGATAACACATATCCGCGCCAGTGACCAACGTGTAACCCTGAGCCAGATGGGTAAGGAAACATATCTAAGCAATAGTATTTTTTACCCGAATTATGTGGCTTGGTTTTGGCAATGGGCTTATCTTCCCACCGCTGCTGCCATTTTTGCTCAATGGATTGCACATCGTAACTCATGCAGAAATCCTTCCTGAACTAATCTGCCATCCGCAGATTACAAAAGATTGGTATACTTGTTTGTCAGTGTACGTTTTTTGGCTGTGTGCGTCAAAAAAAGAGCATGCAGAAGGCCCATTGCAAAAAGGAAAACTAATGAACAATTCAGCAGCTAACAACACAACCCCACAACATATGCCCCATCATCACACCGAGGAAATCTTGGTCGTCAAACGTTCTGTGCTCTTTCCACAAACTGCATGGCAAGGCATCAAAACCGTTGATTTTGGAACCTTATTGCCTCTGATTGCCAGGAACCAAGAATTCCATCCTCGGTTTATGATGGAAACAGATCCAACCTACAAACAGGTTATTCCTTATTTGGTGTTCACCTATGGCGGCCGCTACTTTCTCATGCAACGGCACAAAAAAGCTTCCGAAACGCGCCTGCAAAGTAAACTAAGCCTCGGCATTGGTGGCCACATCCGCAAAGAAGATATGACCGGTACCAGCAACATCTTCGAATGGGCTGCACGTGAATTTCATGAAGAAGTGGACTATGCCGGAAATCTTGAAATCGAACCAATCGGCATCTTGAATGACGATTCCAATGATGTGGGTAAAGTCCATGTTGGCTTTGTGCTCCTTCTGCATGGCGACTCTAAAGAAATCAGCATTAGATCTGAACTGCAAAGCGGAGAACTGGCTTCGCTCACTGAATGTCTTGAGCAAAAAGATCGGATGGAAACCTGGAGCCAAATAGTCATTGAATGGTTGAGCAGAAATAGCTAATAAACAGGGGCAGAAATACTTATATTCTGCCCCTTTGAATTTGCCAATTTGTATTATAGTTGTTAGAATAAAAAGCATAGAAAGGCCTGTTTTCAATAACAGCCTGACTTAAAGATATATATGTTTAACCCCTAACCTTTATATGCGTTCTGCCTATAAAGCTGGCTTTTCTTCTTGAAAATGCCATCTAGGAGCTCTTTTTAATGTCAAAAGAAGTTATACGTCCTGACCAGTTTTGTAAGGTCAGAACCAAAGCATTGCCTGAAGATATAGTTCTCGAACTAAATGCAGAGCAATTGCAGGAATTATCTGATCTCTATGAAGGGATTTTTGATTCCATCAACCCTGGCAGAATCACCGTTGGTCGAATCGTTAAAGCCGATTCAGATGGTGTCTTGGTTGATATCGGGTTTAAGTCTCGCGGACTTATCCCAAAATTTGAGTTTGGTCCACATGAGCTAAAAAGCTTCAAACCAGACCAAGAAATCGAAGTCATGATCGAAACACTGGAAGACCCAGATGGTAACGTGGTCCTCTCGTACGAAAAAGCAAAAGCAATGCGTGCGTGGGATGCTATCGTTAAACTATTCGAAGCGGGCAAACCAGTTGAGGGTGTTGTTACCCACAAAGTTAAAGGTGGCTTGAGCGTTGATATCGGCATTCCGGCATTCTTGCCTGGTTCGCAAATCGACTTGCAACGCGTCACTGATTTCGATCAATATGTTGGCTCAACTATCATTGCCAACATTATCAAATTGAACCAAAAACGTGGCAACGTAATTATCTCTCGCCGCAAATACATGCACGATCAACGTTCTGGTGCGCGCAAAGAGTTGTTGCTCAAACTTGAAGAAGGCAAAACACTTCAAGGTGTCGTTAAAAATATCACCAACTATGGTGCGTTTATCGATATCGGCGGTGTTGACGGCTTGTTGCATATCACTGATATGACATGGGGCCGCATTGCACATCCAAGCGAAATGTTGAAAATTGGTCAAACAATCACCGTTAAAGTGCTTTCGTTTGATAAAGACAACGAGAAAATTTCTCTTGGTATCAAGCAATTGCAAGAAAATCCGTGGGAAGAACTCAGCGCGAAAGTGACTGCAGGCTCACGTATTAAAGGCAAAATTTCAAGCATTACTGACTACGGTCTCTTTGTTGAAGTTGCTCCCGGAATTGAAGGATTGGTACACATTTCTGAAATTTCATGGACTGATCGTATCAACAACTTGCATGATCGCTATAAAGTCGGCAGTGAAGTGGAAGTATTGGTTGTTTCAATCGATGCAGAAAAACGCCGTATGTCTTTGAGCATCAAACAGCTTGAACAAAATCCTTGGGAAACCGTTGAGGACGAATTCAAGATTGCTCAAAAAATCAAAGGCAAAATTAGCAACATTACCGATTTCGGTATCTTTGTACAACTCAAACCTGGCATCGATGGCTTGGTGCATATCTCTGACCTTTCATGGACAGAACATATTGATCACCCAAGCGATCGCTACAAACAAGGTCAAGAAGTTGAAGCCGTGGTCCTTGCCGTTGATAAAAACAGCAAGAAGATTTCCCTCGGTGTTAAACAATTGAGCCAAGATCCATGGGATGTGGTTGAGCAAGATTACCCAATGGGTACTATTGTTGAAGGGTTCATTTCAAAAATCACCAACTTTGGTGCATTCGTGAAATTGGCAAGTGGCATCGAAGGCCTCGTGCACAATGCAACCCTCGCAATTGAACATAGTGGTCAGAAAGCTGAAGAAGTGTTCAAAGTTGGCCAAGAAGCGAAGTTCCGCGTTGTAAACGTGAACAAACAAGATCGCAAACTTGGTTTGAGCACTCGTCTTGAAGGCGAAATTAAAACAGCTCCTGCTGCAAAACCGCAAGCAAAACAACGCAAAGAAAACCAACAGCCACGTCAGCAACAACAGCAGCAACAAAAACAGGCAACTACTGCATCTCCAGAAGCAGGAAGTTCTGTAAAAGGCTCGTTGCAAATGGCTTTGGAAAATGCGTTTAAAAAAGACGAAGACAAAGACTCTGAATAAGGAACAAAACCATAATGGCAATTGAACATACATTTGCAATGATCAAACCTGATGCAGTCGCTGCAAAACATGCAGGCGAGATCATTTCTATGATTGAAAAAAATGGTTTTGAAATTTTGCGTATGCAAAAAGGACAGCTCAGCAAAGAAATGGCTGAAACGTTCTATAACGTGCACAAAGATAGACCCTTTTTCAACGAACTTGTTGAGTTCGTAACATCTGGTCCCGTGATTATTATGGCCCTTGAAAAAGAAGGTGCTATAAAAGCATGGCGTGACTTGATGGGCGCAACAAATCCAGCAGATGCTGCAGAAGGAACAGTTCGCAAGAAATTTGGCACATCAATTGGCCATAATGCTTCGCACGGTTCTGATGCACCAGAAACAGCTGGCTTTGAACTCGCATTGTTCTTTGGTCGTCCGGCCGAGGATCAATAGACTTTATTGATCCGAAGTCCGGCGTAGCCTCTGGCGAAGCCTGGACGATGAACAATAGTTTTTAGAACAACAGGCAGTTAAAGCCACACGTCAAAAAAGAGATCGGCTCCCAAACGGGAGCCGATCTCTTTTTTATCTTAAAAAATCATTTCACTTATTATGTTTTCGCATTCACCCAACGGCCTGCGCCAAGAAGCGCACCGGGATTGCCGTTTGCTGCGATTTTATTCGGATCAGTCTGGCCAAAATAATCACCAAGGCTATTCAGCATCGATGAATTGCCAAGAATGTAGTTAGCATTGCCCGCCATATTGTTGATTCCCGTGCCCGTATTTTTCATCGCGAGACAATTGAGGATTTTGACCTTTGTGGTGGTTGATGCGAATGCAAACCCATCATGCACATTATTCTGCGAAACACAATCAACAAATATCACGTCACGAATCGGGCCGACAACGGTACCTGTTGTTCCAAGACTAAAGCCATCACCAAGAAACGATATGGAGGCAGGGGAGGCCGTCGGGTCAAGAAAGTAGGGACCTCCACCCTGATTGCGCTGTGCCACACAGTTGCGAAACACCACATCCTGAATAGTATTACTTGGCCTCAGATTTACGAGTGAAAAACCATCGCCCAAATTATCTTGCGCAACACAATCCTCAAAAAGCACATGAGAAACATTTTTTGTTGAAATAGCTCGGGCTATCAGCACAAATCCAACACCATTGGCCGTTGCGCAGCACCGTTTAAAGGAAATATTAGACAGTAGATTTCCGCTAATCCTAGGTGAATAGCACAGGAAGCCTGCTTCTGTACTCTTTTCTGCAACACAATCAGTAAATCTGGCAGAAAGCCCCAACCCGTTACCTGAGGAAAGAAGTGAAAAACCCTGTAAACATTGAGAGGCAACACAACGCTCAATAACTGAACTTCCACGGTCACCATTATCTGAAAATTCTACCGTAAATCCTATGCCAGTATTATTGGAAATGATGCCACACTGCACAATGCAATCGGATATAGTTATATTCGAGGAGGACAATACATTAATTCCTCCTGAGCCAGAATTGGTAGGAAGTAACCTCTCCACAATACAATTGCGAACAATCGTATTGCGGCAGCCGAAAAGCAGTGTGCTATCCTCCTGCAAGAGTGAACTTGTTATTGTGCAATTTTGAACTAAACAGGTGCGGCCGCGTTTTACGGGATTAAAAACTGTTAGAACGGCGGCGGTAGGGCTTCCAATCCGATTGTCATTATTAATTGCACAGCCTTCTACAACAATTGCATTGCCACTGACGAAGATAAGTCCGGCGTTATTTGCTTGGCAATTTTCGATCAACAGCTCGTCAACATCAAGTAATGTAAAGTTACGCTGCATGGATATTATGAATTGACTGATGTTATTAAAATTCATGTCTTTAATAGTAATATTTTGCAGCTGAGTGGTAATAACAGCCGCATCTGCTATTCCAGTTCCATTGAGTCCTGAGCCGTCAGTGCCACCTATATTTTGAATCGTTCCATTTTTGATGATCACATTTCGCACACCGTTGCCAAGTGTGATGCCGATAGTGGAGTTGCCACCTCCATCAATGATGTGGCCATTCAGATCAAGCGTGACATTATTTGCATTAATAGTAATTGCCGATCCGGTGTTGAAAGTGACTGATTGTGCAAGGCAATAGTAGGTATTCGATCCAGTGATAGTGAACGTGCCGCCATTGCCAATATCGCTTTGATGAATGAGCACATCGCAGATTGTCGACCCGCCACACAAAAGCTGATCCAGTACAATCCCGATCCGTGTGGTGACATTCCATATTCCTTCGCCTGGAATGATTGGCTGCACGGTTATGGCTTGGCACATAGTTGCAGAAAAAAGAAGTGTGAGATAGATTGTTGGAGAAAAAATTCGCTTCATCATTTTAAAATTCCCTTTTTATAACTTTGGTTTTTTTTATTACTTTGGGACGTTGAACAACATACTCAGATTTTCCCCAAAAGGTCAAAATGAGCAGGCGGTTCAACAAGAGAGAGGGCACCTTAATTGGCGCCCTCTCTCTTTTATCTTAAAAAATTAATTCAATTATGTTTTTGCATTCACCCAACGGCCTGCGCCAAGAAGCGCACCGGGATTGCCATTCGCTGCAATTTTATTCGGATCAGTCTGGCCAAAATAATCACCGAGACTATTCAGCATCGATGAGTTGCCAAGAATATAGTTAGCATTGCCCGCCATATTATTAATTCCCGTACCAGTATTTTTCATCGCAAGGCAATTGAGGATTTTAACGTGCGAGGAGGTTGTTCCGAGGGCAAAACCATCATGTGCATTATTCTGCGAAACGCAATCAATAAATATCACATCACGAATATGACCGATAGTGGAGGTGTTCACAGATGATGTTGCAGTTCCAAGACTAAAGCCATCACCAAGAAATGTTGTGAGAGCGAGGCTGCTGCCAAAAAAGGGAGATATGTAAGGACCGCCGCCCTGATTGCGCTGCGCCACACAATTGCGAAATATCACATTCCGAATAGTATTATCTCTCTGCTGATTTACTAGCGCAAAGCCATCGCCCGCATTATCTTGTGCAATACAATCTTCAAAGAGCACATGAGAAATATTGCAAGGTCCAGCAGGTCCAGTTATTAGCACAAATCCACAGCCATTGGCTGTGGAGCAGCACCGTTTAAAGGAGGTATTAGAGATAGGTGTAATAAACCCCTCTGTAGCGCACAGGAAGCCTATATCTCTACTCTTTTCCGCAACACAATCAGTGAATCTGATCCCAAGTCCCAACGTGTCAAAAACAAAAGAACGAAGCCAAAAACCCTGGTAACATTGAGAAGCAACACAGCGCTCAATGACTGCCCATCCACGGTCACGGTTAATTGTAAGAGACACCACAAATCCAACAGTAGTATTATTTGAGGCACCGCGAGACTGCACAATGCAATCGGATATAGTCACATTTGTGCTTTCCTCAACAAGAACTCCAATGCCAGAATTCCCCAGTCCTTCCATCGTACAATTGCGAACAGTCGTATTACGGTGGCCGAAAAGCGCTATGCCAGAGCCCTGTAAGAATGAACTTGTTATTATACAATCTTGAACCAAACAATAGCGACTGCGTGATAGAGGGTTGCGAAGTGTTATTGAACCAAGATTCACAGCAAAGCTACCTGGTGTATTAATTTCACAGCCTTGTACAACGATTGCATTTCCAGTAATGAAGATAATTCCAGCGTTGTTTGCATGGCAATTTTCGATTAACAATTCGTCAACATCAAAGAATGCGAAGCTTTTTTGCATGGATATTAAGCGTCGACTAATGTTATTAAAATTCATGTCTTTAATGGTGATATTTTTCAACGGAGTAGTGATAACGGCAGCATCAGCTATTCCAGCTCCATTGAGTCCCGTGGTATC
Source organism: Candidatus Babeliales bacterium (assembly GCA_020050795.1). Taxonomy (GTDB): domain Bacteria; phylum Babelota; class Babeliae; order Babelales; family Vermiphilaceae; genus JAGVKD01. Next base: position 74,932 of record JAGVKD010000013.1, read on the forward strand.
AGTTCCACCTATATTTTGAATTGTTCCATTCTTGACGATCACATTCCGCACGCCGTCACCAAGTGTGACTCCCCTGGTAGAATTGCCGCCACCATCAATGACGTGGCCATTCAGATCGAGGGTCACATTGTTTGCATTAATAGTTATTGCCGATCCGGTGTTGAAGGTCACTGATTGCGCCAGGCAGTAGTAGGTATTCGAGCCGGTGATAGTGAAGGTGCCGCCATTGCCGATATCACTCTGATGAATGAGCACATCGCAGGTTGTCGATCCGCCGCACAAAAGCTGATCCAGTACAATCCCGATGCGCGTGGTAACATTCCATATCCCCTCACCCGGTATGATTGGTTGCACGGTTATCGCCTGGCACATGGTTGCAGAAAGAAGAAGTGCAAGGTAGATTGTTGGAGAAAAAATTCGCTTCATCATTCTAGAATTCCTTTTTTTATCACTTTTGGTTTTTTTTATTATTTTGGGACGTTGAACAACATACTCAGATTCTCCTCAAAAGGTCAAAATGAGCATGCGGTTCAACAAGAAGAGGGCACCTTAATTGGCGCCCTCTCTTTTTTGGCTTCAATAGACCCAACTTCTATCAGGGGCATTCCCGCTCGACCCCCCTTTTGCCAAACAGGCATTATTAGCGTAGAATTAAGAGTAAATGAAGGATTTTATCATGAAAAAATTGACGACTCTTTCCCTAGGAACACTAGGGCTCTTATTCACCCCAGCAACACTGTTGCCATCGAGTACATTTGGATCGGTTCTGAAAACGCTCGGCCGCGGCCAGTTCATCAGACGTTTTGCGACAGAATGTCCACGCCAAAAACAATTGGATGCTTTCAGGGCTCGATTGAATGAACACTTTAAAAACAAGAGAGTTGCGCGCGAGAAATTTACCCGAATCAAGAACGAAATTGCGCAAGCACAACAATTGCTTAATGAATTAAAAGACGCAAAGAAAAAGTCCACTTAATCCATTGGCATATATTTCGAAAATTAAAAAGCAGTCACATTTTGTGGCTGCTTATTTTTATCCGTTCGATATCCCTCGATACATTTTTGCAGACGCAAAAACACTCGGGACGAACGGGGGAAATATACTTGTTTTGTATGTATGATATTCTTTCTTTATTAATAAATTTTTTTAGCCGTTCGTCCCGAGTGCCGAACGCAAGTGAGGTGTATCGAGGGATATCGAACACCTTTAATAAAAGAATATATGCATAAGAATTCATATCTATTGTTATTGTCTCTATTTTTCATTCCATCTCATACACATGCTTGGCGAGTGCCAAGGCTCCTACGCTCCCGTCTACACTTTTCAGCTACGTCCGTTTTCGCCCAACCGCTTCATCGGACCTTGTCGGGCTTTGCCTTTCATCTACGTGGATATCATTCTTCTCGCCCGGTACACCAGCAACTCACTGCAGATAACACCCGCTTGATCGTGTCGCCTGAATCAAGTGCTGCGCCAAACCTGATTGCATTAATCAACCAATTGCAAAACGGTGCTTGGGTATTGCTCGATGGCTCATCAATTTCCCATCACGGCGTTATCGCGGCATTGCAATCGGCAGCACATCGCGGCGTGCATATCGAGGCATGCGTTGATACCAACCGAGCAGAAAATAAAGCGCTCGCCACAATTCCGGAAATTATCATTCACCCTCGCGATATTCACACCAAACGCACATTGCTCTTTTCCACTGACCCACGAGAGAGTGGAGAAACTAATAATGGTGTTGTATTTTTTGGTTCAGAAAATATGAGCAACAATGCCGGCAGACACGTGGAAGTGCATATGCAATCGACAGAAAAAAATTGCGTGGCACAACATTATCAAGATCATCAACTCAATGTGCTGGATGGCCAACAAGAAAAAGAAGAAAACTCCGATGCAGATCTGCAGATTCTCAATTCCCGTCAACACGATTTGAATGCAGCCACTGCAGCCGCAATCGCATGCCCACGCACACTCACTGTCAAGCTTGCTACCATGATCCTGACCGATGAGGGAATTTGGAGCGCTCTTGCTGCCCAAGCATGCGCAGGAAAAATAGTACAAGTGCTTATCGATAAAGACACGCGAGATTATCCAAGCGGCAAACATTTCATACCAGAATTAGTAAAGCATGGCGCAGACGTTCGATCCTTTAGCAGAACCGGTCGCTTTCAGCATGCAAAAATAGTGTCGCTCGAGCAAGATAATGAAGAAGATGAGATTGTGGAAGAAAACAAAAAAACGCTCGATATGATATCAAGCGCAAATTGTACCCGAGTGGGCAATCAGCAAATAAATAGCACCATGGTGGTACGTAACAACCGATGGTTCCACACGGAAATTCAAACCACGTTAGAGAAAATCGCAAACTTGTGCGCATCATTGCGCCAATAGAACTACGACCTTGCAATAGTTACAATCTTAGAAAATACATTTATTATAAAAAAGACTATAGAATCCGTTCGTCCCGAGTGTTCTTCGTAGCGTTAGCGAAGAAGAATGTATCGAGGGATTCGAAACATTTAAAAAATTAATTAATTAAAAATAATGAAACCTTTTTTTGTATACATACTGCATTGCTCAGATGGTTCATATTACAGCGGTCACACCGATAATATCGAAACCCGTATTTCTCAACATATGCAAGGCACGCTTGAAGGGTATACCTCCGCTCGAAGACCATTGAAGGTTGTTTTTGTGCAAACCTGTGAATCACGAAGTGAGGCATTGGAAGCTGAGCGACAAATCAAAAATTGGTCTCGAAGAAAAAAAGAGTCATTGATCAATGAGCATTGGCAAGATTTGGCTATCTTTGCAAAGAAACACTTTTCAAAAATAGCACAAGAAGATTTATAAGGAGTTCGAATCCCTCGATACATTTTTGCAGACGCAAAAACACTCGGGACGAACGGATTAAAAAAATTTATCTGAAATAAGGGCAAGGGGAACTCAGACAAAATAAAGACGTTCCCATCCATTTGAAATTAGGTGTTCGAATGGTTCGATACTAATTTTTCGCTTCGCTCAAAATTCACTCACCACGAACGGATAATAAAAATAGTTCAATGTGTTCCCGTCCATCCTGCCGCCTGTCCGCCGTAGCCCACAGGGCGTAGGAGGAAGGGATTCGAACACCTATGTTATTTCCATTGTGGATCAAAAAAAGCATCCGGAATAACGTTAATTATTCGTCAGATGCTTCTTCTTCTTTTTCAATATCTATATTTTCTTCAGACGGCACTTCTCTGCCCAATTCTCTCGCCGCTTTATCAAGGATGCCATTAATAAATCGAAAGGCATCTTTTTCGGCAAAACATTTGGCAAGTTCAACTGCTTCGTTGATGATAATACGCGTATCGGTATCGGTCGACTGCAATTCCCACACGGCAAAACGTAAAATTAGTTTTGTCGCCACACCAATGCGATCAAATCGCCAGTTGGTCAAAAATGGTTTGTAGAATTCGTCGAGCGCATCTCGTTGATCAATCACTTGCTGTGAAACTTGGAAAACTTTGCCGTGTCGGGGGATTTCTAAATCGAACCCACGATTAAAATTCTCCACGATACTCTCTAATGAAGTATCATAGTCGAATGCATCGGCTGCATATAATAAGTGAAAGATTAACGAACGTACCGCACGCTGCGATAAATCGTCATAGGATAAAGGCGTCTCGTGCCCAGCATCTTCTAGCTGATCATCTATGTGCTGCTCGGCGTCTTTTTTGAATTCTGAGCTCATAAACACCCTTTTGAAATTAACGATTTATTTCTTCACTCGCTCAATATATTTCCCATCACGAGTATCAATCTTCACAAACTCACCCTCTTGCACAAACAATGGCACCTGAACCATAGCCCCTGTTTCCAGTTTTGCTGGTTTGGTTGCGCCACCCTGTGCAGTATCACCACGAACACCTGGAGGTGTTTCTTTAACTTCTAACTCCATAAACATTGGAGCTGCGGCAGAAATTGGGCGCTCATCAAAATACAAAAGCGTATAGACTTCTTGTTCTTTGAGGTATTCCATAATCTCAGAGATCTGGGTTGCCTTGAGCTCAACCTGCTCATAATTTCTTTGATCCATGAAATGGTAGATATCCCCATCATTGTAGAGATATTGCATTTCACGATATTGGAGTCCTGGATCGGGGAACTTTTCCCCTGAGCGGAATGTTTCTTCGTTGATCACACCGGTAATAAGGTTTTTGAGCTTGGTTTTAACAAACGCTCCGCCTTTACCAGGTTTAACATGGACATAATCGAGAACCATATAAGGCGCATCTTTGAATAGAATTTTCGCGCCTTTTCGAAACTCTGAAGTAGAAATCACTGATCAGTACCTTTCTTTCGAAAACTATTACACTTCAATTTTCACTACGCTCCATTTATCAAGCTACTTTTTAATATAGAAAACCTTTTGAAAATGCGCAATTACAATTGATTTAAACAACAAAACCTTCAAGTGTTAACTTTGCAGGTAGAAATAAAATATAGTAATTACAGGGCAATACCCAGGGGGCATAAACGTGAAGCTGAAAATTACATTTCTTGCACTAATGCTTCAATCAGGTGCGCTTCTGGCCACCGCCCAACCGACTGATCCACTGGCCAAACGATACAACGAGACCTGCTTTCTGACTGCCCATAGTGCCTACGCAAATGCCCAAGATGGCTGGACCAAATATCGCCAACAGCATTTGAGCCTGCCCAAACAGCTCGATTTTGGGGTGCGTGGATTCATGCTTGCCACCCATGTCTATCACAACGAAGTGAAAATGTGCCACGGAAAATGCTCCGGCTTTTATGGCTTCCAGCGAGATATCGGCTCGGGAATCAAAACGCTCTTTGGCGCCGATCCGGGCTATCAGCCCTTTCTGAATGCCATGCACACGATCACCTCTTGGATGAACAAACCAGAAAACCAAACCCAAGTGGTGACCATATTTTTGCAAAATTATGTTGATGATGAGCGGATCAATGCTCTGCTGCGGGACCCTGAGATCGCATCACTTCTTTTTACCCCCCAGGATAAAATGGATGATGAGTGGCCCATCCTCCAAGCCATGGTCGGTGCCAATAAACGCTTGGTCGTATTTAATGAAAAAAAGGCCGGAGAGCGATTGCCCGATGGGGAGCGTCTCTTATTCTTCTACCTGTGGGAACATGTCGTAGAATCGAGATACGGTACCGTCCGGACCCACAAGGTATGCACCCAGCGGGCGGAATCAAAATCGTGCCACGTACCCAAAGAGAAGCGATCACTCTATCTGCTCAATCATTTTTCCTATCCTTCCTTCTCGCATAAGGGCTTGAGCAACAATCACTATGCATCACTAACAACCACCATCCGTGCATGCAACCAAAGCAGTGAACTGTGCCCAAACAAAAAACCAAACTTTATCGCGCTCGACTTTGTTGATATTGGTGATGGACTGAACGTCGTACAAGAACTGAACGGAAAGCATCCATTATTTGATTCGCCATAACTCTTGTGCAATGCTTATCCCCATGAATGGGGACCCCCCTTAAGAAAGCCGAACTTTATAAGCATGATTATGAGGTCATTTATTATGGCACATCTCAATACTACCGATCCTGAAATTCACTCAATCATCAGCAAAGAAGCACAACGCCAAGAAGAAGAAATAAATCTCATCGCCTCGGAAAACTATGCATCACCTGCCGTGATGGAAGCAACCGGCTCAGTACTCACCAATAAATATGCAGAAGGCTATCCGGGCAAACGCTACTATGGCGGATGTGAGTTTGTCGACCAAGCAGAAACATTGGCGATCGAACGATGCAAAGAACTTTTTTCCACTCCTCATGCCAACGTGCAACCCCACGCTGGATGTCAGGCAAATATTGCTGCCTACTTTGCACTGCTCAAACCAGGTGATTCAATTTTGGGTATGAGTCTTGCTGCAGGTGGCCATCTCACTCATGGTCATGGCGTTAATTATTCCGGCAAAATGTATGCAGCGCACCAATATGGCGTTGATAAAGAAACTGAACAACTTGATTATGATGCAATTCAAAAACTTGCTGAGATAACAAAACCGAAACTTCTCATTGTTGGCGCTTCTGCCTATTCACGCATCATCGATTATCCACGCTGTGCCGCAATTGCAAAAAGTGTTGGCGCTTATTTGATGGCAGATGTGGCGCACGTTGCTGGTCTGATCGCCGCTGGCTTGCTCCCAACATCTATCGGGCATGCAGATGTGACCACCTCAACCACGCACAAAACATTACGCGGTCCGCGCGGCGGACTCATTATGTGCTCGCAAGAATTAGGATCAGTGATTGATCGTGGCATCATGCCCGGCACACAAGGCGGCCCCTTCATGCATGTTATTGCAGCAAAAGCGGTTGCATTTGGCGAAGCACTCAAACCCGCATTCAAAGCCTATCAGCAAGATGTACTCACCAACGCAAAAACTATGGCCACCGCGATGCAAAATCTTGGCTACCGCATTGTGGCTGGCGGAACTGATAATCATTTATTTGTCGTTGATATGCGCTCGAAAAATATGAACGGCCAGATTGCAGAAATCGCATTGCAAAAAGCAGGCATCACCGTGAGCCGCAGTTGCGTTCCTTTTGATCCAGAAAAACCGTGGGTCACCAGCGGCATTCGCATCGGTACACCGGCAATTACCACACGCGGCATGAAGCAAAAAGAAGCATTTGAAATTGTGGATCTTATTGACGAAGTGATCAAACACGTCGATGATGATGCGAAGTTGAAAATGATCAAAGAGCAAGTGTTGAAATTATGCAAAAAATATCCAATATATTAGTCCCCATCTAGCGATGGGGGCCCCGTGATAAATAATGTTCAATAAATTTTCCAGCCTCCTGGCTAAACTTAATATCACCGTCCTAAAACAATTTCTGATCTATTCATCAGGTGCATTATTTTTGCGCGGCGTCAGTGTAATCCTCGTGCCGATCTACATGCGCACCCTATCGCCCACTGATTATGGCGTACTCTCGCTTTGTTACAGTTTTGTCTGCATCGCCACCGCAATCATCAGCATGGGTCTGCGTCACGTGCTCACCTTCGATTATTTTCATCACACCCATGATGAACAAAAAAAACTGATCAATGAAATTTTAGTGATCTACACTCTCATCGGCACCATCGCCCTCGCGGTGGCCATTGCGGCACGCTCATTTTTCATTCATTACATTTTCATGGATTATCTTTCAGACACGCTCATGATCGTGGTGCTGTGCAACACCTATCTGACATTCTATGCAGAATTGCACGATCAACTGCTGCAATATACCGGCCGCGCTCTGCGCATGACGATCATTAATATCATCAATGCATTCATCCGCATCACCGTTATTCTCGTGCTGCTGCTTTATTTTAAAGCAAATTTTGCCAGCATGGTCTGGGGCCAATGGGCGGGATTAGTGTTTGTCTGTTGCGTGGGACTCTATACTTATCTGACGCACGGCTATCACACTCATGCACACATCAAAAATAGTTTGAAAAAAACAAAAGAATATATTTCTCGTGGTGCACCGCTGGTGCCAAAAGTGTTATTGATGTGGGTGCTCTCTGGCGCTGATCGCTGGGTGCTTGCGCGCTACAGTTCAATGCATGATGTGGGTATTTATTCCGTTGCTGATGCATTCAGTTATCTTTTTTATCTACTCATTCTCATGCCGTGGAACGGATCCTATTTGCCATGGATGCTGCGTGAACTAACGCACGCGAAAGATGACACACGCGCGATTGAACAAAAAAACCGCACCATCATGTGGTACACAATGGGCGGTATTTCGTTATTGATGATTTTCTGTTTTATCGTTTTTCAACCGGTGCTGCGCTGGATAATTCCCGCACAGTATCACGAAGCATTGCCCTACATTCTGATCATTTTATTTGGCCAAGTATTTTTGCTTGGTGCAAATTTCGGTTCATGCATTTTGCAGTTTCGTAAACAATCATATCTGATGCTTGGCGCACTGATTGTTCCTTCTGTGCTCAATGTTGGGCTCAACATTCTGCTCGTTCCGCAGTATCGCCTCTATGGATGCACCGGTGCAACGCTCATCTCATATGCCACCTATTTTGGCATCATCCTCTGGTTCTCCCGTCATTTGCCTAAAACAAATGAACGGGCAGGCAAGTCTTCTTAAGGAAAATGCGATAGCAAGCAAAATGACGGGCAAAGCCCGAAGTAGCCGTTAGGCGTAGACGGGCTACCAAGACAGCCAACTGAACCAACCGCCTGAAGATTCATCTTCTTGACCTTCGGATGGTGTCGGCTCTTCCACTCTGACTTCCCGTATTCCGCCATCATTTTGTGATCTGGCAACTGATAATGAATGGCGCTTCACGCGCGCGGGAACCATTATCACATCATCTGACTCATCGCCATTGTTATAGGTGAATTCATGCAACTCAAACTTATAGCTATCTTGACAATCCATTAATCCAATCGCAATTTTTTCACCATCATCGGAAATGGCACCGGATTCATAAAGGCCTTCAGATGGAGATGAAGAAATAGGTTCATTTTCTTTGCGCCAATCAAATCGAGAAACAATCTCACCATGTAATTGAGAATTATTCTGAACTACAGCAACCACATTCGGATTGTGCGCCGGCACTAACCAATCAGGATGACAAGTTGTTTTGCCAAAAAGGGTCCTGACATCCCTTGAGGAATCAATAACAATATTTTTTTCAAGAGTGCCTGTGCGCGGATCATACAGTTGAGCACAATCAGCAAGACCGTCATTTTCATAGACAACAACAATTGTTTGATCACATGGCCGCGCAAAAAAGCGCGTTGTCTCTTCATGAGCTTCTTGAAAATCGATAAGGCGTACTAATGTCCACTGGCGCACATCATATAAACCGACATGCGTTTGCACTTTTGATTCACCACCCAATTTAAATCGCATTGGCAATAATCCTGTTGGGCTCACATACGAGGAATCAACAAAATTAAAACGCGGCTTCTTGTCACCAAATTCCCTTACAAATTCTCTGTGACCAAGCTTGTCCATGTCTGTAGGGCCTGCTGGATGAAGCGATCCATCATTTGCTACCAACAAAAGCTCCTCGCCATGACCAACAACGGAACAGAATCTGGGGAAAGTCTCCACGTCTGTGTCATCGCCAATGGACACCTCAGGTCCCTTACAACTAATTACGCAATTTCTTCCATTCAAGCAGCGCAAATTACCCCTATGCATAATGCGCTGACCAAGCAGCTGCGGCCCCCTGGTCGGTTCTTGATCAAATTCAGCCATATGCAGTTGTGGTGCCTCCTCTGACAAAGGATGCACATCTTTAAAGTCTCGCACAAACTGAGCAAGCGTTCGCAGTGTATTGCCATTGTATGCCACATCAGCGCAGGTAAAAGCATAGGTGCCCTGCCAGGCATCATCTTTTTCGTGTGCCTTCTGCCCTACTGCCTCAGCAGCGCTCTCAAAACCTTCCATTGAAAAGAGTGCATAGGAACTGAAGAGCATCAGAAATGATACGAGACTCATTAATTTCTTCATTTACTTCCCTTTTTTTAAAAACCATTATTCGCACTCTAACTCATGCGCACGTAATGCAGCAACAGTGCTCTCAGATGCCAGCGCAAATGTGCATACGGCACCAGATTTATTAACACCGCACAATTGTTTGCCATCTGCCGACAAGTCGCACATTTTTGAATACATCATTCCAGGCTTGGTTGTGCTCACTGGATTGCCGCTTTGTGCGTTGCGAAGATCCCACAATTTCACCACGGCTTGCGGTTGCTCCGCGCCATCGCTCTCAATGGTTACAAAATAAGGATTATTATTTTTTGGTGTTATAACGAGCGCACCTTCGAGAATATCTTTTGGACTATTCAATTCATCTTCCTCTGGTGCCCAATAGATACTTTCCAATGCAGCGATTACTGTTTTGCTTCGCGCGTCAGATAAAGCAAGAGTTGCTATTGCAGCCTTTCCACATCCATAAAAAAGAATGCCTTCCGGGGTGATACATGCCCTGGTAATAGGCTCTTTATCATGTGAAACAATAATATCCAGATCACCACTTTCCAAATCAATCAGCCCGAGATCAGTGCCTTCCAATGGCTGAGCGCGAAATGGCAACTTGCCTTGCCAACAAGATACGCCTGCTGGTGGGTTATAGTCATAATCTGGGCACGTGAGCTGTTTAGTCACACTGTTTCCTTGCTCAGAATCCCATTTTGCCACTTGAAACATGTCTCTAAAACCATCCACGGTGTACAAAGATCCGTTGGCTGCGCACACCGTTGCCATCGGACCCACCGCACCAAACCAAGCGAGTTCCGTGCCATCAGATGCGAATACTCGTACATCTTTTTCGCAATTCATTGTCCAGATACGAGCCTGGACAGCCAAATTACCATCATCCAAGCGGGTCAATGCATAGTTATTAGGATAGTAACTGTCACGAATCTCTTGCGAAAGTGGCTTGCCATCACGCCATAGTTGCCACATGACACCGACACCCTGCTCATACGTTTCTTGCAATTCAACAGGGCACCCTGATTGATCGAAGCAAAGAGCAACTACTTTATTTTTGTAATCAGCTGGTTCCTGAACGTGCTCTTCCTGCTCTTCCATCCCAAAAAAAATACTGCTGGATGCTAATAACAATAATGCTAATTTTTTCATTTGATTTCCTTGTGTTGAAAAAAACTCACTGTCTTTTTTATCTACTAGTCTCTGTTGACTTTTTATCCTAATTACCAAACTTAATAAAATTACACAGATCTATTTTCCTCCGTTCGCCCTGAGCGTGTCGAAGGGTCCTTGCGAACGGAACTGATCTATGATTTGTTTTTACCTTTTGAAAAAAGTACCAAATTATTCCATTGTTGATCAATGAGCGCTTTTTTCTTACGACGAGACCAGTTTTTAATTTGTCGCTCTGCAGCTAACGCTTCATATCTTGTTTGAAATGTTTGTACAAAAACAGTCTCCACTGGCAGTCGAGTTTGAGTGTAACATTTAATTTCACCACGTTGGTGTTGAGATATGCGAGTCTCAATATTATCAGTATGTCCCGTATAGTAAGATCCATCGGAACATTCGAGTATATAAACAAAAAATGGTTTCATAGGATTATATTATTCCGTTCGTACAACCCTTCGACACGCTCAGGGCGAACGGGAATGGGGAATGTTACTAACTAAAAATTTCTAGGTTTTGAAAAGGCAACAGGCGCAGAGCAAAAATTATTTTTTTTCCAAAAACCTGCGAATAGTTGTACTATCACTATTTTTTGTAACCAATAATGTGCGATCGGGAGAAACGGCAATAGGCGCATCATCTCCTGCTAGTGGAAACTGAGCATCAACTTTGAATGGGGAGCTTACACCACACAACACCAATGTTCTCGCGTCATACATTGCACCCATAATAAATGTGTTATCAACAAGAAGTGGCGATTTTTTATGGGGATTGGATGTAGTCGCAAAACCTTTACCTTTACGAGTCAAACTGAGTATGTTTTTTTTCTGCGCATCATCCTGATGCTGTGCAAGAATGGTTGACCCCTCGGCAGTAACCTGCACATTCACAATTGGAGGGAGTCCCTTATACTGAATTTTCCGTATAGCACCACTCGGCAAAAACACCGCTATAGTACTCGGCTCTTGCTGCGTGACATACACAGCACCACATTGCTTTTTCTGGTTAGCTTGCTGCCAAAATACTGCGGCTGCTCGCAACGTCGCTCTTTTTTGATCCGGGCCTTTTTGAGAGCTCTCCAATAGATCATGTCTGTAGAAATGCCTAAAGCGCTTCTTTGCATCAAAGAGTACGAGATACCCATCATCGGTTATGCAAGCCAACTCATCATGCATGAGATTGGTAAAGGCGAAAGAATAGCCGCTTCTACTAATAGAGAGCTTCTCGATCGATTTCTTTGCAAGATCAATACGATCAAGCTGACCATCTAGTCTCAGGCGAACCAAACAACTGCGGCGTTCAAATGGAATCAATGACTGAGTGTAGTTATCACGACATCCAAGAGACTCAACCTCTTGTTTGTCCATGTCAAAAATGAAAAAATCTTCATCACCTTTAATTGTCTTTAATGAAAATACAAGCTTGTTATTGTCATAAAAACTTGCACTTTCCACACGCGCATTGAGCAACAATATGCTCTCAGAAGAACTCTCCATTGCACGGGTGAAAAATGGAAGAGTCAACATACTGCACATCACCACTTGTAGAATAATCTTTGTTGCCATGATCTTAATTAAACCTTCCAATCGATGTCTGAATTATAAAAACCGCCTACTAGCATAGGCAAAGATGCAGTAAAAGACCACCGCATACGCGGATGAAAAATTAGTTACGCACTAATGGATTGCGCACAACATATGTTTCCCGCCAAGCATCGAGCACCGTGATAGTTTCTCCATCAAGCGCCATGAGTCCCGCTACTAATTGCACGGGAACTCGATTTAATAGTTCTGCATCTGCCCGCGCAAGAGACTGGATTCCGTCGGCATATTTGAGAGCGTCGACAACATCAATATAGCCTTGACGTGTCATGCGTAGCACAAATCGATTTTTGTCATAGGCACCAACAATAGAGATCAGACCTTTTGTTCGGGATTTGTGCAGTGTACGTTGAATTTCAAATTGGTTGGTTTGTGGATTTTTTCTGCACAAGAGTTCTCCTTTCATCGATGCTTGCACGCGCCAGGCCCCATCACATGATTCCGCGATGCACGTGCCACGCGATGTATCTAAAACTTTCGTTTTGCGATCGGTAACTTGGAAAGGTTGATGCACACTTTGTTCCATCGAAAGAATCGGGCTGGTAATAATGAGCACAGCAGATACAAGAAGTTTGATAGTGAAATTCATGAAGAAACCCTAATAACAATATAGAATTGATAATTTTCCAAATGTTATTAAGTCTACGAATAAAAAAGAAAAGGTAAAATAGAGAGAAGAGCCTTAACGATGGCTGAAGCGAAGTTTAAAAAGAGATCCGAGCATACGAGTGCCGGAACGAAGAATGCGCAATTTGCTACCAGCTTGATCAGTCCATGTTGTTGGAACTTCTTTAGTTGTGTGGCTATGTTTTTTGCACAGATACAACAATTCGATATCGAATGCCCATTGTTTGACCGTGAGTTTATGCACAATGTTTTCGATCACAGCGCGCTTAAAAATCTTTGCACCACATTGATAATCATAATATGAAATACCAAACAACATGCGAACGAGTGGTTCATAAAAAATCCTGCTACCCCAGCGCTTGATAGCAGGACGGGGGGGCGAAACCCGCGCCCCCGGCATATAGCGACTTGCTATGACCCCATCACAATCATGCAGATGTGCAATAAGATCATAAAAATATTCTGGTTGTGTTGCCATGTCTGCATCTACAAAGCCGATAACATCATTATGGCGTTTGAGTGCATCTTCAAATCCTGCTTTAATCGCGAGCCCTTTTCCCGCCTCGAGCAGATCTAAAATAACGATGTTGCCTAATTCCTTTTGTGCTTCTTGCACAACTCTGAGTGTTTTGTCGGAACAACCGTTGAGTACCACAACAAACTCATACTCAATGTCATCATACGTGGCAACTTCGCTGAAAAATTGCTCGTAGGTGCGCAAGGTACGGGAGATGCGTTTCTCCTCGTTATGCGCGGGAATGACAATGCTGATCTTCATAACACCCCCCTCGTTTGTTAGTGAAAACGTTATTTCAGCTTTAACTTACGCAATGCGTGCCAACACATCAACAAAAGACGCACTCCACCCCGAAAATGCTGGATATTCGTATTTCCGTAGGTCCGCTGTTTATAGTGAACCGGTTGATCCACAATTTTGAGATTCAATCGTGCCGCACCAAACAGCAAATCAAAATCTCCATAGGGATCATTCAGCGAGAAGAAAGGACGATCTTTTGCAATCCGTTCATAATCTTTTTTGAATAACACTTTCGTGCCACACAGCGAATCTTTAATCCGTTGTCCCATGATCCACGAGGTGAGAATACCAAAACTATAATTCACCACCCAGTTGAGCCACGGCATGGCACCCTTTTCCATCCCGCACACCAAGCGCGACCCATTGATGAATTCTCCCTTGCCGCTCATGAGCGCATCAAAAAATTTCGGCAAATCTTCTGGCACCACTGTCAGATCACCATCCAAAATCATGAGCACATCCCCGCGCGCATGCGCAAAACCTTTGCGTACTGCATCACCCTTTCCAGTGCCATCTTGAATGAGCAAGCGCATGTTTTTGTTGGGATATTTTTTGAGCATTCGTTCAATTTCTTCACGCGTGTTATCTTTCGATCCGCCTTCCACAAAAATTATTTCCGTCTCTTTGCCCATGATCGGTGTACGCGTGACCGCATTTTCAATATTGCCTTCTTCGTTGCGGCAGGTGATGATCACCGATACGGTTGCTTCCAATCTATTTTTTGCAGCACGCACTGGCCGCGCGACTGTCCACTTGATCAAACAAAGTTTGCTCACCCCAGGAATCTGCGCAACCACGGTGTTGAATAGCGATGAGATAAGCGGCACAGAGGTGGGCATCATCATCGAGCTGCCACTGGTGACCACATCAAAACCAGAGAGATGCAAAAAGTTGTGCACATCATACTGGCTGATCCAATGTTTGAATGAGGTGCTCCTGCGCATGCCTAATTTCTGCGTGAACCACAAAATTGGTTTCCACCCAAGGTTGTAGGTCTCGACTATGATTCGTGTTCCTGGATGGCAGAATCGATGCAGCTGTGTGAAAAATTCTTGGATGTCATCCGTCTCCATAGTCACGAATGGCACGATGATATAATCGAAGCGATGAAAAATTTGGAGCGCATCGAGCGAACCTGAGACAAAATGATATTCCGGATATTGCGCACGAGCAGAGGCAAGTGCACGCTCATCAGTGTCGATCCCCAGGCCGAAAAATGGCTTGAGCGCATGGAGCAAATAGCCGTTCTTGCAGTTGAGCATCAGGACCGATGCCCCTTCAGGGATCTGCGTTTTATAGAAGTTGATTACCCGCTGATGATAGTAGCGATTTCTTTTGAGCCAATAATCAAATGGATGCTTATCCTGAATGATTTCTGGCTGCGGTGCTTGCTCAGGAATAGTGTTAATTTGTTGTTCATTAAGCTTTTCATCATGTTGCTGCTTCATAGACCCCTACTTTTTGCTATAGTAAACATATGGAACGAAAAGCTTATACCGCAAATAAAACGCACTGACAACTAAAAATTTCATGATTACTTTCAGAACACACGAAATTTATGCGCAACTCACATTGCACCTTGATCCCAACTCAATCATCCTCGAGGCCGGTGCATGTGATGGGCGCGACACGCAAAAATTAGCTGCGGCATTTCCGAATGCCACGATCCACTCATTTGAACCAGTTCCAGAACTGTTTGCTATGTTGCTGGAAAACACACGCGATCTAAAAAATGTGCACTGCTATCAAGTAGCACTCAGCGATCATATCGGATCGGCACAATTTCACCTGGCTGAACGGCCAGAATTTCCCGGCAAGCCAACGCAAGCCGGCTCGCTCCATGCGCCGAAAGAACGACTAAAATGGTCCGATCTGCGCTACCCGAAAACCATCACGGTGCCAACCACAACGATTGATGCTTGGGCAAAAGAACAGGGAATCACCACAATTGATTTCATGTGGCTAGACATGCAAGGCCACGAACTGCAAGCGCTCAAAGGCGCAGAGCGGATGTTGCAACGCGCACACGCGATTTATGTGGAAGTGAATTTTATCGAAGCGTATGAGAATCAGCCATTATTTCCAGAAGTCGCGGCCTGGATTGCAGAACGCGACTTTCAAGAAATTGGTCGTAATTTCAAAAATCAAACCGAGTGGTTTTTTGGAAATGTATTTTACGTTAAAAAGTAAAATTTATTTCACCGCATAGCTAACGCGTGTATCAGTCACACGATAGATTTTATAATTAGTCCCCTCAAGCCCATCAATCACACCCTGCAACACTTCATCGATATCGGTATCGTGATATACGATTAATTTCGCACCACCACGCACCGCCTCGAGAGTTTCATGCTTCACATGCTCATAATCATGCGCCCCATCAATGAACCATGCATCGATAGGAAAATGTTGAGCATAGTTATAAGAGGTGCTATTTCCAAAAACCTGCTTGAATGGTGCCTTGCATTTGAATCCGATGCGCCATCGATCCATAAAAAAGGGCGCGGAGTTTGCTGGAAGATCAAGACTAATAATGGAACAACTTGGACACGCATTGGCCATGATCAAAGTTCCGTAGCCTTCACAAGTGCCAACTTCAAACAAATTTCTCGGCTGTGCTTGTTTGACTAAGCAATGCAGGACCAAAAAATCTTGCTCAAATCCCCGCTCATTGCGAATGATCGCGCCTTGTGCCAGTGCAGGAGTGATCACCTGATCGCTGGTGATATATTCAAGCGATGCTGCCCAACTTGTGGCACACCATCCAAGCACGAGAAATGACAGACTCATTTTTGCAGTTGTATTCATCATTACTACTCTCCTTTTATAAAAAAATTATCTAAATGCGGACGGGGATTTATAGTTGCGCACTTAACTCATCAAATAACTGTTGCCAACGATTAAGCATCTCAGCGCGATGCGCAGCGCCGCCAGCACGAACTTTGATGCTCATCACTGCATATTTAGTGGAATCCACTTTGCGCTTGAGATCTTCCCATGAATCAAAGTAGACGAGAAATTCGCGAAACTCTGGAGCCCACCAATCACACAATTCAAATTCACTCATTGTTACGGTGCGCACGCGGCCACCAAGCTCTTTGACAAATTTTTCCGATGGCACAAAATGCACAATCCCCTGCTGCAGATCTTCAAACAGCGCTAA
>JAGVKD010000012.1 GCA_020050795.1 Candidatus Babeliales bacterium
TATGTCAAACCCATGCGAAAGATTATTTTCCGCAACACACTCAATGAACGTCAGGCTCGCGCCCGTGGATGCAGCGCCACTCGCAGAGTTAATAGTGAACCCATTAACACACAAACTGGCATGACATCGCTCAAAGATAATACTCCCTCTGGCCGACACCGCGGTAAATCCAACGGCCAATCCATCGTCAACACCAATACCCTGCACAACACAATCAGAAATAACGCCCTCATTGCAAGGACCCATGAGAATTGCAGCACCGGTATGCTCGGCGAGGGTGACATTCTGAGCTGCACCGAGCACACTACAATGACGAATGGTTCCATTTCGCGCACTACTAATTTGAATAATCGCGGATGAACCAGTAGCAATACAATCTTCAATCACCGCATCTCGCGCCAACAAAAGACGCTGCCCTCCCGCCCAAATGCCACCGCCATTGGCAAGATCAAGTCTACTTTCATCAACGGCACAACCGCGTACAATGCCAGGACCATCAAATGCAATAAAGCCGGAATTGTATGCTCGGCAATTCTCAATCAACACTCCATCGACGCTGAACCTCAGATCGGAATTAGCATTTGTCAGATCTATCGCACCTTGCGCATTATTACTAAAGTTCATGTCTTTGATAGTGATATTTCTTTCCTGAACCATCAGGTTGATCGTGTCTTGAATAGCAACGCCATTAAAATATGAGCCACCGATATTTCTGATGGTGCCATTTTTAATAGTCACATTTTGGACACCTTCGCCAAGCCTGATGCCTACAGTCGAATTATTTTGCCCATCGATTATTTTGCCCATTAAATCAAGCGTAATTCCCGAACCGGCAATCGTGATTGCAGCACCCGTTGTGAAGGTAATATTTTCATCTAAGCAGTAGGCTACATTGCTTGCGGTGATCACGAACGTGCCGCCAGAACCGATGTCCGCCTGTGTAATAGGAAAACTGCAGAAAATACTGCCAAGGTTGATGGTTGCAAGTTCCGATGCAATGCGAGTGGCCACATTCCATATTCCATCACCTTTAGCAATTGGTAATATGGTTGCACGGGCAATGGTTGCATATACAAAAAGAATTCCGGCCAGAAAGAAAAATTGTCTCGTCATTACCAAACTCCATTTTTGTTTTTTAAACAATTGTTGAGCATCATATCTCGATTAGATTGGAAAGGTCAAAATTTACGAAAATAGTAATTTTAATGAGATAATCCAGAAGAAGATTCTCGAGAAAACTATACCCTTATTGACTTTTCAATTTTCAATAAAATAGTGTGGGCGCTAGTGGAGTGAACCATTGAATCAAAGGATAAATGAATGAAACAAAAACTTGTTATGCTCTCTTTTTTATTTTCTTTATTGGTGCCATTGTACACAGCCGCTCAAAGCCAGTTCCAAAGCGACGACATCTATATCCATGCTCTTAGTGAACAATTTCATCGTGCGCTTGTTTATTTAACCATCCCTAAGGTAGCCGCAGAAATGGCTGCTCGTCATGTTGCAACAGCCCATACGAGAGTTGTAGGAGCACCAGGTGCAACGGGTCCAACAGGCGCAACTGGCTCAACCGGCGCTACGGGTGCTACAGGTGATATTGGCGCAACTGGCCCTGCCGGAGCCACCGGCTCTACTGGAGCAATCGGTTCTACTGGACCGACTGGATCGACTGGGGTCACGGGACTAACAGGTGCGACCGGTGATCTAGGACCTACGGGAGCAACTGGTGTTACTGGCGTAACAGGACCTACTGGCGCCACGGGAGCTACCGGAACAACTGGTGATGTTGGTGCGACAGGAAGCACCGGATCAACAGGCTCTATAGGAGCGACTGGCACGACAGGATCCACCGGTCCAACCGGTGCTACCGGTTCTACTGGTGATGTTGGTGCCACCGGCGATCTTGGGCCAACGGGTGCAACGGGGGGTGTAGGAGCTACTGGCGCAACGGGTAGTACCGGATCGACAGGTTCTACTGGTTCCGCTGGGGTTACAGGTGCAACAGGATCAACCGGTGCAATCGGACAAACAGGTTCGACTGGAGCTACTGGTGCCACTGGGCCAATTGGTGACATGGGATTAACAGGAAGTACTGGGCCAATTGGTCCTACAGGTGCTACCGGCGCGACTGGTTCTACTGGTAATGTTGGATCTACCGGAGCCACCGGAACAACTGGAAGCACTGGGCCTACCGGTTCAGCCGGCGCTACTGGCGCGACTGGACCCGCTGGCGCCACCGGAGCAACGGGCGCCACTGCCACAGCCTTGGGATATGCCTATATTTATAACACCACACAACAGACACTCAGTGCAGAAGAAGCAATAGTCTTTTCTACCAATGGTCCGTTATCGGGAGTCACTCATACGGCTAGCACAAGTTCAATTGTTGTCACCAATGCGGGGACATATGCCATTCATTTTCTCGTATATGGTAATGCAGCAAATCAATTCACCTTGTTTGTGAATGGCGTTGCAAATACATCAACCATATATGGGGCAACCACGGGGCAAACTTCTGGCCAAGCTATTTTAACACTGTCGGCAGGAGATAGCCTCTCGTTGGTAAACCATACTTCTACTGGAATTCTCGGCAACGTTATTATTGGTCTGAGCATTGGCGGATCGCAGACAAGTATTAATGCATCGGTTCTTATTGTGAGACTTGCTTGATCAAAGATAGAAACAGGCTAAAAAGAGAGAGGCGCTTAGGAAATTCCTAACGCCTCTCTTGTTATTTATATTCAGATGGAGCGACCTCACTTAGGCATGTTACTCAACATTGTGAGGGTGTACCACAATGATATACCTGATGTCACCATCATGAGCGCCACATACAAAGCACACAAAATAGCAAGTGG
Source organism: Candidatus Babeliales bacterium (assembly GCA_020050795.1). Taxonomy (GTDB): domain Bacteria; phylum Babelota; class Babeliae; order Babelales; family Vermiphilaceae; genus JAGVKD01. Next base: position 2,859 of record JAGVKD010000012.1, read on the forward strand.
ATATGCAACTTTCAAAACCCTAACACCCCAATGCAACAATTGATCTTTTTGATTCATTGCTCTTCTCCTTAGATATTATGAATTCCAATCACTTCTGACATATATCTCATCACCCGAGTAGGGTACATCTGTCAATTTTCTATACCCTTTAGTGCGCAAAAAGCGTTCAAATTCTGGGTCATCATAATTATTTTCCACATCAATGACATCAATCGTAAATCGTTCAAAATCAATTGATTTCAAAATATCTAACTCGCCACCTTCTGTATCAATTGATATATAGTCAATATGGTAAAACTCATTCGCTTCCAACAATGCATTCAATGCATAGCACTTCACAGTAATCTCTTTATAGAAACCTGCACCATTGCTCGTTTCCAATTCAATGCGTTGGCGATGTTTCGGATCATATTTTTCAATAATGCCACTCAGCATTTCTGTATGCTCGCCAATGTTACTATGAACACGCAGAAATCGTGCAGTGTCTGCCTTGTCATAAATGCATCCTTCAACACATATGCACGTACGATTTTGGCGAAGTTGCTGAAAAACTTCTGGAATCGGTTCAACACACAAACCCTTCCAGCCTCGGTGTTTTTCAAAGAAATAGGTATTGCTATACGTTACGCCGTCATGCGCACCAATATCAACAAAGACTCCATCGGTTTTCTGGCTAAAAAACCTTCGAAACAAAAAAGCATCTTGGCCACACTGGCTATAAAAAATAGGATTGGTTTGAGAATAATTTGTGTGAGTCAGTAACAAGGTCAGTATCACGACTGCTCGCATACTATAGTTCATAAAAATTCCTTAACAATGTGGTTCTGTTATGCATCTGTGCGATCTAAAACGCCCGCATCATATCGCGGTTCAAAGAGAATGGACCCAAAAGGGTTCTGTTTCATATAGTTGTTAATACTTGGATCAGGACAATCTGTTCTAAAAAAACTAAACAAATATTCGAAATCACTTATTTTTTTAGATTTCCACCAGTCTAGATGAAATGAGATATACACCCTGATATTGTTCTGATGCGCAAAATATAAGATGTCTTCTAGAATATCTTCTTCGCCACCTTCGATATCACATTTAATGAAAGATATTTTGTGAGACGTCAGACGAGCATCTGCATACACATAATCATCTATGAGCTGCTTGAATGTTATTGCCTGCACCACATAATCAGTGAGGCTATCCGATTCATTTTTAACATAGGAAATAGAGCCGTTTAATGCGTATCCGCGTGGACCAAAAACAACATTTTTATTGGTGTGCGCAACAGGCCTATCACAAACGCTCACATTATTGCATTCAGACGCTGCCAAATTCATTTTTAAACATCGTAGAGAAACTTGATCCGCATCAACCGCAATGACATGATGAAAATTTTTCGAGAGCCAAATTGCCGTTGTGCCAATCCATGCGCCAAGATCAATGGCAATACCATGAGCATCTTTTACCGTGTCAAACACATCAAAGGTTTCTTTTTCCCATCTGGAAAATTCATTGATCACAAAAGCATCGGTATCTTTATCAAATCGAGCAAATGTATGCAGCACATTCTTTTTATACACAAAGATTCGATCCTGAGGATTTTGTCCAGACACTTCAGTTAACCATGTTGATTCCTGCAACTGTGCTTGATCTTGAGCAAATGATATCCCGCCATATATTTCTCGCGTATCGAGATATTGTGGGATTGCTTGCTTGCGAGCTGCATCGCTAAAAATAGCATAGTCATAGCGGCCCGTTTCATCATCGTACAAAATCTTATCAAGGATCTCGTGCCGCACCACATAGGTACCCAACACAACCGGCAATTCAATCAATCCTCTGATTTCGCCCCGCAAAATCTGATAATACAATGGCGAATCAGCATAATAACCATTGGTATCAACTGCTGCGTGATAATTTGAATAGGCAGTATTTTCGGTGCGCAAGAGAGGAGCCACAATTGGCAGATGGGTGTTCAAGAGCGCTTCGATCGTGTGCGGTTTAATAAAATTGTCACAATCAACCACACAATAATGGGAGCTCTGTTGACGAGCCCACTGCACAGAATCTTGTCGAATTTTGCCAAGCACTTTAAACCGCGCACTCGGCACTGCAACATCAGCATCATCATAATAAATGCCTGCATACCGATCACGGACTTTATCAATCCATTCGCACAAAATCGATGCGGTCGCATCACGGTTATTGTGCGTGCGAACATACAAGTAGGTTTTATCTGCGGGCCATGTTTGTTTTTCAATGCAGGCAAGATACAACGGCAATGTGTGCGCACTATTGTGAGCAAGAATTGCAATCGTGACATGCTCAACTACCTGATTGCCACACGCAGACAGGCAATAGAGTGCACTTAATAAAACAATGCGTACTATTTTCTTCATCACTTATTCCTTAATAACAGAATCAGCAATAACACTCTCACAAGGCGCCTTGCGATCCATGTAAAGTTTTAAATTAAAATTCAAATGCCATGCCTCGGGATCTATTTCCATCGCTTTTCTGACCGCCCATTCACCAATCTCATACTCGCCCACATACCAGGCGCATATCCCCAAAACATCATACCGCACAAAGTCGTACATATGCTTTTGAATGAACAAAACATCGTTATCCGGGTAAGGAATTTGAACGGCACGTGAAGCGAACAAAAAAGCCAGATGCATCTCATTTCTGCCCAAATAATATTGCGCCATTTGAATAAGAGGTTCAGCTCTATGGGGCCGCATGGAGAATGCTTGCAAATAATGCTTGATTGCCAGAGGGCATATATTTGGATCATCTTTTGCAGCAAGCTGTTGCGCAACATTGCCCATACGAAGTTGTGTAATAAAATTTTCTTCATCCCATCCACGTATGTCGGCACGTTTTTTATAAAATGTGTACGCATTCACCCAATCGCCGAGACAATCATATGTTTGTCCAAGATAAAAAAGCGTACGATCATTAAAAGGATTTTCTTCATAATCTTCTAATAATAAATCTCGATCTCGTTGCCATCGTTGAGCAGACTTTTCATTGCCTTTTGCTGCTGGACGCCATTCAAAATAAATATCTCGCGGCAATGTCACCCAGGTGAGTTGATTGAGCACCTCATGAACGCGACCAACAAATCGAACATTCTTGCGACATCGTATGAGACGGCTGTGAAACAAAGCTTCTGTCGCACTTTGGAGCCCCACAAAATAGGTGTCATGAGGATCATGTTCATGTCCCTGACAAAATTGCACAAGGCCTTCTACATTGTGCATATACCATTCTGCATCCAGCATGAGCATAAAGGTTGCCTCAGGAAAAACAGTTTCTGCCAACTCCAATGCACGATTGCGTGAAGCGGCAAAATTAATAAATGGCTCTTCGATAACGTGCGCATTATTCAAATCATGTTGCCTGAAGAATGCTCTAGTAATTTCTTGCGTGCCATCAGTGGAACCGGTATCAAAAATCAGATAGTCCTGCAGACCGCCATCCACAAATGGCTGCAATGTTTCAATGATTACCGATGCTTCATTTTTCACCATCAACACCACAACAAGAAGCGGTTGGCCCAACGCTTCGGCCACAAAAAACAACAGAATAAAAAACATGCTGCGCAATTTCATATGCTCACCTTAATTTCTTTACCAAGCCCATAGATGACGATATCGTGCGACGATAAGATTGTTTTCATAATTTCGGCGCTCCACCTTGAGTGCGTCTTGATCGGTGGAAAGACCGTGTGGATTCTGATAAAACAATCCGCTTATCCCCGGCACTTTTTTGAAAATGACGCCCGCTGCCGCCACGCGATTCCAATAATCAAAATCTCCGGCAGAAATAAATTGTTCATCAAAAAAACCATAGTGATTGTGTAGTGATGCGCGCCACATTGGCAGAGGGCCTGGCAAGCATTTAAACATGATATTGGCTGAAAATTCGTCTGGTTGAATGAGCCAGAGATGCGTATTATTTTCGAAAGTTTCATTCGGAGTGTGAGTGACATACACATCTGAATAGACCAAATCCACCGCCGGATCTTCCTCCAGCGCGCGTGCATGCATCTCGAGCGATTCAGGATTGCGACGATCGTCAAGATTTGAATTAGTGATCAAATCAGCGCGTGCTTTTCTGATTGCATAATTCCAGACAGCATACAAACCAGGATCTGCAGCAAGTCGTTCATAGATAATATTTGGATACTGCTCACAATACTGTTTGATAATTGGTTCCTCATTGCCTGGAGAATTTGCATTGATAATAATCAGTTCACATTCTTCAAAAATGGTTTGCCTGACAATATCAATCAAAAAGCCTTCAATGAACTCATCACCCTTATAGACTGACGTTATAATCGAGACGCGCGGTTTTTCATGCAATGCTGATTGGCCATTATATTTGCCATCATACAAATAAAAATAATAGGGCACATCGAGCACTGCTTCTGTTTTCAAGAGCCCCGATTGCGCAAGCAGGAGCGTCCAGGAACGATCTTCACCGAAATTATTTTCGGGAAATGAAAATTGGAGCGCGATATCTCGCCTGATAGGATTCAAATGATTAGGGGGCCGCAGGTGAACACCATTTTCGGTGCAATATTTATCGTTGTAGGCAAGTGAGTGCTTGAAAATTTCTGGATGTTTCCCATTGGTCGTCATGATGCCAAGAAGACTGACACAATCGGGATTTTGCAGTAATTTTTCATAGATCATGGGGATATAGCGCCCATGGACATCGTCATCATCATCCACAAAACAAACGTAGCGCCCTTGGCTTTGTTTGAGCAACGCATTTCTTTTAAATCCGATTGAATGCTCGCGATTGTCTCTAAAAAATAAAATTTCTATCTGGTCGCCAAGATTGTTGGCAGCTATTTGATACTGCAACTTGTTATAAATCTTATTGAAACTTTCTGTGCGTTCTTCAAGCGTGCATATCAAAATGCTCCACATTTTAGTTTGTGCGGTTTGTTCGTCATGAGCGAACAATGCCAGAGAAAAAATATTGAATACTGTTAACACGAGTATTACTATTTTTTTTCTCATCACCTAATCCTTCTTTTTTGCAGCACCGTGGTTGAACATTCTAACTATAAAAAGCGTAATGAATAGAGGCACTAAAGCATTGTATAAAATAGTTGTCAAGCATCAGGCCATCTATAAATGATTATTGCAAAGAAGAAAAAAACTTTTTCGTGTATTGACTTTTAATTGTAATTAAATAGTGTGGGGCCAGGATCAGTTAGTCATTCAAAGGATGGATTATATGAAGCAAAAAATGATCACGCTCTTTCTGTTATGTTCTCTATTAGCGCCATTACACACGGCCGCTGCAGACAGCTCCCAAAACGACATTGACCTTGCCACTCTTGATGAAGAATTAAATTATTCTCTGGTATATATCGGCAAACATGCACGAAGAAGCATCGTTGAACTGCACAATCTGTTGCCCCATTATCATTGGTCCGTAGCATGTAAGATTTTATGCCAGGATATTCAGGAAGAAGGAACGGTAGCATTATACCAGCATGTTGATCAGGTAATTGATGAATGCCTTGAGGCATGCAACAAGTTACCACACTATCTGCCGCAGGATCAGCTGGACACGATACAAGTTCATCTAAAAAAATACCAAGAAAAACTACACGCAGGCCAAGCGCACTTAAGCGCACTCAAACAACCGGCCACCAGAGGCTGCTCAGCAAATTGCGCAAGGGATTGCTGCAACAGAAAAGCAAAACATTACTGCAAATTATGTGTCCGATGTTTGAGGGTGAACGGTTCACTCGCTATAACCGGCTCTCTCTTGGTGAACTCAGTTGATTTTGGCAATTTGACTAGTCTGGCAGCTGCACTGTTTTCTGCTGGTTTAGCCGGCCCCACTGGCGCAACAGGAGCTGCTGGAGCTACCGGTGCAACTGGCCCTGCTGGCGGCCCTATTGGTCCCACGGGTGCAACAGGCTCTACTGGCACAACTGGTTCTACTGGAGCTACGGGTTCAACCGGTACTACAGGAACTACCGGCGCTACCGGGTCTACTGGCGCGACAGGCACTACAGGTGCAACGGGAGTTACGGGTTCGACTGGATCAACTGGAGCAACGGGTGCCACCGGTGCGACTGGAGTTACCGGCGCGACGGGAGTTACTGGTTCAACTGGCCCGACTGGCGCGACTGGTTCTGCCGGAGCGGCTGGCGTAACTGGGACCACAGGAGCTACAGGAACAACCGGAGCCACTGGAGCCACGGGCGTAACGGGAACCACGGGCGCTGCTGGTTCTACTGGTGCAACCGGTTCAACGGGAGCGGCTGGCACGACAGGAACAACCGGAGCCACTGGTTCCACTGGGGTTACCGGCGTAACTGGTACAACGGGTTCAACCGGAGCCACTGGTTCTACAGGACCAACTGGTGCGACAGGCGCTACGGGCGCTACTGGTACAACGGGAGCAACAGGTGTTACAGGCTCAACGGGCGCGACTGGAATTACTGGTGCGACAGGCGCAACGGGAGCCACGGGTTCTACTGGATCTACCGGAGCGACAGGAGTTACGGGTTCGACTGGTCCTACCGGCGCCACGGGCGCAACTGGTGTTACTGGCGCGACTGGCCCAACTGGTGCGACGGGTGCGACAGGAACCACTGGTGCTACGGGGGCGGCTAGTGCAATATCGTCAGCGCAATATGTTCAATCGGGCTCTCAACCTGCAACAGTAGGAGCCGGACAACCATTCACCTATACAACGGCTGTTTTAACCACTCCCGATATTACTGCCACTACAGCAGTCTTTACTCCTCCATTTACTGCAAGTGGCACAGTCTTTACTTTGATCCCTACAGGAAGATATGAAGTGAACTACCAAATGGTCTATCCCACTGATGGCGGTGTTGTGCTCTATTTTGGTGCAACCACTCCTACCATGGCTCCCTTGGCATATAGTATGATAGGTAAATCACCGGATGGTGCTGTAAGTGGAAGTGTGATAGTAGAAACCACCACACCTTCTTCATTTTTAAGCGTAAATGCAGCCGCAGGCAATGCCGCGGCTATCGCCATCCCACCAAATTCAAGTACTACAAACACGAATGCTACAACTGTATCGTTTAAAAAGATTTCTTAAATAATTACCCCTTATTGACTTTTCAAGGGTAGATAAATAGTGTAGAAATATTAGTCAAATCTCTTATTTCAAAGGATGAATGAATGAAGCAAAAAATGATCACACTCTTTCTGCTACTGTCTGTATTGGCACCATTGCACATGGCTGCTGCAGACAGTTCCCAAAACGACATTGACTTATACGCCCTTGATGAACAGTTAGAGCACTCTCTCGTGTATATCGGTAAACATGCGCGAAGAAGCATTGTTGAACTACACAATCTATTGCCCCATTATCATTGGTCCGTAGCATTAAAAATGTTGTGCCAGGATATTCAGGACAAAGGAACTGTGGCATTGTATAAACAGGTCGATCAAGTGATTGATGAGTGTCTTGAGGCGTGTGACAAAGCACCACAGGGTCAATTACTACATTCCATACAAGCAAATCTAGAAGATTACCAAGACATATTACACGCCGGACAAGCTCATCTCAGTGCGCTCGATCAAACGGTCACAAGAGGCTGCGCATCTGGTTGCAAAAAGGATTGCTGCAAGAAATCAAAGCATTGCTGCGATAAACCAAAAGCTTTCTGCAAATTATGTGCCCGATGTATAAGCGTGAGCGGTTCACTCGCGGTAAACGGCACACTCTTTCTGAATGGTATTAATATAACAACGCTACTTGGTACTCCTGGCGCTACTGGTGCCACTGGCGCAACCGGACCTAGTGGTGGTCCAGTTGGCCCAACTGGTGCAACGGGTGTTACCGGTACAACCGGAGCAACCGGTACCACTGGTACAACAGGCGCAACCGGAGCTACGGGTGCTACCGGAGCAGCTGGTGTTGCCGGGGCAACGGGAGCTACTGGTACTACTGGTGCTACGGGCACTACTGGGGCGACAGGAGCCACGGGTGCTGCTGGAGGGTTAGCAGCATTTGGTAACTTTTTTGCTCTTATGCCACCAGATAACGCTGCCACAGTTGCTGTGGGTGCCGATGTACAATTTCCCCAAGATGGTCCCGCTGCCGGCGGAGTTGTTCGTACTGGTCCTTCTACCTTTCAATTGCCCAATATTGGAACGTATGAAATTAATTGGCAAGTCAGTGTCTCTGAAGCGGGTCAGCTTATTTTGACCCTTAATGGTGCAGACTTGCTACCAACGGTTGTTGGTCGTGCAACCGGTACGAGCCAGATAGAGGGTAGCACAGTAATCACCACTTCAGTTATAAACTCTATTCTCACTGTTCGTAATCCGGCTGGCAACTCAACAGCTCTCACCATTACCCCACTAGCTGGCGGAACTCGCCCTGTTTCTGCAACACTCACTATCAAACAAATTGCTTAGTAGTTGATTGCAAACAGTTAATTTATGGCTCATGGCGTTAGGAAAATACCTGGCGCCATGAGCTCTTTTATATTGACTTTTTAAGGGTAGATAAATAGTGTAGAGGACGTAAGTCAAACCTCTTATTTCAAAGGATGAATTAATGAAGCAAAAAATCGTCACACTCTTTCTGCTTCTGTCTGTATTGGCACCATTGCACATGGCTGCTGCAGACATTTCTCAAAGCGACATAGACTTATACGCTCTTGATGAACAGTTAGATCACTCCCTCGTATATATTGGCAAACAAACGCGAAGAAGCATCATCGAATTGCACAATCTATTCCCCAATTATCAGTGGTCGTTAACATTCAAAATTTTGCGCCAGGATATCTTGGATAAAGGTACCGTCGCCCTCTACGAGCAAGTCGATCAAGTGATTAATGAATGTCTTGATGTGTGTGACAAAGCACCGCAGGGTCAATTACTACAGGCCATACAAACAAACCTAGAAGTTTACCAAGGCATGTTACGCGCAGGCCAAACCCAGTTAAATGCACTCGATAAACCGAACACTAGAGGCTGCTGCCCATCCGGCTGCGTAAAAGACTGCTGCGAAAAATCAAAAAAATACTGCAAATTGTGCGTTCGTTGTTTGAAAGTGAACGGTTCACTTGCTGTGTGCGGCACGCTCTTTCTGAATGGTGTTAATGTAACAACATTACTTGCTGCCACTGGCGCAACTGGTCCCGCTGGCTCAACGGGTTCAACCGGACCGGCTGGTGCGACTGGCGCAACAGGGCCTGGTGGAGGTCCAGTGGGTCCAACTGGCGCCACTGGTGTTACTGGTTCAACGGGAACAACTGGGGCAACTGGCCCATGTTGTACTGGTGCGACAGGTGCCACTGGCGCAACGGGTGCAACGGGAACGACTGGTGCAACCGGCGCAACGGGTTCAACTGGAGCGACTGGTACGACCGGCGCAACTGGCGCAACGGGTCTCCTTGGTGCTGCAGAATTCATACAAATTATTCAAATACCAAATGATTCTGTTCCACCAGGACAGGCTTTCTCTTTTAATACACAAGTTTTCAACAATATCCCAGCAAATGTGATAGCCGCTGCTGGGGCTGGAGGCACTGTCTTCAATCTCACAACTGGTACATACATATTCGATTATGAAATGAGTTTGGGATCAGCAGGGTCTGTCGCCATTTATACAGGAGCGACTGCGGGATCTCTCGCAATAGATACTAACACTATTGCAGGATCTTCGACTGCAACCACATGGATTCATGGACGAGCGTTTGTGAATGTGGCCACTCCTACATTGGTCGCTGCAATTAGCTCTGTTGTTGGTACGGCTGCTGTGGTAACTGCCGGTACTGCCGCGGGCTTCTTCATGATCAGACTCACCATAGTGAAAATTGCATAAACTTAATTTCTTTTGAATTGGACAACAAAAAACTCCCCTGCATGAGCAAGGGAGTTTTTTGTTGTATACAACGTTATGAGTGGGAAGAATCACTAAGGTCTCTGCAATTCCAGTAATAATGCTTCAAGATTATCCCAATCATGCTCTGAGTCGGGTGATTCAGATTCAACAAGATCGTTTAGAGTCACTTGTGCTTCCTGCACATCTTCTGAAGAAGAACTTACATGTAACAGACATTCAACTGGTGACATCTCGGTCATTGCCTGCACGGGCTCCACACTCACGAAATATGAAGACATCGTTGCTTGCGTAATGATCTTTATTCTAAATCTATCACCGCCTATCACACAGTGTAGACGCATGTCTTTATTCGGCTGCGCTTGAACCACCGCGGTAATGAGCAGATTCTGTTCGAGTGCGGTAGCAAGAGGAATCGCGGTTGTAATATCCCGACCTTCAAACTCGCTTGGTTCGACAAAATATTTCATACCACCTGTTGCTGAATGAGCTTTAATGCACCGTGCCGCATTCAGAACAAACCCCAACTGCCGAGGTTGAGGCTGATTCTCTTCAAGGCTGCCATCTTCCATGCTCATCATTTGCCCTGCAGCAAGCAGCAGTGCAGAAATAATCACCATACGTTTTGATTGCGTCAACATACCATCCTTAGATTTAGTCCAGACATGTCAACACAAGAACTTGTCGAATTGATTCATTGCTCTTTAGTGGCAGTGCAAAGGACCACTATCTTCTGATTCTACCGTATCATCATTATCAGCACGTTGTTCATTTTCTGCTAATGGGTCATATTTTTCTATTTTCACCCACTCATCACCAAGTTGTTCTGTCATCTGTGCTACTACCGTTGGTTCAACTGCAGCCCCTTGCGCAGCGAGTGCTTTTTTCACTTTCACGGTAAAGCCATCATTATATTCACCGTCAACAGGAATGATACTCGCTTTATAGTTGCCTTCGTTGAAAGCATATTCCACTGAAACTTCATCTTGATCAATGCTTGCCTTCGCAAAGGCATTGCATATTCTCAAGGTTGTCTTTGGACTCAACGAAAGCACGTCGAGAATGTCTTCATCAAAAAATTCATCGGGTTCTTTATCGAATTGCATGCCACCCAAATCTTGGCAAAACTTTACACGTCTTTCTGAATCGAGAACAAAAACCAATTTTCCCGATTTGCCATCATTTGGTTTTTCGTCAGCCTGCATAGCAACCATCTGCCCTGCGCCCCCAAGGCTTAGCAATGCAGAAATAACCATCGCACGTTTTGCTTTTTTGTGTGCAAACATACGTTCATCCTTTTTGTAATTGAAATTAATTAATTTCAAAATAACGGTACCGTTTATTTTTTTTCTGCTTCAACTTCTTTGGCCTGACTCAAATCAAGCGTTTTCAATGCGGCGATAGGACACGATTTTTTTTGCCCGTCTTTCGATAGGAGCACCGATTTCGTAATTCGATCATAACGATAACTAGCTACTTTGTTGTCATGCTTATCATAAAAAATAATGAAGTCCCCCGGCACACCTTTCGTTTTTCCGCTCCCAACTGTTACCCCCGGCCAATAGCTGACTGCATATTTCACTGGCTTTGGCTTTGGCGCATTCGGATCAAGTTTTCTTGCCATCGCCGGCCATTGCGACCCATGCGCTACCGTCTTGAGCGCATCGCCATCTGCGCTATAAAAAGTTACATACTGCGAATGTGCGGGTACACCACCCAGGACATCCTTAGGAGTTCCTTCATAGACCAGATAGGCAGCACCAGGCACCACTGAGTCATCAACTTTTTCTTGCTTCATTGCCGATAGAGCAGCAGGAATTAACATTGCAGACAATATATATTTCTTCATAACACTCATCTTTGTTGTGTGGTTTAAAAAATATTTTTCTCGGTTATTCAAGATATCAAAATTTACAAAAAAAAAGCCCCGGCAAATTAATGCCGGAGCTTTCTATAGTTTTTGATTAAGTATGCAATTATTTTCGAGCCGTCAATTTTAACATATGATCTAATGGATAATTAAAAAATAACTGAGCTTTACGTATGAACTTAAGCTTTTTGTAATAATGCTGATTTGCTTTCGTAAGCAAATCATCTATCTGCTGCATTTCTACTTTAGGGTCAACAGGAAACTGCCATTGTACTTTGAGTTTTTTAATGACATTATACAGTTTTACCCTATATGGATTAGCACCTTTTTGGATACGAATGGAAACAAGAGAAAGAAAGTGATCAACATTATAATCAGCTAATGCATCAAAATATTCTTTCATAATAGGCAAAAAAGAATCATCATATCCATACATCCCACGAAGATGACTAGGTACCACTAACGTTTTTTCCGCTTCTTGCAAATATACTTCAATGAAACGTTTATAGCGCTCTTCGCTCATCAAGCCTTTTTGACGAAGATAGAGTTGATGTTTGAAATCGTTTCTCAAATCTTCATATGGAGTAGCATCACATGCAACACTCAAATCGAGATTTTTTAATTCAGAAATAGCACTCAACTTTATTTTCCCATCTTCATATAGGAACACTTTTTGAGCTTCTTTATCATAGCGATAACTGTCAATTTGATTACCGTGCTTGTCGTAGAAAACAATAAATTCTCCCGGCATACCCTTGGTCCCTTTGCCAACGCCGAGGCTGAATGCTGGCCAATATTTGACTGCATATTTCACTGGTTGTGGTTTTGGCGCATTCGGGTCCAATTTTGCTTTCATCGCACAAAGATTATGCTCAACTGTCTGCAAGAGATCACCGGTTGCGGTATAAAAATGAGCGTATTTATGTGCGCAGGGAATAACGCCTGCTATAATGTCAGGAGCCCCTTCATAAATGTAATAGGAGGCATTGGGAATCACTGTCCTATCAACTTCTACCGCAAACATTGCAGAGAAGGAACTCAATATCAATAAACTTAACAACATCTTTTTCATAATAACCCCTAAAAATTATTTTCGATGTGCCGTTACTGAACGGCAGGTTTTTCCATAAAGATTAACTCTGCTGTATCTTCAAAAGCGATTGTCGGCTGCCGTTCTCTGATCATGGCAATCAATGTGTCTTCTGCTTCGAATATCGTTCCGATTTCATCAATCAGGCCAAGCTCAAGAGCTTCTTGCGCAACAAACACTTTGCCTTCTGCCCAGAGTTCATAACTTTCTGGATCAAGATTTCTATTGGCAGCAATTTGATTCACACAATGCGTATACAGTTTCTCTACATACTCTTGCACATATTTTTTATCATCTTCAGAGAGTTTCTCGCTATAAGGGCTACCAAGACCCTTGAATTTTCCTGCTTTGAAAAATTCGACCTGCATATTCGCCTCAAGATTACCCACTATTTTGGTATCATAATATCGGTCGAGAGAGAGGGCCGCGCCGATACAACCGATCTCACAAATGCTTGATGCAATCAGATAATTTGCTGCACTGGCAACCCAATAGCCACACGATTGCGCGTCACCATTCACCAAACCAACAACTGGTTTGATCGCACTTACTTTTTTAATCATGTCATGTACCGGTGAGAATCGATTATATTCTCCGCCTCCATTATCAATCATGAGCAATATGCCATGAATGTTTTGATCGCGTGCTAGGTCTCGCAATTGCATAACAATGATCTTTGGATCCATGTCATTGGAAAAATCAATGACCGCAATATGCACTTTAACAGACTGGACTTGCGCTTCAATTTTAAATTTTGGCTTAGTTGAAAACAGCGACCAATCACTTGGAGACATCGGAATGGTCGTTAAAAGAAAGGCAATGGTGAGAACAAATTTTTTCATATCAAATTCCTAAAAAAAATTAATTTTTATTATCGATTATAGCGAGCGACTACTTTTTCCATGTTTTGAATTCTACGTTCAACTCTTTTTTTTGCATCTTTAATGCTTCTAACTACCCCTTTTTGGGCAGAGATTTCTCTATCTTTTACAATTTCACTCGCTATGACCCAAGGAAATGCGAGTATAAACATAGCAACCGCTGCAGCATCACTACCGGAATGCCATGAATAAGCAGAGCGTATTTTATCAATCTTCTCGACCGCCTTTTCTAAAGAATGCTCGATAATCGGCAGCTTCGTTTTTAAGATCTCTTTGTTCTGCTTGATACGCTTCAGGCAAACGGTAGATGGTGATTTGAACCAAGATGTACATATTCGCAAATCATGAGCAGATTCACGCATTGCAATTTTTAGTTCGATATCTTCTTTTTGAAAATCGTGAAGCGATTCCCCTTGATACTCAGATTGAGCGAATACTAATGATGGAATCATGGCAAGTGCCAGTAATATCTTTTTCATGATAATCCCTAAAAATTATTCTTGATTCTTTTTCTACTTCAGCCGAGCTTCTTCTTGTCTGATTTCTTTTTGTATCGATTTTACTGCTTTTCGCATCCCAGGGTGTTGAGCTTCAATTTCATCATCAATACGTTCCTGTTCAGCTCTATTGGCCATAATTCTTGATGGTGTAGCAACATCGAGAGGTTCGCGGCCAGTATACACACATCCAGAAAGACCGACGATCAGTGCAGGACTGAGAACCAAAGAAATAATTCTCTTACATTGTTTATTTTGAACCATTGCATAACCCCCTATTTATGGTCTTTATTAGTATAGCCCTAATGAAGAAAAGGCTCAAAGGGGCCGAGAATATAGGCCTTAGGACGCATCATAGGGCAACCGCAGATTGAGGTAAAAAACAAATACCCCGAGGATTCCCGGGGGTATTTTCAGAAATCACGAATTTTTGAAGCCCTCAAGCGGCCGGCAAATCTTTGACCCAATAGTTCAGCACATGTTCCTGCATTATGCTTGGACCCTCTGGCTGGATGGTATTCCAGGTGAATTGCATGACCACGGGACTTTTTTGGTATCCCAAGCGAAGGCATAATCCAGCAAATTCTCTATAATCCTTTGGTTTGCTTGGATGAGATTCATGGCTCTCACATACAAAGCAGCCTTTTGTATAGCCGCGACTGTAGCCATACTCTTCAAGCGATGCAAAAAGTCTTTTGCTCAGAAAATGTCCGCGGTGCTCTTTTTGCACTATTACTTCTCCAAAATAGTAATAGTCTGCCGCATTCATTCCTGCATTTTCAAAGAGGGCGGTTACCCCACTAAAATGCGCCTCAAAATCTATTAATGATGTACCGGTAATAAAACCAACTGGTTCACTACCATTAAACACAATCGCAAGAGCTCCATCTTTCGAAGTTAAATACCATGACAAGAAATCATAGTATTCTCCCGGAGAACTTTCTTCATATAAATAAGGATTGCCTCGATATTCGGTAAGACATAATGTGTATATGAAAGGCAGATATTGTTTAATCTCATCGCCAACGAATGTTTTAATCTGGTACTGATCAGATTCACTGTTGTTACTGATCGCAAAAAGAGGGACCATTAAAAAACTTAATAGGAGAGCATAGAGGTTGTTCTTCACGGACATTAGACATCCTTTATAAAAATGTTCACACTAATATTTAATATAATACCTAACAAAGCATACAAGAGGCATAGATGAATTCCAATCAGAAAGGTCTTGATCGCATTCAAGATATTTTGGGTAATGAAGGGCAAAAAGCCGTCAAATGGCTTGGCTCCATATCGCCTGATTTCGCTGATTATATTATCAACTTTGCTTATGGCGATCTCTACACACGAAAAGGATTATCTGATAGAGACAGAGAATTGATGGTGGTCACCAGTCTCATCGCTCAGGGAAACACAGGGTTGCCAATACAATCACATATTCGAGGCATGCTCAATGTGGGCTGGAAGCGAGAAGAGATTATTGAAGTGATCATTTTCTCAATTGGATATAATGGCTTTCCTTCAGCAGTGAATGCGCTCATATCCGCTAAAGAAGTATTCGATTCACTTGAAACAACTCCCAAATAGACGTTTGCACCGAGATTTCAATCCGGTTGACAGATATTCATCAAGTTGAGTCTCGGAGTTTCCAAGCTCAAATCGAGCCTGCCCAGATGATAACGCCTCTTTTATTTGCCTAACCTCATCGCGAGAAGCAAATCTCATTGATAAAGAGGCTTCGACTCTAACTTGATGGTCTGTCAGACGAGACAGGCGGCACAACCCATCCATTTTAATTAATTTTTCCAGTAAATAACCATCGCCTCCTCGTTTTTGAATAGGGCCCTCCATACCAACACCCAGTGGTGTTATACCATCATCTTCTACGTTTAGCGTAGGACTAATCCATCCAAATTTGATCTCACTGTTGGATGGAAACGTATATACATCTATTGGCACCAATAGTTTAGCTTCTGGTGCCGCAGTGTATGCCACAAAACTACCTGCATATGGCTTCACTGCTTTCCAGTGCCTAATCGGTACCATACCAGCATCGGCTGGTTGTTGCACTTCTTCTTCCATGCATAGGCTCATCACTGGAACACATAAAATAGCTAAGATGAATTTATAGTTAACCATATCAACCCCCAAAACTTATTTCTTAAATCTCTAAGTATTATCCAAGCAGTTTTCTGCTCACCCCGTCTATTTCAATAGTACCAAGAATGTCTTTGATATGTGCAATTTTGAGCTCTCCAGAACATTCTCATTTATTTCTTATTCACATTTTTGAGCCTATCGATCAAAGAACATGCATCATCTTTAGATAGAGATTTGAACATCACCCGGCCAGAGCGAAGTGCATTTTCTATGCGTTCAAGTTCCCAAGGGGTTGCTCGTCTGAGCGAAAGGCCAGCTTTGGCGAGCAGAGCCGTGGTAAGCGCAGTAGGCTTTTGATCTTTTTTAGTCTCAACCACTTTTGCTATTGTGTAACCATCAAAATTAGCTACAGGGAAATCAGCCTCAGGAATTAACGGATCTTGAATCAATCCATATTTGAAAGCAGAAGTAAAATCCGCCAATTCAGTCCAACCATCTAACTCTTTATTGGTTGATTGATAGGCCACCACACAACCAACATATGGCTCAAGCGCTTTCCAATCCTTAATATTTTCCAGACCAGCCTTGGCCGCTTTTTGTTCATCAATCAATTTAAAATCTTCTTTGGCGCGCATAGCCATCAAATCGAATTCCCATCCCTGCATACACAAAGCCATCGAATGGGCGCATAAAATTGGTATAAGAAAATAATGGAAATGAGACACAACTATCCCCCCTATCGCTTATTATTTATGCTCATCAACCTATCGATCAAAGAGCATGCATATTCTTTAGAAGTATGTTCAAGTTTTGCTGTGCCGACACATAGCGCTGCTTTTATCTGCACAAGCTCTCCACGCGTTGCGCGTCTGAGCATGAGACCATATTTTTCAATGAGCGCGGTAGTCAAATGCGCAGACCCTTTTGGAGCATCTTGCGCAGTGAGAAGATTTTTTATCTCGTACCCAGTTCTTTTATCATCCTGTTCTTGCGTAAATAGCTGAGACATCCAGGCGACAATAGAAGAGCATGCATCATCAGCTGCTTCCGGTTGCGAGTGCCCAGAACAACTCGTGTGGCCAGGAAAACAAGGAAGAGGACAAATTCCATCCGGACAAAAATGTACAGCTGGCTGATTGGGAATCCATCCAAATCGGACATCTTTATCTTCTAAAGAATATCCTCTGGTAACACCCGCGGCTTTGTATACCACAATTAACCCGACAAGCGGTTTAATCTGTTTCCATGATGTTACTTTTCTCATGCCATCATCTGGCTTTTTGGCAAGCTGCCCTTCCATGCACAGGCTCATTGACGATGCACACATCATCGCAATAAGAACATAGTTAGATTTAATCACATGCCTCTCCATCTGCTTGCTCATTTTCGATATCAGGAAGTTTTTTCTGTTTTTGGGATTGTTGCTGAGCTACAAGCAGTTCATTAATCTCCTGAGGATAATACTGAGCATGATAGGCTCTGGAAAGTTGCGTCATTAATTTCACTTCTTCATCTGAGCTACTTGCACTACTTTCAATGTCCATGCACCAACTGATTGATGGGACACATAGCATCACGATAAGAAAACATTTTGAATAGATCATAGTTATTCCTTTTTCATGTGAGCTTCATACTCAGCGACAACTTTTTGCAAAACAGTTGCCATGTTGGGCAACCCTGGTTTGCCATCTGGGCACAAACACGCCGATTCAGTTGAAGGAGCAGAATACTCTCCGCCAGGATATCTGGTGAACGTTGCATCGCTGCGCGCTGATTTTGCATGTGCCCGGATAGTTCCCGTTTGAGCATCATAGCTAATTTCTATCTTCAGCTCTTCTTTCCAACTGGTTCCATTAAGTACGGCCAGCCTGAGCTTTTGCAATGCATCGTCTGCCTCAGGATGATCTTCTTTTGCCTGCTCAAGTTGTTCTCTAATGGTCACAGCTTTATTCCTACGGTAGAGAAAATCCCGCACCTCTTTCTCACAATCTATTGGAAAACCGTTTTCCATCATACAAACAGCCAGTGACGGCATACACAACATCGCGATAAGAAAATATTTTGAATGAATCATATCGCTCCTTTGAACATTAATTTTTCTTATTAAGCTGCTCTTTCAACATTGCTTGTTCATTACGCACACAGAGTGTCATGCACTTTTCCATATGCCTATTAAATTTGTAGGGGTCGATCTTCACACCCCTCTTGTGCAATGCTCTCATATCATCTGCGCATGCCGGTATGCATTTTTCAAGCATCTGCGCAAAGGTCTCGCTTCTTGCCAGCACTTCTTCAAGCTGCTGTTCATTCATAGAGAGTGCCGTGGAGCATGAAATGAAAGAGAGTGCAAAAACTAATATTGCTCTTCGTGCATATAGATTTTTCATGAAAACTCCGATCTTGTTACCATCCACCATGCTTATTTGCAAATCAGTATAACAAACAAAAAACTATTTTTGACGGTACAATTTTGCACTTTGCACCTTACACCGTTACACTAAGCGAGAATTTCTTGTGCGTTTATCTTCTAACATTTGTTGAAGGAGTCTACATGATTTCATCAAAACATCTTGCACTCGGATTGCTCCTGAGCTCTCCAATTGCATTAGCGCGCGTACAACTCAACACACAGATTGAAGTTGATCGTCCAACACAACAATCCAAACAAACAATCTCCACTGAGATTCAGCTCGATGGGCGTGAATCCAACACCGTTGTGTATAACAGCGATGAAGTGTGCATTGAAACATGTTTGCTTGCCGAAAAGGAAAATCTCGCACATGTTCGTTATTTTGTGCGTGTTAAAAACGCAGAAGGAGCTTTCGAGCTTGTGGCAACACCGGAACTTCTTGCTACCTATGGCGACACTGCATCAGTCACTTTCGGCGAAACAATTCAGGGAAAAAAAGTTAATTCTCTTGCACTGACATTGAAAGCAACCAAGATCTAGTGACGAATTATTAATGTGTTAGAGTGAACGAAGGTGGATTGTATGATCCACCTTTTTTAGCGCCATAAAAAAATAGATTGAAGAAATGGGAATGACTTGGTATCCATTATTAATATGCTGCTTACTGCCAGCCTGCACTAACAACACACCTAAAGGACACAATGCTATGCACAATCTAGAAGAATCAGACTATGTTGGACTTGTTGTCACCGTTCCTGAAACGCATGCTGATATGATGCGAGAAGCAATTGGTCTTGCGGGAGGAGCAAAATGGGGCAATTATACGTTCTGCAGTTTTTCGAGCAAGGGAATTGCTCGCTTTGTACCGCAGGATCATAGCAACCCCTTCATCGGCACAAAGTATGTTCCTGAAATGGTAGTTGAAGAAAAAATAGAAACAGTGTGTTCAAAAAAATGTTTGGAGGCAGTTCTCGAGGCGATCAAAAAGGCTCATCCTTATGAGAGCACCTATATTGATATTCAGCCGATATATAAAATTGCATGCAAATTTCCAGAGTGAGGATTGTTATGAAATATATATTGTTTTTTGCACTCGCACTATCGAATTCAAGTTATCTCATGGCTATGCAAGACGCAGAACAAACACAAGAAGAAGAACTCACCCCACTTGAACGATCCTACTTTGCATGGTTTGAAAAACTATCACAAGACGCTCCTTCTATTTTTCAATCATTATCAAAAGCAGATCGGGAAATATTTAGCAGAAAACGAAGATATTCCCAATGCCCTGAAGATGCTATCCGCCGCGCACGCACCAATTATGCTCATGCCGTTTATGCGTATGCACGTGGCAATGGCACACCCATCTGCGATGAAGCAACGCTCACATCTGTGGTACTAAGAGCCACCAAGCTACTCTATGCACCGCCTGCAAAAGATCCTACCGATCTCTCATCCGTACGCGCATATGTCTATAATCAACTACTTTCACCACAAGAGAAAAATGCTTGGGCTCCGGACGAGTATCTGAAAAATCCACACAAAGCAGAAGCTATTGCTGCTCGATTTAGCACACTGCTTGTTGATGAACTTGCCAAGCTTGGCCTCGTGGAAAATAATGAAGTAGCAAAAACAGAAAAATCGATAGCGTTCTGCAATGCGAAAATAGCGGAACTCAAAAAGGCGTGTGGTAAGACGAAATAATAGGAAGGATCTTGTGTGAAAAATAAAGTACTCTTCTCTCTCGCATTGGTATCTAACGCGAGCTACCTGATGGCCATGGATGGAGATTCGCAGGAGTTAACTCCGCTCGAAAAAGGCTACTTTGAATGGTTTGAACAAACATCAAAACAAGTTCCTTCTGTTTTTCAATCATTATCAGCTGAAGACAAAACGGTTTTTAATCAAAGGCTCAAATTTGGAGAACATCCTGAAGAGGTAACTCGATCACGTACTAATTATGTTCGCGCTTTGTATGCGTATGCGCTCCAAGATGGCAAACCAATCGCATGCGATGAAGCAACACTCACAACAGTAGTATTAAAAGTTACCAGAAAACTTCACGCACAAGTTCTTGCAAAACCAACTGATCTTTTGTCCGCACGCATATATGTCTATAACCAACTGCTCACGCAACAAGAGAGAGCAACGTGGACAGAAGCTAATTACGTAGAAAATCCCCAAGCAGCTCATCGTGTTGTCGTTCGATTTAGCAATCTGCTTGTCGAGGAACTTGCCAGGCTCGGCTTAGTAGAAAGTACCGACGAGGCAAAAAAACAAAAAGCGAAAGAACTCTATCATTCAAAAGTTGCTGAACTCAAAAAGGCGTACGATAAACCGGAAGACGAATTGTTGCGCCGTTCTTCAGACGTTAAAGAGTAGCGGGAGAACTATTCCGTTAAAACGGCAACGTGACCCCGTCTTCGCTTATCCGGGCTTTCCTCCGTCGCTCGGCAATCCGTCTACGCCTTTGGCTTCTTCGGAGTAAACAGCTACGTCGGGCTGGCGCCATTTAAGGTAGAGTGACCCATATAAGCAGTGCAGAAATTAGCAGCAGCGGCAACACAACAACTAAAAAACCCAACTGGGAACTTTTGTAGCTTTGTGCATTGACCAATTTATTGCGCGTGTTTTTATAATCGATGGCGGAAAGAACAATGAGCAGACAACCCCACAAAATCAGTGTTTCGCCAATGATGTGCACAAGTATTCTATGAAACTCGCTTCTGAAAATAATTAATCTCAAAACAGCAAGTCCACCCGCCATAGCCGCAAGCGCTGTCCGAATCCATGCAGAAAAAGTTCGCTCTGCAGCGAGCAAGGTTCGTTCTTCTGCCAAGATATTATTGAATGATTCTGGATTATTCATTACGTTTCCTTTTTTATAAAAATTATAATTCGCTCGCAATCGCATCCATGGCCTTAGCCTCCGCAGCATCGGCCATTGTTTTTGCCATGCCCAGAGAGAGAGCTTGCACCAAGATTGCCATGGGAGTTCCTTTCTGCAAAATTCAGATAAAAATCCAACAGTACTTTTCTGATCTGCTCATTGTGTAGAGCAACTGACATTGTTTTATACATCTTTCGTGCATAGAAGCGCGAGAATACCCAACGTTTGATGAACCATGCGTTCGGCTCATTCAGATCAAAATATTTCATAATTAAATCTTTGCCAGAATAGCTTCCATTAAAATATTCCTGCAAAAATCCGTGCCATGATTGAATGTGCTTTTCATCGATGTTGTAATCTTTTTCTCGCTCGAGAATAGTATCGAAAAAAGATTGATAATATGCGATATCAAAACGCGTTTTTAGCAGTTCATCCTCAGCAAATTTTAATGATTGTGAGGTGAAGCGAAATTCGGGCATTTTTTCATAGAGACGGTTTGCAACAACATATGCTTCCCGCTGTTCATCAACGAGAGAATGGAATAGCACCCCCGCCTTGAATGAATTCGTTTCGAGCAAAATATCTTTGAGCAGAACATGCGAAATGTGCGTCTTAGTTCTGGGTACCACCTTGAGATAGCGAATGTCAGGAAAACTGGTGCCGATAATAAATTCTTTCTCATCAAAGAATCCTTTAAAGGGCCCTGCTAACATTTGCTTTGCTAAAAAAATATGTGCTATTGGTGCTGCCATGTTCGAATTTCTTTAATTCTCGCGATATATAAGTTATTTAGGTTAAGTTTACATTCAAAAGAATTTGTTACCAATAAGGAGAAGCTGATGTTTGCAGAATTATTCGCGAAAATAAATTCTTTCGGAGCACATCACCAAGCGATCATAGCCATCATCATTGCCGTGTGCCTTATTTCCATCAGCTGGGCTATCGAACGAATATTTGATGAATTTATTTTCCCTCATAAACCTTGGTATGGATACATGCTAACGATCATAATCGCAGTGCTTCTCTTATGGATTACCAAACATTTTATTTTGCATGTGATTTGAGTTCCAAAACCGATTGATCTTCTAAAAATGGCACACTGTTCATCTCAGCCAGAACATCTTCCACTGAATCTTTTCGCACAACGGCAGGATGATAGAAACAGAAATTAGAATCGAAATGGGGCCCAATAACATAGATGTATGGTTTTTTAAAATTCAGAAATAAAGCTATGGCAGCGCCCAACTCAGCCGATGCGCCCATACTCGGTTCTGCGTTGGATAATAAAATAAATACATCTGCTCTGCGCACACCTTCGATATCTTCTGCCGCACACTGAGCTGTGAAAGCCGGATCATCGCTAAAGGGATAGGATGGTTTATTGTGTATCCATTCATGGGTGATCGTATGCCCTGCTTGCTTGAGCAATGCATAAACGGATTGAACCCGCTCTTTATCATTAAATTTTGCAGATACATATACTTTCATAAAGTTCGCTTTTAGCTTTATTTGCTTGAGTCACGAAAAGCCATTATGCACACAACGATTGTAGCAACATCCAGAATCAGACGGGGCAGAAGAGAGCTCAGTATCGCCACTCTCATTCCATCTTCTGTTAAAGTTCGTTGCGTTAGAGGCAACCAATAGAAAAATGAATATGCGGCACCCAACGCAACCACTACATACAATATTTTTTTAACAGTAGTTGGGATATTCATAAAGATTCCTAACAATTATTTTAACTGCACAATAATAAGCTCAATGGGATGTGAAGTGCGATTGACACTTTTGTGAATCTTGTCTGGTGCTTCTGCGGGACGATAAACTGATTTGCCCGTAGGGAATTCAACATCGGTGGTTGAACCATCGGCTTCTAGCCGCGTGATAATGCCACCGCTTAATGCAATGACAATCTGTGGATGAATATCATAATGCAAGCCAGTTTCTTCTTGCGGCATTATTTTGAAATAAGAAACAGACACTTTGTCATTTTCAAACTGGTTATGATATTCCAAAGCATGAACTCCCTACAAAAATCAGTACTATCAAGGATTATCTTTTATTCAAGCAAGCTCACTCACATCATGCGCGTGGCTTTCGCGTATTCCTGCCGCAGTAATTTGCACAAAGTCCCCATTGCCGCGCAAATCATTCAGCTCAGTCACACCGCAATAACTCATGCCCGAACGCAAACCGCCAAGCAATTGATTAATTGTTTCAGCTGCTGGTCCTTTGTATGGCGTCATAGCTTCCACACCTTCGGGAACATAGTCAGTTTTTTTTCCTTTTTTATCTTTGCGATTCAAGTTGGTGACAAATGATGCCATACCACGAACGATTTTGAATTTTTTCCCGTTCTTAGTGAATGGCACACCCGGACTTTCATCAGTACCAGCAAGAATACTGCCAAGCATCACGGTCGATGCACCCGCGGCAATTGCTTTGGTAATGTCGCCCGATTGTTTGATGCCACCATCAGCGATGATAGGAATATCATACTTGTTCGCTTCTTGTGCACAATTAATCACTGCAGAGAGTTGCGGAAACCCACATCCTGTTACAATACGTGTGGTGCAAATTGAACCGGGACCAACGCCAACTTTGACTGCATCTGCACCCGCCTCGATCAAGCGACGAGTTCCTTCAGCTGTGGCAACATTGCCCGCAATAACATCCACATCGGGGAATAATTTTTTGAGCTGACGCGTTGTGTCCACTGCCAAGACTGAATCGCCATGTGCAATATCAATCACCAGAACATCAACACCCGCTTTAATCAGCGCGGCTGCACGATCAAGATAATCATCATTAACACCAATTGCCGCACCAACCAATAAGCGGCCTTGCGCATCAACTGATGCATAGGGATATTCAGCTTTAATATAAATATCTTTGCTCGTGATGAGGCCGGCTATAGTTCCATCGTCATGCACCAATGGCAACTTTTCAATACGATGCTCCATGAGCAATTTTTTCGCATCATGAATGGCAATATCAGGAGAGCCAACAATAAGTTTTTCACGCGGCGTCATCAAATCAGATACAAGTGTTTCAAGCGAAGGGCGGAATCGAATATCACGTTGTGTGAGAATACCGAGCAAAATGCGATCTTCATTGGCAACTAAAAATCCGCTCGCGCCTTTTTCTTCCATGAGTTCTCGCACATCAGCCACCGTTGCATCGGGACTAATCGTGAGTGGGCAATCAATTTTTGCACTGCGAAATCGCTTCACTTTTTCCACTTCTTCAACTTGGCGTTCGATGGAATTGAATCGATGAATGATACCAATGCCACCATGTTGCGCCATTGCAATTGCCATGGTTGCTTCGGTGATAGTGTCCATATTTGCACTCACCAAAGGATTTGAGAGCAATATGTTTTTGGTTAATCGCGTTTGAGTGGAAACTAATTTGCGAGAAGAAACCGTTGAATGTTTTGGAGTAAGGAGCACGTCGTCATAACTGAGTCCCTGAGTGATAGAAACTTCAGCCCGTACGGGACAACAGAAAATGGTAAAAATAACGATGCCCAAATAGTTTGTGTTCATAACCGATTCCTTATATAAAATGCAAAACCGCATTATGATACCACATATTTTTGGGAAGGGCGTAATTTTATGAACCATTTAAAAGAAAGTCACAACCCCACTTTCAAGATTGTGCAATGCGCCAACCATCTTGATGCTTCCTTGCGCAAGCAATGTGCGAATCACCGGACTCTTTTTGATAACAAGCTCTTTCATGTTGCGCACATTTTGCAGAGCAATTTCTTTTATAACTGCATCATCGCTACAATCCAACTGCTTATTTGGACTTTGTACTTTTATCATCGTGACCGCTGGCTCGATAGCATGAATCAGCGCTTCCAGATATTCATTAGAGACATTGTCACATACCGCTTTTATTGCACCACACTGGGTGTGGCCCATGATTACTATTAATTTTGCTCCAGAATGCTTAGTGGCATATTCCAGACTGTCGATCATAGCATCATTCACGATGTTTCCTGCAACGCGTAGGGTGAAAATATCTGCAATTGATTGATCAAAAACGAGTTCAGGGATGGAACGCGAATCCATGCAGGCCAAAATAACTGCTTTAGGAAATTGACCATACTCGCTTGCCTTTTGTGACAAGGTTAACGGAGAATGTCTTCTTGCTTTAATATGGGAGTAAAAACGTTTGTTACCATTAATGAGATCTTGTAGCGCTTGATCAGGAGTCATCATCTTTTGTGTTTTTGCATCCAATATACGCTGCTTGGCAAAACTGATAGATCCTGCAAATACACTTATACATACCGCTAAAAAGTATATTCCATAGTGGCGCTTTGGATTACCTAAATTCTTTTTCATCACAACCTCACTTTGATTACACAGAATTACCTACAACTCCAACGGTAATAAAAGCGATGGGCTAAAGACTAGAATTGGGGAATACAAAAAAAAGACCCCCGTTTGTATGGGGATCTTTTTTTGTATTCGATACTAGGAAATATAATCGTCAGAAATCTTTTGCAAAATCAGATTGACACAAAACGCCATCAGAAAGACGATGAACCAGTGAATACCCATCTGCAAAGGCACCCATATAATTGCGATACTGATCGTAGTTGCCACAGCACGAAAATAGACATTCCGATGCGTGCCAAACGGCTTTCCAAGAGGAACTTTACAATGCATTCTATACATCATCGTCAATGCGCCGACAAACATCGAAATGAGAAACACTTGTAAAATAAATGACCAATCTATTGCATCAAACATATATATTTCCTAAAAAATAATGGGTATGCGGATTCTAGATTTCCCAAGGAAAGACTATCCAATCATTAGTTTCTGCAACGTAATAATCCGGCTTAATTTTTGATTTTGGTTTATAAAAAAGAGCCGCAGTTTTGATAGTCGCTGTTGGCAAACCATCTTTGAGCAATGTAATAACATACTCGACAGTTTCGCCGGTATCGACGATATCATCTATCACTAAAATCGATTTAAAATTT
The DNA here is from genome assembly GCA_020050795.1 of Candidatus Babeliales bacterium. Classification (GTDB taxonomy): domain Bacteria; phylum Babelota; class Babeliae; order Babelales; family Vermiphilaceae; genus JAGVKD01. The sequence goes on from JAGVKD010000012.1 coordinate 29,463, forward strand.
TTATAATCTTCTACGTGGAACGGGAAGCGAAGCTTGAGATCTTTTCGTTGATGATCATCGCTATATGATTCGAGAGAAATAGTCACCACATTGCGATTGTTAAACATCGCTTCACCCGCAAACAACCCCCCTGCATTCAGCCCGCCACGACAAATAATAACAAGAAGATCTGGCTTGAAATTATCATCCTGAACTTGGTGATAAATATCGAAACACATAGATTTTATCTGTTCTAGATCAATATATGTTTTTTTAATCTCTGGTGCCGTACACATAATTGTGGAAGATAAGACTAAAGAAAGAATGATCATAGATTTTTTGATCATGTGTGCAATTCCTACTTAGATGAAATTAATGAGAATGAAAAGAGCATTATTAAACCATTCTAAAACCTTTTAGGCCGAAGATAAAGCTTTTTCGACTGCTTCACCCCCGAGCTTCATTTGATGAAATACCCCAAAAACAATTCCATGCAGTTACATTGAATTATTTTTTCCTTTAACGTGCTTTTGTGATTTCGGTGGATTTTTTTTAGAGCCACCTGGACCTGCCCAGAGTACCTTATCTGCCCAATAAGCGGCACTCAACTTTCCTCTGGCAATATTATGCGCATGCCGCGCCTTAAATGATCGACGAGCTTCCGGACTATAGTTATGTCCCATACTACTGTCTCCAAAATGGATAAGTTTTATTTGATCTCCATCTTTGGCAAGCACCATCCCCTTTTTACTTTTTCGGGTGCTTTTGCGCGGCTTATTAAAACCATCAAAACGTATCCCGCGATATTCAATTTTACCATTTGGTAATTTTACAAGTCCTGGCAGAGTCTTTTTTTTACGCGAAATTCGAATCATATTTCTACCTTTTTTTGTGTTGCTAACTCCCTGGAACTATACAGGCAATCTCAATCTCTTGAAATAGAGTTTCTTAAATATCCAATCGAATAGGCTCAACGAAAA
>JAGVKD010000023.1 GCA_020050795.1 Candidatus Babeliales bacterium
CGTGTGCTCTTCCGATCTCACATTGCCCACATCAAACCAAGTGAAATCTACTGGTAGCACCCACACACGATCACTTTGCTCTATCACTGCATAATCAACCGAGATTGATTGCACATGGGCATAAAGATGTGGTGCCTCAAATGCACGTTGTACATCATTAAAAAGTTCAGGACAGTAGCGCCGAAATTCATCCAAGAAGGTTTGAACTTTGCCGCAAAACATACCGATGTTCCAGAGCATGTTGCCACTGGCGATATATTCCTGTGCACGATCAGCTGATGGCTTTTCATGAAAGTGGGTCACTTTGTGCAGGCCCGTTGCGCTATCTTGTGTGGCTTGATTAAATTCGATATAACCATACCCGGTTGCCGGATAGGTTGGCTCTACACCAAGCAGCGCAATAACATCATGCGTCTGCACTAATGAAATGGCACGTGCAAGATAGTGTGCAAATTTTTGATTGTCCTGAGTTGGAATAAATGGATCAGCGGGTAAAAATACTACCACCGCATTCGGATCTTTTTGTGCAAGATGCAAACAGGTATAGAGGATTGCTGGACCGGTGTTGCGTGCTGCTGGTTCAACGAGAATGTTGCCCACCGTATCACCCACACACGCGGCGATGCGCTCGCGATGCTGTGCGGAAGTGACCACCCACACATGTTCTTTTGATTCAACGAGCGACTCAATGCGCGCAATCGCTTGTTCGAGAAGTGTTTTATCAGAATTGAGTGATAGCAGCTGTTTGGGTTTCTTTGCTCGACTGAGTGGCCACAATCGTTCACCACTGCCGCCGGCAAGGACAGCACAATAGAGAGTTGAATCTGCGATGCTGCTCTTTGCTGCACATTCCATTGTTACCACCAAACAGATAATTACTACTAGCCGCTTTATCATGTATGCGCTTATCCCAGTGATTTTGTACCGCCACCTTCGCACGCGAGTTGATCAACAATAAGCGTTAATTTTGTTGAAAGCAAGAGGCGATCAAAAGGAATTGGAGGTTCAAACACTGATTTCTTCAATTCTTTAAAGAAATTTTTCATCAATACTTTTTTGCCATAATCAGCGGCATTCATTGTTTCGTTGAACCATGATGGAACGCCAAAACCATAGAGGCCAACATAATCATCAACGACAATTGATTTGCCATCGAAGAAAATTTCCATCCGCTCGGTGCCCGATTCGCTGCTGCCAAGCGTGGTATAGATCAACGAACAGACTGAACCATCTTCAAAGCTAAGTGATGCAACAAAGTTATCGGTTGGGAATAAATCATCCCGAGAGCCGTGCAATGCCTCAACAGACACCATCACTGGTTGTGCATTCACCATGGAACAAAAAAGATCAATTATTTGGCACGCGTCACCGATAATTCTGCCAGCGCCCGCATCACCATGCATCATCGAGTCTTTGGGCACAAATCCCGTGTTGATTCGATAATGCACCATCAATGGCGCTCTACGTTTGGAAGTAACCGTTGTTATTTTTTCCAAGAATGGAGAAAATCCGCGACTATAATCGATGCACAATGGTGCGTTGGGATATTGGCATAAAAATGATCGTAGTGCTTCAAGCTGTGCAAAATCGGTTGCTAATGGCTTTTCCACAAACACCGCGCGGCCATTTTGCAACGCGTGTAATGTTTGTGCCGCATGGAAGCGATGTGCTGAGGAAATAACTACTGCATCAACCACATCATCGGCAAAAAGTTCATCATAGGTGCATGTTCGTGCAACGCCATACTGATGCGCAACCGACACTGACGTGGCAACATCTTCATCAACGATGGCATCGATAGAAATGTTACGCACTTTGAAAACATTGGGCACTAAATCTTGTTTGAGGTCCCACTGCGTACCGACCACACCAACACGAATAGTTGCTTGAGTTGCTGGTTTGAAAAGTGGTTCGTTACTGCTTTTCTTCTCTTGCGCAACCAGTGGACGAAAAGCCACATGCGTCTCGCCTCGATCGGAGGTATAACGCAACACAAGACCAAGAGAACCAGAATCTTTTACTTGTTTATTTTTGAGCTTTAAATCGCTCACCGAAATTTCTTCTGCAATAAACGGCGCGATATTAATTTCATTCGTTTCTACTTTGTGCAAAAATGCGCGCATGTTTCTGTTTTCTGTCCAGCGAACATAGGCATATGGATAATCGTGGCCCGATTCTTCGTAGCTTAAATCGTGACGACCAGGACCGCACGAGCAAGCAATAAGCACATCAATTTCTCGTTGGTGTAATCGTTCCCGATCAAGATTTAAATCCACATCATGAGTGAGAACAATGCGTCCCTTTTTACGGGTGACTTCGAGCGCACATTCAACCTCTTTATGATTCGAGAATGTACCGGTCACAATCGTTGCATCAACACCATGCTGCTCGGTTAATAATTTTATGTCAGTGATAGAGGCATCATCATTAATGTCTAGCGCATAATCGATGCCAAATGAAGTTGCCAAATCTAATTTTGGTTTGTGAGAATCGATGCCGATCACGGTAGCACCAGAAAGACGCGCGAGCTGCGCAGTCAGTTGTCCAACAAGATCTAAGCCAACCACACACACGGTGTCGCCAAGTTGCAATTTTGCGCGACGAACACTTTGCAGCGCAACGGCGCCAACGGCTGTCAGGCTTGCGGCTTTCACATTTTTTTTGTCAGCAATTTTTACGACCAAACTTTCCGGGACACTCACCATATCTGCATGGTGAGCATAGCCAGCGCCGGCACATGCGACCCAATCACCAACACGAAATTTGTGCACTTTCTTGCCAGTGGCCATCACACGCCCTGAGCAAGAATAACCGAGTGCATACACCGCATTGGATTTTGTATTTTTTTCTGCAGAAAGTTCTGGAGCTGTCATAGCGCGCTGTATTTTTTTTGATATACCGGAAAATACGCCGCTTCCTTTGCCACCGATTAGATCACGTTCCATGCTTGGGCTCATGAATGAATAATGCACGGCCACAAGAACAGAATATTCCTCTAACGCTGGTTGCGAAACTTCTTTGACTACCACATCACCACAATCTGCAAAAATCTGTCGCATCCCTGTTTTCCTTACCCATTGTCGATTGTTTGACTCTTTTGATTTTTCTGACTTTTCGGCTTGTGTGCCACTCGGATTTTGGCTGCAGATGCTGTTTGCATCATTTCATGTTCTGCTGCTTGGATTCGTTGTTTTGCTGCATATTCCTGCAACTGTTCATAACGCACTTGGATGAATGCAACGATTTTTTCCGCTGCATGTCCATCACCATAGAATTGCAATGGTGAATAGACCCCACTGGTGAGCAAACTGCGTGCACGTTCAATGCCACTCAGCACAAGTTGTTTATCAGAACCAACCACCCATGCACGGCCAGTCAGAACGCCTTCCATCTGTTCAGTTTTATTGCGTAGAACCACAACTGGTTTGCCCAAGCTTGTTGCCTCTTCTTGCAACGCACCAGAATCGGTCAATACGATATCAACAGCATCAATCACATACACCATATCGTGATAGGAAAGATGCTCAACTAAGAATACATTTTTTAAATCTGCAAGCCCTGCACGTGCAATTGCTTCCGCAATTTCTGGTATCCCCTCATAGGGAACAATCCAAAACATATCTGGGTATTGCACCGCATAGTGATGCACCGCAGAAATAATCTCTTCTACTCCCTGCTCCAAAACATCGGGACGATTCATAGAAAGAATCGCAAGATCACGTTCGCTATCACGCACCATGTGCACCCAATCGCGCACTCGCTGATCAATATCGATTTTGTGTGCAGCAATTTTTTCTCGAATTAAATGAAGCGCATCAACACTCGTGTTCCCCGTGCAAAAGACCTGATCTCGGCGCGCTCCATGTGCCAACACGTTGGCCACAGCCGCAGCGGTGGGTGCAAAATGGTAGGTTGTCACCACACTGATCACACGGCGATTGACCTCTTCGGGAAATGGTGCGCGCACATCATCAGTACGCAATCCGGCCTCAACATGGCCAACCGGAACATTCATATAAAATCCGGCAAGTGCTGCTGCCATCGCACTGGTGCTATCACCCTGCACGAGCAACAAACTTGGTCGCAATCTGCTGATGGTTGATTTGAGATCTGCCAGAACATACTGAATCACTGAGCATGGTTCGCTATGAATGTTGAGCGTATCGAATTGAATATCGGGTATCACATCAAAAAGATTGAGGACTTCATTGAGCGCCAGATCTGTTTGCGACAATGAACACAAAACAACCGGCACCCCTGCTCTTTTGAGCGCGAGATATACCGGAGCCATCTTAATTCCCTCTGGACGCGTACCAATAAGTAACATTATGGGCGCTTCACCCGTCGTGACCATACCATCTCCGTAAAACTTTGTACCTTTACAAAGGCATAACAATAGCAGATTACTACCTCTTGGCAAGTTCGCCTAGGATAATCAAGCCGTTGATTTTTTCATTTGAAATTTTGTGTAAACTATCTCCAATATTTTGTGCACATCGCTTTAAAAAGGAAAATCTGTGATAGCCCTTTCAACCCGTCCAACATTCAACACATTCATGCTCGTAGTCATCGTCAGTTTTGCATTACGAGCAGCCACATTTCAGTTTTTTGTCGCGCCGCAAACATACTATAAACAAGCCGACTCTATGGATTATCACAATTCCGCATTGTGTTTATCAATGGGCAATGGGATGGTCGCTAATGGTCAACCGATTTTTTGGCGTACGCCCGGCTATCCTGCATACCTGACTCCGTTCTATAAATATTTCGGACTCACCAGTGCCGAGTTTGAAGCGAATGCCCCTGCGCAGAAAGCATCCATTTGGTTACAAATTCTTATTAGCTCTTTTATTCCGCTCGTTATTTTTGCCCTTGCTTATTTGATGACTCAACTTTATTTCGTAGCAAATCTTGCGATGTGGACTGCTGTGGTGCACGTTGGGCTGGTGCTTGCAAGCGCATTTTTGCTGACTGAAGGAATCTCGCTCATCTTTTTTTATGCATTTTTATTTTTGCTTTATAAACTCATTTTGCAAGAACCAAAACGGCTACTGTTAGTTGCCCTTGGCGCTGCAGCAACCTTGAGCATCTACACCTGGATCCGTCCAATGGGAGAATGCACCGGCTTGTGGGCAGCGTTTCTGATTCTCGTTGCTGGCAAGGGAACTTGGAAACACACGACCAAAAAAAGTTTGCTCTTTGCGATCCCCTTCTTTCTCTCGCTTGCACCATGGTATGTGCGCAATTATAAATTGACTGATGAATTTTTTTTCAATCCAACTGGCGGCCCATACCTGAATTGTTTTTCTGCACCAAAAATTGTACGGCGCGTGAAAGGCGGCAAGTTGGAAGATATTTGCAAAGAATTGCAAGTTGCCGCCGCGCTTGAAGTACGCAAAAAACGCATAGCTCAAATTGGCACCAACAAATTCCCTTCTTCACTTGAATGCAAAAAAATTTCGATGCCAATCATCCTGAAATATCCGCACTACTTTATTTATGATTGGTTTATACAAAATCTCAAAACCACTTTTGACTTATATTCTTATCAACTCGTTGCAATCGCGAATAATTCCTACTACTACGATCCTGTTGAAGAATTTTTAACCGAAAAAGTGTCCGACTGTTTGTGGGCAAAACCATTGCCAATTATTTCCCGCATTATCGCATGGCTTGAATTGTTGTTCATGCTTGCACTCTGGTTTGCACTTTTTGGTGGCTTGTGGTGCTTTATGCTCAGACCTTTGTGGCAGAAAAACAGCACTCGTTTTATACTTTCTATGCAACGCTTGTGGTTCATCACTGCATTGATTATTGCCGCACCAATTGGGATGACAGGCGGATTTGGATACGCACGCTTGCGCCTGCCTGTTGAACCACTTATCATCATTTTGGCACTCAGTTTTTGGTATTGGTTTTTAATGAAGGGAAAATCAATTGAAAAATAAAACTATAGTTTTGGCAGTGTGCGCACTGAGTATGCAAAGTTCACTTCATGGCATGAGTGTGAATCCAGATGCGGCAATATTCCTCAGGGGAGCCGCGTGGCATGCACCGAAAGAACCCATTAAAAAAGTAGCGGCATTGTCCCGGCGGCGCAGCCGAGAAGCCGGTAGAAACTTGAAATTAAGTGCATCAGTTCCCTTGGAACAGCTTCAAGCACAACATCCGTTTCCCTCTTCTATAACCAATGATTTCCAAAAATTGCTCTGGTCCCTTACAGCCCATGATCAGAAGGTAGCGCTCCTTTTTATCACAGAAGAAACCGCAAATGCATCCGACGAGTCAGGTTTTTATGCCCTTCATTATGCAGTACTTCGGGATAATGCTGAGGCGGTGGAAAAACTTCTTGAATGTGGCGCAGTGACTTGCGTGCGTGATCGGGACAAGAAAAAGACTCCCTATCTGCTCGCATTCCAGCTTGAAAGAAAGAAGTCATTTGAGATTCTCGATCAATATGCATCAGAAGAAGAAAAAGAGTTGGTGCAAGAAATGCAGAGATTAAAATTTGCAAAACACAAAGAATAACAATATGGAAAAACTTTTCTGCCCATGGCGTAGTGACTATTCTGCTGATACCGGGCATACCAAGACAGAACAAACCAAGCAACACGAATGTGTTTTTTGTGAGCAATTTGCACAAGAAAAGGATGACCAATTCTTCATCCTCAAGCGCACTAAGCACAATATCGTGATGCTCAATCGTTATCCTTATAATGCAGGCCATTTAATGGTTTTGCCTATTGCCCATGTCGCTCGCTTGCATGACATGAGCAAAGAAGCGCGCATCGAATTCACAGAACTCTATAGCGCAGCGGCAACCATCGTTGAAAAAATCCTCTCGACTGACGGTATCAATATTGGCATGAATCTTGGCAAAGCCGCCGGTTCAGGAATTCCGTCCCATTTGCATATGCATGTGCTTCCGCGCTGGCATGGCGACACGAACTTCCTACCCCTGCTTTGTGAGACCAAACAGATCTCACTTGATCTGACTGATGTTTTTTTCGCCCTCAAACCCGCCTTTGATGAACTGGATTGGATCGAGTAGAAATCAGCATTAATTGATCACATTCAGAAATCCTCCTATACTGGAAAAACATAAGTTTATACGCATTTTTCTCAGACCTATCCCCAAGGGATCGCATGAAATCGACAGAAATACGTTCACGCTTTTTTAAATTTTTTGAAAAGCAGAAGCATACCCAGGTTCCAAGCTCATCACTTATTCCAGCACAGGACCCAACACTCCTTTTTGCCAACGCTGGTATGAACCAATTCAAAGATGTCTTTTTGGGCAAGGAAAAACGAAGCTATACCCGTGCAGTCAGTATCCAAAAATGTGTGCGCGCTGGCGGTAAGCACAACGATCTTGATAACGTCGGATTCACTAAACGGCATCTGACCTTCTTCGAGATGATGGGGAACTTCTCTTTTGGTGACTATTTCAAAAAAGATGCGATTCGCTTTGCCTGGGATTTTTTGACTAAAGAAATGAACCTACCAACTGATAATATGCACGCTTCGGTGTTCACCACTGATGACGAGGCCTTTGATATTTGGCACAAAGAAATTGGTCTGCCTAAAAATAAAATTCACCGTCTTGGCGAAAACGAAAATTTCTGGCAGATGGGCGATGTTGGTCCCTGCGGCCCCTGCACCGAGATCCACATTGATCGTGGTCCAACTTTCGGATGCAAAGAACTCAAAGATTGCGGTCCGGCTTGCGAATGTGATCGCTTCTTGGAAGTCTGGAACCTCGTCTTCATGCAATACGACAAACAAGCAGATGGCAAACTCAAAGAACTCGAACACAAAGGTGTGGATACTGGCATGGGTCTTGAGCGACTCTGCTCAATCATGCAGGATCAGGATTCTGTTTTCCAAACCGATCTTTTTGCCAACGTTATCGCAAAGACAGAAGAACTGACTGGCCTGAAATATGCCAAGCAAGATCCGCTTAAAAAAGCAGCATTCAACGTGCTGGCTGATCACGTGCGTTCCTCGACTATGATTATTGCCGATGGTGGTGCGCCATCGAATGAGGGACGCGGATATGTGTTGCGCAAAATAATTCGCCGCGCTGCCCTATTTGCTCAAAAGCTTACCGACAAAAACATTTTCCCCGAATTATCTCAAGTAGTTGTTCAGGATATGGGCGTCTATTATCCGGAACTGATCGCCAACAAAGAATTGATCTATAAAGTTCTCGAAAGCGAAATTGAAAAGTTTGCAGCCAACCTGGTACGGGGCCAGCAAATTCTGCAGCAGTTTGTTGCAGGATCCAAGAAAAAAGTCGTCACTGGGCAAGAAGCATTCAAGCTCTATGATACCTATGGCTTTCCTCTTGAGCTGATCATCTTGCTTGCCACAGATAATGGCTTCACGGTGGACACCGATGGCTTTGAAAAACAGATGGATGAACAGCGCAAAAAATCAGGCAGCAAAAAAATGACTACCGATCCGCTGGATAATCTAGAATTGGATGAAGCCATCCAAACTGAATTCACTGGCTACAAAGAATTAGAAACTGCTTCTGAAATTATCGCCCTTGTGCATGATGGCAAGGTTGTTTCAAAAGTGCCGAAAGGTGAAACCTGTTTTGTAATCATGCGTAAATCCCCCTACTTTATTGTGGGCGGTGGTCAGGTACCTGATGAGGGCTGGCTGATGATCAGTGACAAAAAAGCACTGCTCAAAGAAGTGCGCTACATCAACAATCGCATCGCGCCTGCAATCACGGCTCCGGTCGATTTGAAAGTTGGCATGAAGGTGACGAGTGTGGTTGATTCAACATGGCGAACCAAGGCTATGAAAAATCATACCGCAACGCACATGCTCCAAGCGGCACTGATTCAACTCTTTGGACACACAATCAAGCAATCTGGTTCGCTCGTGCATCCAGATTATTTGCGCTTCGATTTCACCTACCATGAAAATTTAAGCGCTGATGATATCACGCGTGTTGAAGATTTAGTGAATCAAAAAATTATGGATGATATTCCTGTCACCACCGAATACACAACGATGAAAGATGCTCTTGCACGAGGTGCGCTCGCGTTCTTTGGAGACAAATATAATCCAGAGCAAGTGCGTATCGTTGATATCCCCAACTATTCTGCTGAACTCTGCGGGGGAACTCATGTGCCAAGAACGGGTGTGATCGGCTGCTTTAAAATTGTGGAAGTGACTGCCCTATCGGCTGGCCATCGCCGCATCTTTGCCGTGACTGGTCCAAAGGCGATTGAACTATTTCAAGAAAGTTTCAACACCGTTAAAACACTCAGCCAAGAATTTTCTGTGCAACGTGATCAAGTTGGCGATGCGGTGCTCAAACAAAAAGAGCAGATCAAAGAACTGCAAAAAGAAATCAAGCTGCTTCGTGCCGATGCATGGCGCACTCATATTCCTCAATGGGAACAAGACATTGAATCGATTGGCGGCGTGCCATTCTTATTTGTGCATGCACCAGAAATGGATGCACAGACGCTGCGCGAAATCGTTAATCACCTGGCAGACAAAAAACCGGGACTCTATTTTGCCATCAGTGAACATGATGGTCGGGCTACGTTCGTCTGTCGTCGCTCTGACCAGTTTGCCGATCGCGTTGATTTGAAGAAATTTGCGACGTGGTTAAACGACGAACACGAATTGCGAGGCGGAGGCCAGCGGGACACCCTGCAAGGCGGAGGCTCGAAATTTGACGCCGATTTGAAGCAGAGCATAACTCAGTGGATAAAAAAACAATAAAATCTTTTTCTACAATAAATAAATTTCGCAAAAGTTAAAGTTCAATGTTATCAAACGACCATTTTTTTGTCGTTTGTACGGATAATTTTTTTTAGGGATAATCTCATGATTAAAAAAACAATTTTCTTTCTTTCCCTCTTCGTCATACCGATTGCGTATGGTATGGATATAGAGAATGCAGCAGCCCACCCCGCTCTTGGGGTGACACTGGCAGAAATGGAAGCCGTCCTCAGACGGACGAATGCTACCATACAATCTATCACTGGATATTTAAATTCAACGCACCCCACTAGTAAGCGCACTCATTATCATCGGCAAAAATTCCAAGAGGAGCTACTTACGCTGGAAAAAAAACGCGATGCGTTACAACTAAGAATATGGGAACAAGAACCTCCTACCAATGAACTTGATCGAGGGATGATGCTTTTGCTTAATAAAGTAGTTTCTAATAAATTACCCTAGAGGTTATTCATGATTAAAAAAACAATGCTGTTTATTCTTCTGGCTGCACCCATTGCATATGGGATGGAAGGCGCGCCCGCTATGCTACCAAGGCATCTTCCCTTGGAAGAAGTGATTAGGTATGCAAACAAGACTAAACATTATGCTAAGCCATTCAAAAATTATGATTATCAACAGCTCGCAAACCATCTAATACCGGGTTGGCTTGAAAAACAAGATGCATGGAAAATGGAAGAGTATGAAGCACAAAAAAATAACACTCCTACCACGCGGATACATGTAGCTGAGGAAGCCCTTTTGGACGAAAGAACAATTGTAGCCGCAATGCTCTTTGAACATCCAGAGGCTCAGGTAGAACTAACGCGTCAGCTTCGTGAGGCAAAAATGATGCTTTATCGGATGAAATTATTTCCGGAAAGAAGAAAGCCAGAAGAAATAACAATGGTTGAAGAAAAAGTTCTATGGCTCGGAGCACTCCAAGATATTTACACTCAGGCGAAGAATTTTCGCGATCTTCGAATAGCTGTTGCAGAAATGATGTCAATACAAGCTTTCGAAGAAGAAAATGATTAAACACATAACGTTCCTCTGTGCTATTGCCATCTCAACTATGACCTATGGCATGCAAGAAGAGAATGAATTCGAACAGCTACTAGCACAATGCGAGGGCGAGGAATGGAGCTACTACACACCACCCGAGTCAGAAGACGAAAGAGCAATTGTAAAAGTCAGCGCAGAGTCACCTGTCGCAGACCAAGATAGTGAAAATGAATCTGCAAGAATCCTACTCAGGATAATGGATAGTATCAAGACGAGAGAGCTGGAACTTGGCAAGACAGAAAATCCAGAAAAAAGAGCGGAAATTGAAAGCAGTCTCTCATACCTGAAAGCGCTCGAAAAAGATCGGCGCGCGCGCTGGCAGAGAGAAGTAGATCGGGCATTTGATGCTGCTATTAAATATCTGTTATTACTAAAATAAGTACAAGGAACAATCCATGATAAAAAAAACAATACTTCTTCTGTGCACTATTATCATCCCCGCAACTGCGCTTGGCATGCAAGAGGAAAAACGGATGCTCGCACAATCAGCAGAACCCACACAGTCGGACGTTTCAGAGCGTTGGCGTGAAGCATATTATGCAAGCTGGAACCTCAATCACGCAACATCACAATCATCGGTTGAAAATCGTTCCTCTGAATTAAAAGCGGAAAGATCGGCTGTCATTGCTCTCGGCACCAATGATCCACTCGCTGATAGAAAAATCACTCGTCAAATTCGAATGGCAGAAGCGACGCTGCGTAGAACAAGCGATCCAAAAAAAAGAGCTCTGCTTAAAGATAGTATTGCATGGCTCACAAAGCTTAATGAAGTTCAAAACGCACGCAATAAAAAATAATAAACCAAACATAAGGTGGTTATGTTCATGATTAAAAAAATAGTAGTTTTTTGTGCCGTCATCCCATCTGCCATGCACGGTATGGCTCCAGATAGCTTTAAGGAATACGCAGAATCATCACCATTAGAAGAAGCGGCCACTGCCATAACAGCCGATAGGAAAAAAGATAGGGAAAAAGATTTCAATCTTCAAGAGCAAGTCGTCCATGAGCAAGATTATGCAGTCGTTTTCAGATCGTGGGACAAAGCTCAAAAAAAACTTACCGCAAAAAAGAATCCAAAAGCTTCCCCTCAGTTTAGTCAAACAGCAAGAGAATTGACGGCAGCCACTATCAGCGAAAATCCAGAAGCTCAAACAAAAATCGCAGTTCAAATTCAAGCAGCGCAAGCAAAACTCAATCAAACAACCAACCCAAAAAAAAGAGCGGCTATTGAAGATGAGCTGAAATGGTTCAATGCGCTCAAAACTATTAATGCTCGCGCGGCAAAAAATAAAAAATAAATACACAACAGAAGAATCAATTATGAAACGCATACTATTCTCTCTCGCACTGATCACCTGTGCATCAATTCAGGCAATGCAGCCATCAAACAAACGTGAGCGAGAAAAACGTTCACTTTCACAATTCTTGAATGAGCGAGAACGAGAGATAGTAAACAAAATAAAGGCTAGAGATCCAAAGGCTTGGAAGTCTCTTGACGAGTGGCTCGAAAAGGCTGAAGGCAAGCTTCGAACAGATAAGTTTCAAACAAATGATCTCTGGTACGAACATAATGCCAAAAATCGCAAACGACTCGTAGAACATGTCACGTGGCTAAAAACGTTACAAAGAATTCATTTCCCCGTTCCAGATATTTTCAAGAAAGAATTTGTGTTCATTGAACTAAAAGGACAAATCTTTTTAAAGCAGCCAAAAGAAAAAGAGGTCCGCAACAAAAAGAAACTACGGGTTGACACTGAATCAGAATAAATTTATTTTCCCTTTATCCCGTATTGTTCATTCATAAGTCTTTGTATGAGTTTTCGCGCTTTTGCGGTCTGAGATCCATCAAGCACCGCCTGCTTTGTTTTACGCGTGCTGAAAAAAATAATGCGCGGCTCCTGAGGCAAGTGTTTGGAATTTTTAGAAGCAAAAAACCAAGCAAACTTACCAATCTCTGCATTTAAGATAGTCTGTTTCAAATCTGGCAGCTCACTTTCTAATCTTTTTCGAGTCTCTTCTAAGAAACCAAGTTCCTTTGCAAGCCGTTCCACATTTTCTTTCGGCATACTATTTTCGAATGTCTGTATCACTAAGTGATATGCTTTTGTGATGCCCGCAAGCTCTTTATTGTGCCTCGTCAAAGTCTCAAATCCGGTATCTTCCCAGTCTATTGCCTTCATGCCAAAGCAAATACTGGGTACAAACAAGAAAATTAATAGTAATTTCTTCATTGCTAATCCTTGGAGTATATTATTTTTCTTCTGATCCATATTGTTGTTTGATGAGTCTTCTCAAAGCACTCTGTCCCATTTGACTGAGCGCAACTTCCTTGCCCTGCTTAATGTTATTAGCGAAGTGGACAAGCAGCGCCTCTTTATCACGACGAGCCTGGAACAACGTCTCATGTGGGTTTGAGGGAAAAGATTGCAGAAACCATGAAAATTCGCTCAATCGATTCTTTAAAACGCCATCTTTAAATGCGCGCTCTTCTTTTCCCAGCTGCTCGGCAGTCCTCCGCATATAAGTGATCTCTGTGAGAATTCTTTGCTCACTTTCTTCTGGTATGCCGGGAATAAGTGCATCGGTCAATGGAATACGCGCCTTCCAGGCAGCATTGGCACGAAACTCAAGCAGATTGAGATCCAGAAATCCGGTATCTTGCATCTTTGCTTCTTCTTGCTCATTTTTTTCTTTTTGCATGCTATAGCAGAAGCTCGGTGCGAGCAGAAGCGCCAATAATAATTTTTTCATGCTAATCCTTTGAATGAGTGCGCCCGTCCAGGCTTTGCCGAGTCGGACCGGTCCACTGAAGTTTTAACGTAGGAGAAAGACTCGGATAAGCGACGGCTGGGAAAAATATTTTTATTGAATATAGCAGCAATGTTGCTTTTTTTGAACTTGAGCTCTTTGCGCAGCAGCGAATGCTTCTCCTCGCGCAACATACTCCTGACGATCTTGCACACAGTTATTCCACATGGTAGCGAACTCTTCTAACGGCGCAGACTCTGCCACATTGAACAAATCCATCATATGCAAAAAACATCGCTGTGGGATTTCTGGGTGGCAAGTGAGCTTTTTAAATGTTTCAAATTTCATAGCATGTGCTCCTTTAAAAAGAGCATGAAACGATTGAACTTTCGGGGCCAACTCCATCGGTGGTGTGGCTAGAATGTCATCATGCAGCGCTTTCACCCGAACATAAATGTCATCAGGCGCCGCTTCGTTTGTTTGCACTTTCTCTACCTCCATAGCGCACAAGCTAGGAGCAAGAAATAAGATAAGAAATAGTTTTTTCATAGGGAACTCTTAAGACAAAAAAATAATAATTTAGAGAATGATACAAGCAGGTCTTGGCTTGGCAACTTCTTTAGACTGCCCAATTTTTTTTACGGTGGATTTGTATTCTGTTTCTGAATTCACGGGGCCCACAGTATGCCGCTTAGCTTTTGTAGGCTGCACCGCTTTTCTTGTCGTGGGCTGGGGCTTGTGAGCGGTAGCTTTGTTCCAAAATGCTGGTTGCGAATCTTGTTGCAACTTGGACAATATAATCGCATTCTCGGCACATTTTCTTGGAATTCTGGAATCATTTAACA
>JAGVKD010000020.1 GCA_020050795.1 Candidatus Babeliales bacterium
AAAAGGCGAGGAGACTATGTCCTAGCGCGGAGGGGAGGGTCCAGCAGGCTGCTGGCGCCTTTTCTTGCAGGTCTTTTGGGCGAGCAAAAGATCTGCAAAAGGGCGATAAGATATTGATAAGAAAAAAAACAAGGAAGGAAACGGCGGGACTCTTAGAAGGAATGAAGGGAAAGAGAGCGGATGAGCAACGGCATGCTCTTTAAAAAACCTTGAAAAGCTGTTAAAATAAAAGGTAAATGGGGGTTTTTCAAATGGATCGATGTGAGGTTATGATTGTGAAGAAGATAGTGACATGTCTTTCAATCCTGTTTTTTACCACAAATTCGCTGCTTTCCATGGATGAGAGATTCTGTGTCAGTGCCCCAAAATCGGGGATTCCGATTCTAGAAAAGGCTCAATCTACGGGTGGCTTGGTCTATCGTGGAATAAAGACATCAGATGTACGACCTGTTGAAAAAACGGAAGCGTCTAGCTGGCATGCAACGAGTGAACCCATCTGGAGACGACATGCAACGGCACCAATCAGCATATCAACAACACCAGAACGGTATGAGATAGATGGCTATCTTGACCAGCGTCTTTTTATGTCAGATGACGAATTTGCACAAGCGCGAGAAGTGGCATTAGAAAGCCAAAGGAAGTTGAGAAGTTCTCTGCCTGGTATTCGATCTGCTCAAAAGGAATTATCACATTTCGATTGTTGTAATCTTTTTTTTGCAGCGGCTTTCAGAGTTTTTGAGAAATAATATTTTTTGGGGTAGGGTTATTTGAGATGATTAAAAAGCTATGTGCATGTGCACTTTTATTTTCTGTTTGTGCTCTCTTGAGCATGGATGATCGCGAGACATTAAGAGCGGCCTCAAACGGTCAGATTTTTACTGCATTTCCTGATTGGGATGTTGTTGAGGATATGCCGTATGAACCTGTTTTTGCAGAGCTGCAGTCCCTAGATAGCGGTGATGGTTCGGAAGCTAAATTCAGCCTGTCCATTGTGACGCACAACGATTCTTTCAGTGCGGATATTGATTTTGATTTCCATAGCGTAGATCAGACTACTCCAATAGTGTCCCGGTTTGCAGGACAATCAATGCCGACTCCTCCGCCATTGCAAGTTATAGAGCTCACTGTAGCTCAGCCGACTCCTGAGGCACCTCAGGTTGAAGAACAGCCAATAGCAGCTCCAGCATTGCAAGTTATAAAAAAAACAAAGAAGAGAAATTGGAAAGATCCATCACATACCTTGCTCGACCAAGAAGCACAAAGCTACTTAAAGAACTTCAAGTCTGGCGAGAGAAAAAGACTTCCAGCCAAACGATTCGAATTTGAATAAGTGAGTGCACGTGAAAAGATTTTGTTTTTTTGTACTTTTATTTTCGTCTTGCGCTCTCTTGAGCATGGATCGCGACATATTAAGGATATTTAAATCGGTCTACAACGATCCTGCTCTTGCATGTGCATTGGAATGGCCTGAGGATTGGAATAATCCTGGGGATAAGGAATGTGATCCTGTTTTTTCAGGGTTAGAGGACTTAGAGACTGGTTTTGATTTCAATTGTGTCGATGATGAGCAGACTCCTATGGCGCTTCGGTTTGCAGACGAACTAATGCCGACTCCTCCACCATCGCAAGCTATAGAGCTGGCTCAGCTGACTCCTGCGCCATTGCAAGATCCAAGAGGATTTCGTGTAGTCACATGTGAACAGATTGATCCAAATGATCCGTCCATCGAAAAAGTTATTCCGGCTTCCTATTATCTTCCTGCAGAAGTTGAACAAATTCCTGGGCACGTGAATTATAGGGAAATACAGGATGCGGTTTTTTTCCCCCCAGAAGGTCCAAGCGACGTGCGTTATGTTCCGTGTGTGCAGGTCGATCAGAATGGTTTGCCAGTAGAGCTTGTGCAGATGCTTCCGATATGGAGTGTAAACCCAAATAAAAGAGAACAACGTAGGAAAAGTTCAGTGAATCCTTTGCTCGTCCAAAAAGCAAAAGGGGATTTGAAGAGCATCAAGTCTGATGCGAGAAAAAGACTTCCCGCTAAAAGATCCGAAAGAGAATTTGAGCAAGAGGTTGCTTCGCTCAAACAAGAAACAAAAGCGTTTTTGAAGGACTTTCAGCCTGGCGAGAGAAAAAAACGCCTACCTAAACGATTCGAAAGAGAATCTGAGGAAGATTCTTTGCTCGAACCAAAAACAAAGCTTGAGTCAGAAACAAACGTCTCCAAGCCTAACGAGAGAAAAAGACGTCTACCCAAGCGATACGACGATTAAAAATAAGCGTTATTAAATAAGCGTATTACGATTCACCTCTGCCTGGATTTTAAAATCATATGATTTTTTCTGATAGGTCAGTTGTGGCTGAACGCTTGAGAGCGCGACGTTTTTAAAATGTGATGATTGATTCAATTTTTGTACGATCAGAATCGCATCTTCAGGCTTGGTACATGAACCATTGAGCGACATGCGATGTGCATCCAAATTGAGTGATTGAATAGCGCTTCCCGCGCATGCAGCGATAATAGTTTGCATATGATCGAGTGGGTTTTTTGCCTGCTCGATTTTTTGTTTCATCTTATTTGTTTTATATCCGATCTCTTCTTTTTTCTGTGCCAATTCCGATTGCTTTTTCGTGTGCGCATTCAGGTGATCTATGTTGGGTTTCAGTTCTTTGAGCTCTGCTCGCAGTGTGATCCATTCATAGAGCTGAAAGCCGTGTGTGAGTGTCAGCACTAATGCAAAACCGATAATCAGAATGAGTGTGAGTGTTGCCCAAAAGCGAGCTTCGGTTTGTTTCTTTTTGGGTACTGAGTCAACAAAATTAATATGCTTCATGGCATTTTCCCGATAATTTCAAGACCACAATGAATGAGCAGGAGTTTCGGATCAATCTGTTCCGGCAAATGTGCGCTCGGCGTTGTTTTAATCATACGCCACACTATTTCTGGATCGACAATCCGTTCAAGATCATTATTTTTTTCTGTCAGGTGCACGCCAAGTTGTGCAGGGCGGAATGCACTATCCTGCATCTGCTTGTAGGCATGCAGCAATGCCAAACGTTGCGTGGTGATGTGGGTGAGATTGATTCCCGCATTGATCGCAAGCAGCTTGTATTGAAAAAGGAGTGCCTGTGGCAGCGCACATGCATAGAATGCAAAATTCCCATCTTGAGTTGGGTGCAGATAGCAGCGATCCCACATGTGATGCCGTTTGAGTGCGAGTGCAAACTGATGCGCTTCTGGATTGCTTTCAGCAACGACCACGCGCTGTTCAATGAGTTCGTTGCCTTGCAGGGAGAGCAAAACAGGGATATTGCCAAGATTGTGGGTGTGCGCAAATGTGGTGATAATTTCTTTTAAGCGCGTTAGATTGCATATGCGCAAGTGAACTAATTCGAGATTGGGTAGGGGAACGATTTGATGTGCAAGGAGCGTGGGCTGCGTGGCGTTGGTATTACCAAAAAGAGAAAATGAAATTGCGTGCGGACTGATGCTTATGGTGCAGAGTTTGTTGCGTGTGTGCCACATAGTATTTCACTCGCTATTTTTGTACCCACTTGCCGCTGCTGCTTTTTTCATATTGTTTTTTCACGGCAGACCAAGCCACGGCGAATGCCTGTTCTTCATTGCCATATTGCGTGAGCGCATTATTGAATGCTTTGCGATAGATCGATTGTGCATGTTCTGGCAAAACGTGGCGAACATTGTCCGGTAGATCTTCATTGCTAGCATAAGGCATACTACTCTCTCCTAGTTAATCTTCTTTCTCGCCTGCTCGGGGCCCCCACTAGAAGTGGGGACTTTTAACTTATCACAAGTGAGCCAGGTTCCAAGTGCTCCAAGCAAAATTGCTTCAAACGTGCGTCATGATCAGCAATGTTGTAGTTCGCCACTTTCGCATCAAGATGGCTATAGCGAATGCTGATGCACGGAATTCCTGCTTTTTCCATTGCACGATCCACTTGTTCAACATATTTGAGCTTGTCATCGACAAAAATAACTTTTTTTGGTTGATAGCCAATGATTCCAAAGAACTTCACCAGCAATTCACCTTTATCATTCTGGCCACAAGAAATAACGCCATTGCGATAATGACCAACATCTCGCAGTGTCAGATCAATTGGTTCGGCATGCAGTGCGCTGCGCGAGAAATCTATGTCCATGTGGTGTAACATTTCTATGGTGCGATCCAGTATTGTAAATGAGCGAGAAGTAAGCGCCATCACAGCGATACCAATATCTTGCAAGAAGTGAATCAATTTTGGCGTGCACTCTTGAACCGGTTCAAGCCAGATAGTTTTTTGTATCTCGAAATAAAGAGGCAACAGTTCCGCAACAGCAATATCGGCAGAAATACCGAATATCATACGCTCTTTCATTTTTGCACTGAACCATTCATCGCCACCAAAACCATCCTTAAATTCGCCAATGGTATTGTCAATATCAAGACAGACAAGGATATCGTGATAATGGTGCGTGTCATACACATGTTTGAGAATTTCATGAATGTCATATGCTTCAAGAATAATTGCCTGAAGTGGTGCGCAACCAAGAAGAGATAGCGCAAAGAATACATGTGTAAACCATTTTGCAATCATGATGCTTCCTTAGATGTGTGTGAAACTGCTGTTTATACAGGATGTTGAGTTTTCTCTACAGACTTTTGATTGAGTCCGTTTGCGATAACGCATCCAGATACAAGTCTATCATGATTTGCGAAATCTTTGTGTACTGTGACGGTTTGAAAGTTCGCATTGCGCATTAATTGTGCAACTGCAGGGCTTTGGTCATAACCAATTTCGATGCACAACTGTGGCATGTTGATGTTGTGGAGTGCTGAATTTGCGCGAATATAATCTTGGGATTGTGTAATAATTTTGACAATAATGGCGAGGCCATTTTGTTCTGCAACGAGTGCAAAATAATCTTCCCAATCTTTCACCGAAGGTTCTAATTCTTGCCACGCAGTGTGCGCAATGTAGGGAGGATTGGTGACGATTAGATCAAACTTCTCCTGCGAAAGTTGCGCAAAAAGATCGGATTGTATGAATGAGATATTGGTGATCTTATTGGCAAGTGCATTTTCCTGCGCGAGGCTCAACGCTTCATGCGCAATATCAACGGCAATCACCTGACTATTTGGCAGCGCATGCGCGAGTGATAATCCAATACATCCAGATCCGGTGCACAGATCGAGAATGCGCAGTGGTAGGTGGCGCACTGGTTGCAATTGTGCAATCAAGGAGCTGCACCATTCTTCTGTTTCCGGGCGTGGGATGAGTGTTGGCGGTCTGACTGCAATGTTCAGATCGCAAAATGGAACGCTCTTGATCAAATATTGGAGTGGCTTGTTGAGAGTGACATGTTCATGCAACAAGCTGTGCATCTGATTTTTGATATCGTCTGAAACATCTTGAGCATCAACCAGCAACTGCAACTTGCTTTTGCCAGTCAGCGCCTCGAGCAACCACCAGATAACTTGGTGCCGTTGCGCCGGGTCATCATACTGTGCATGTATCTTGTGTGCTAAATGGCGCACGAGAGTGAGTGCTGGATTTGTGATCATTATTGATATAAAAGTTCATGCACATAATCATGTGCGTTAAAGCGTTTCAGCTGATCTGGCTGCTCGCCAAAGGTGATATACGCAATGGCAATTTTCAGCTCATGTGCGATTGCAAACACGATGCCGCCCTTGCCGGTGCCATCCATTTTGGTCAAAACAATGCCATTCACATTCGTGCTTTCTTGGAATAATTTTGCCTGCTCAAATGAATTTTGCCCGAGCATTGAATCGACGGTCAGCAGGGTGGCGATAGAGGAATCTGGCAATTGTTTGGCAACAACGCGTCCAATTTTGCCCAGCTCATCCATCAAATGGGATTTGGTTTGCAAGCGGCCGGCAGTATCGATAATGAGAATGTCATAGTTGTCGGTTTTAAATTTTTGGCAGCCTTCAAAGACTACTGATGCGGGGTCTTGATTTGGTTTGCCCAGAACGATATCAGCGCCGGTTCTTTCTGCCCAGCAGGTCAATTGTTCAGGGGCTGCCGCGCGGAAGGTATCGGCTGCGACGAATAATACTTTTTTGCCATGTTGAACATGTTGGTGGGCGAGCTTAGAGGCGAAGGTGGTCTTGCCGCTGCCATTAATGCCAACGAGAAGAAAAACATTAGTATCAAGATTTGGGCTGCCGCCGCTTTTCAAGACATCATTCAGGATAGGTTCGAGTGCAATGCGCAAACTTTCACCTTCCTTGATAGAGCCGTGTTTTATTCCTTCACGCAACTGCTCGATAATAGTCCGAGTGGTTTTAACACCCGTATCGGCGGCGATCAGAAGCTTTTCAAGCTCTTTGAGTGTTGCCTCGTCAACCTTGGCTTGCCCGAAAAAGGAGGCAAGTTTGCTCGTTACGGCGCTATAAATTTTTTGGAGTTTATTCTTGATGAAATTGAACATGAGATATGGGATCCACTTTTTTCTGCCCTAAAAGTACCTCTTTTAGCGTATCGCAATCCCCATAAAAGGCCAAGCGGACCTTTGTATGGGGGCCTTAGGGGATTCTTCTTTATTCTAATATTTGATTAGGTTCAGCATTCTCCATCAATGCTTGGGCCTGTGCATTAAACACATACTGCGTTAGCAGACCAATCATATCTTTTGGTAAACGGTGCAATTGCGATCCAGGATCTCTTCTCCCAATGTGCAGCAATCGTTGCCAGGGCCACATATGTTTTCGCGCCTGGCTACGAAAATAGGAGCCACGGTCTTCTTGCAGCACATTGTCCAGTGTGAATGGCTTTAGAATCTGAGCAGCAGCGTCGAAGTCACCAAATGTGTTATAACGCATCTCATCATTTTTTAGGGCCTTGCTCAGGTGACAAATTTCGTTATACGTGGGAAGCCTTAAAAACCACGGTGTTCGCTCCAATTCGCGGGTAGTGAGCGAAATTGCAACACTGCCATTTCTAACATGTAATAGTTTTGTGCGTGGGCATGTATATAAACGGTGATAGAAGTAACCATTAGAACCATCAATCCGTGCTGAAATTAAGGCATAACCCGTAGGATTATTTTGATCTATTTTATAGAGAGCTCCAAGGCCATAACCTGCTCTCAGGCCATCTGATCGACAGGCAACTAATTTTCCTGCGAATGGCGCGACTTGCTGACCATCTCGAGGGTTCACCCATTTCTTGCCATCATCAAGATCTACCGTTTCTGCTGGCGCATCTTCCGCGAGGTCCATCAGGTCCATGCAGAAAGTTGGTAGCGAGATAAAAAGTGAGAATGTGAATAATAATTTTGTGGTGATATTCATTTTATTCTAAATCCAATATCTGGTCAGGATCAGCATTGGAAGCTAACTCCTGCACCTGTGCATCAAAAGTATGTTTCGTCAGAAGATTAATCATGTCTTTTGGCAAACGGTACAATTGCGATCCGGAATCTCTTTTTCCGATGTGCAATAATCGTTGCCATTGCCACATGTTTTTCAGCGTTTGTTTTTTGAAATAGAGTATTCGATCTTCTTCCAGCACATTTTCCAAGGTAAAGGGCTTTAGAAGTTGGGACGCAGTTTCGAAGTCGTTAAATGTGTAACAACGCATTTGACCATTTTTTAGGGCTTTGCTCAGGTGACAAATTTCATTATACGTGGGAAGCCTTAAAAGCCACGGTGTTCGCTCCAATTCGATGGTAGTGAGTGGAATTGAAACACCACCATTACCAACCCGTACCTGGGTGTGTGGACATGTATATAAACGGTGACATATATCACCATCGTAATCACTGAAACTACCGTGCCGCCATGCTGAAATTAAAGCATAACCAGTTGGATTATCTCGATCTATTTTATACAGATTGGCATGGCCGAATCCGGCTCTCAGGCCCTCTGATCGACAGGCAACTAATTTTCCTGCAAATGGCGCAAGCTCCCGACCATTTTGGGGGTTCACCCATGCGTTGCCATCATCAAGAACTATAGTTTCCGCTGGCATATCTTCCGCTAGATCCATGAAGTCCATGCAGAAAGTTGGTAGCGAGATAGAAAGTGTGAATGCGAATAATAATTTTGTGATAATATTCATAGACACTCGCTCTTATTGCAAATCCAATACCTGGTCATGGTCAGCATTTTCCATAAACTCTTGTACCTGCGCATTAAAAGTATACTGTGTCAGAGGGAGAAGCAATTCTTTCGGCAAGCAACTCAATGGTGAATTCGGATCATAGGATCCCAGATGCAACAACCGTTGCCATTCCCACATATATTTCCGTGTTTGGTGGCGAAAATAGGATGCTCTCTCGCTTGGCAATAAATTGTTGAGTCTTAAGGTAACGCTTAGATCAAAAACTTTATTTGTTTTTACTGCATTATGCCAATTGCGCGCTTCGCTCAGTGTGAGGAGTCTCATTGCTATAGCCCCATCAGTGTCATCTAAATCAAAGTCATACGCTCTCGATAAAGAGGCTCTCGATAAAGAAAGTGTCACGGGGAGTTTGAATAAAGTGGGCCCAAAATGATTACACAGGAGACTATAGCAAATTGGGCTTTGCGTATCCATTTTATAGGCTTTCTCTGTCAATTCTTCGTCTTGTGGTCTCCAGGCAACAATTTTGTACTTAAAAGCTTCTGCGCCGCGTCCGCCTAGACTCAATGTCCATTCGTGAGCATCATCTTCAAAACGGGTAATGACAGGTGCAGTTGCAGGTTCCATACAAGAGGCTGCATGCGCTGAACAGAGTGTGCTTGCCAACAGAAATTTTTTGATAAGAGACATTTTTAATTTTCCCCTAAATAAAATGAATCTAATTTAAGTTTAGCGGTGTATCTGGATGAGGTTGAACATCTGCTGGTACACGCTGTTCAACTAAATATTTTTCTTGTTCTGATTCTACCAAGTCACTGAGTCTGAAGAATTTTTTGCCATTATCGGGCAGTAGGGATCTATCTTGCACCTTGAAAAGCTTGTGGCCACTTTCAAATGCTTCATTAATAGCGCGGGCTTCTTCAAGTGTGAGCAGTCTCATGAACCAATCGCCTTGCATAGCCATATCATGGCCCAAGAGAAAGCAGGGGCTACTTGGTTGTCCTGAGGTAACTCTTCCTGTATCTAAACAATATCCTCTCTGGCAACCTGGCAGTACAGCTTGTGCCGTAAACAAACGATATCCTTTTCTTTTGCCGGGCAACCGCATGAAATCTGGGTGAACAAAGCCATATTGCAATGGGCATTCGGTATTTCGATCAAGCATTGGAGGCTGATAGACCACAATTTTACCGGCAAATTTTTTCGCTACCGTCCCTACACTTGAGACAATCTCGAGATCGAGACCATCTTCTTCCATACAGAAATTTGATTGTGCCGCGAGAAGTGAAAGAGTGAATACGAATTTTTTGAACATGTGTAGTTTTTCCTAAATATTCGTGATTAATTTAAATGTAATACTGCTTTAGAATCTGTCTTTTTCATAAGATCCTGTGCCAGATCATCGATGACGAGCTGCGCAATCAAGCGCACCATATCTCTTGGTACTCGATAGAATGTCGATCCCGGATCTGTTTTGCCAAGATGCAGAATGCGCTGCTTTTTCCAAAAGGTCTTGCGCACGCGATTTCGAAAATATTTTATTCGATCGCTTTCTAACAGATTATCAAGTTTCAATGATCGGCTGAGTCCAACGGCTGTCATCACGTTTGGATAGACGACTTTTCCTATTTTGAACGCATCGGCCCAATCCTGAGCTTCGCCTATCGTTAAAAGTCGCATAGATAGTGATGATTTTTGCAAGCAGGAATCGGACAAAGATGCATTATAAAACTCGCGTGGCGGTTCGGATGGGCATCTGAAAAGTATAGTTTTGCCATGCTTATTGATCCGAGCAGGAATTCCATAATACACTTGTGCATCAGCTTTAGTTCTGTGTGCGTATAAAGTTAGTTCTTTATTAGTGGATGTGTAGACAATAACCTTGCCCCTAAATGGTGCAAGATCATCCGCTGCTTTTATCTGCGTCATCTGATTATCATTACCATCAAGGCGCCGAGTTTTAGTTACTCGTTCCATGCAGAATGTTGAATGGGCTATGAGCAATGAAAGGGTGAATGCTAATTGTTTAATGCTTTTCATATTTTTTACCGTTATTGAAAATCCAATACCATGTCGCCATTTTGTACTTCATTATCAATCACACGCTGAGCGACAAGATTAAGAACATCTTTGGGAAGCCAGCAGACTGGCGAATCCGTTTTTTTATGCATGAGGCGCAGTGTCAGAAGAGATTTTGAATGATTATTAACATAGCGTCTTCGTTCTTGTGGTATCAAACTTTTAAGTTTGAAAAAGTCTTTGCCATCATTGGGCAAGAGAGATTCGCCGCGATAATTTTTTATAACAAGCTCTTTCGTTTTTATTGCGCCGTCCAAAAAGCGTGCATCCTTAAGCGTTAAATGCCTCATTAATATAGGACAGTCTTCCAAAACATTATCGCTAAATAGAGAATAAGCGGTAACCGAGCTTGGTCCTTTTCTGCATGAATAGACCATGTAGAGAGGCTCAAGACCAGGTGCGAGCGGTGTTGGCGTTGGATCAACAAAATTGTATCGAACTGAATTGGGCACATCCCATTTTGCGTATTGATGAGCTACAATGTGACCGGCAAAAGGCGCAAAGTCACTCTGTTGTCCAATGGCAGTCCATTCATTGCCATCATCAAGGCGCCGAGTTTTAGTTACTCGCTCCATGCAAAATGTTGTGTGTGCTACGAGAAATGGAATAATAAGAAATAATTTTTTACTATGTATCACAAAACCCCTAATAAATCAGACTTTGCCCTTTTTTCATTGTAACATCACCGAGGGCAAAATCAATTCAGATCATAGGCTCGACACGCTGCAAAAAGAGTTTCATGCGCCGATAATCATTGGCCGTCAGAAGGGAATAGATATTCATGAAAGTGCTAAGCTTCTCTTTTTTGAGAATACCAAGGGCTGCATGCTGGCGCAAAATGGCCAGGAGCAGCTCATCAAGATTGGTAATTTGAACTGCAGCAAAGAGCATGTGCAGATAATTATTTTGATAGAAAAATTGCTTGCTCAGATCGCTGCTTGCAGTGCCCACAAAGGCATGAATATTGGCAGGTTCTGGGGGCAGCTGGTAGGAAATAGAGCCCTTATCGGCAAAGCCCACGGTGACGCACGAAAAGGTGGTCTTTAAAAATTCAAAAATCTGAGGCTGCTCTTTGACCAGTTCTTCATAGGTTTTTTGATAGGGAAATGGGTAGCGCACAGGATCCATAGAACCAGTTTGCACTTGATAAACCACCCCAAAAATGATCCGTTTTTTATCTTCGATGGTGACTAAAGAACCAAAGGCCGGGAAGGTGTTCCATTGCCAGCTTTGTGCCAAGAAGCCGTGTAGGTTACTTTCTATTACCTCAGAAAAGGCTGCTTTGTTCGTCATATTCATCCTTTTGGGGGCCATAGTGAGGGTTGTTCAAAAAGGTCATTCGATGAATGATTGAGTGATTTTCTTCTTTGACGGCATCCTGGTGGTCTTTGGTGCAGTAGCCCTTGTGCATTGCCAGTTTGTAGCCAGGAAAAACCAGGTCCATCCGTTCCATCATATGATCTCTCGTTACCTTGGCCACAATGGAGGCGGCGGCAATCGATTGAGACCACTCTTCCCCTTTGGGATAATGGTGCACCGGAATGGCTCCATAGGCCGTGCCTGAAAGGTCCATAGG
This sequence comes from Candidatus Babeliales bacterium, assembly GCA_020050795.1. Classification (GTDB taxonomy): domain Bacteria; phylum Babelota; class Babeliae; order Babelales; family Vermiphilaceae; genus JAGVKD01. Next base: position 11,744 of record JAGVKD010000020.1, read on the forward strand.
CATGGCATCAATCAGGATAGCTTCTATGGGCTTTGTGCCATTATAGTTGGCAAAGAGGGCCATCAGCGCCCGTCTCATGGCAATTTTGCTTGCATGGTAGATGTTATAACGGTCGATTGCACGGTGGTGAACGATGCCTACACCAAACCAACAATGGCGGATTATCCAGGCATATTCATCTTCTCGAATCTTTTCTGATAGAACTTTTGAATCACGCAAGAAGGGCCGTTTAATCGGCTTAGGCAGGACTACCGCAGCGGCGACGACCGGTCCGGCGAGGCATCCGCGGCCGACTTCATCGATACCGGCTGCCAGAGCATCTTTCGCCCACAATTCTCGCTCGAATTGATTGCGCGAAATTCTGATTTTTTGCCTGCAAAACGCCATAGTTTAAAAGTTTTCCATTTGACAAGTCGTAAATAATGAGTACTATTAGAAATAAGCTGGGACGCACCCGTAAAGCCTATTTATTCGGTGTTTTCTGCTATAATACAATGAATTTGAAAAAAGAGCTAAGTTTTAAAAGGAGTAAAGCCGTGGCAATACCATCAACGCAGCTACGCGTTAAAGAGCTACTTCGGGAAAAAGGCTGGACCACCAAAGTCTTGGCGGAAAAGACCGGAATGTCCGAAAGCTATTTGACTCACATCAAGAATGGCACGCGTCGTTGGAACGAAGATTCGCTTAAAAAATTGGCATCTGCGTTCGAACTTAGCCCTATCGATTTGTTCGCTGAACGTCGTCAGCGCACTGATAATATTGATAAAAATGTAAGCTTGCCTGAAAAATCTGATCTTGAATTGCGTGTTCAAGTTGTCCCTGTTATCGGAGAAATTCCATCGAATCCATCTCCTTATAACAACCAACTTATGCAAATCACGACTGGCTACAAAGATGTCTTTGTCCCCGTCCTCAATTCAAATGACAGTGCAATGTTTGCGCTTTGTGTAGAAAATAATGCGATGGCACCTACCTTTGTTAAAGGTGACTATGTGATTATTTCTCCTGAAGTGTGGACGCGCTCTGGTGATATCGCTGCTGTGGAATATGGTAACGATACGCCGGTTAAGGCTATTATGCAGGTAACCTACACTGAAGACTTTATTGTTCTTGAGTCGGTTAACCACAAACAGCCGCCTATTGCTTTGGTCCGTGGTAAGGATCACTTCCGTATCATCGGTCGTGTGATTACTCGCCAACAAAAATTGGCATAAAAAATTAAACCCCGCAGAAAGCGGGGTTTTCCTTTATATTCCTTCAATTTCTGCTATTTTTATATATATGCGGATCCTGAGTATGGATCAAGCATGCTAAATAGGCTCAGCCTATAGTGCCCATTAGTGAGTGTCACTTCCAATTAGTGTGTTTTTTTTAAGGAGTAGCGCAGAATGCTACATCGTTACGAAGCGCTTATGCTTGCGGTACCAGAAGTAACCCAAGACGAAGCGCGTTCAATTGAAGCTGCTATCGAAAAAGCAGTCAAAGAAAACAAAGGTGGATTCATTTCCTTCGAACGTTGGGGCAAGTTCCGTCTTGCATACCCAGTTCAAAAAAATGAATACGGGGTATACTTTTTAACCCGTTTTGAAGCGCCAGAAGGCAGTAACGTTCTTGATGAAGTACGCTTACTTTTCTCTATCAAATTACATAACATTGTAATGCGCTCAGTTCTCAATCGTCTTTCCGACGAGGGATCTCTTGAGTATCAACGTCCAAAATCTGTTGAGGAATCACCGACACGCGATGTCAAAACATTCCTTAAAGAGAATAAGATGGAAGGCTTGTTGTCATCTGTTGATAAAAAAGATGGCCGACAAGATTTCGAACCGCGTAGAAAGTCCCAAGTAGGGGATGAGCCAGTTGAGCTCGACGAGGATCTTGATTTTGATGAAGATACTGAAAGCGACGAGTAATCAGAGAGGTTAAAAGACTATGACTAAGAAAATTAAATTAAAAATTAGCGCGCGCCTTGCCAAAAAGAAAATGCGTCGCAGCAAATTTACTGGAAAAAAACATTGCCGCTTTTGTGGTAATGAAGAACATATCAGAGAGATCGATTTCAAAAACGCAACGTTCCTGCGCAGTTTTATGACAGAACGTAGCAAAATTTTGCCATCTCGTATTTCTGGTAACTGTGCTCAGCATCAACGCGGCCTTGCTCGCGCGATCCGAGAAGCACGCACTATGGCCCTCTTGCCCTATGTGACACAATACTTTTAATTGTGTATCTCAATAAGAAATTAAACCTGTCCCTGCGTTCTGCATGGGCAGGTTTTCTTGCTTTTTCTGGGATGGACTTTTTTTGGTGTATGTTTACAATAAGAAATAAGCATCGTTTCAACTTTTTCCTATTATTAAATTTGTGACTATGACAACAAAAAACGCGCAACGCGCTAATCTTCGTAATATTGCTATTGTTGCCCATGTAGATCATGGCAAAACCACGCTTGTCGATCAGCTGCTCAAGCAATCGGGTACTATTACCGATGGTGGACAAGATCGAGTAATGGATTCAAACGCTCTTGAAAGAGAACGCGGGATTACCATTCTGGCAAAAAATACTGGTATCCAATATAACGACTACCGCATCAACATTGTTGATACCCCAGGTCACGCTGATTTTGGTGGAGAAGTTGAACGTACATTGCAGATGGTTGAAGGCTTTCTTCTGCTTGTCGATGCTGCAGAAGGTGTTTTGCCCGGCACACGCTTTGTGTTACAAAAGGCACTCCAGTTGAACCTTAAGCCTATCGTTGTCATCAATAAAATTGATCGTAAAGATGCGGATATTGCACGCACCGAAGATGGTATTCACGACCTATTTCTTGATTTAGTCGTTCATGAAGACCAACTTGATTTCCCTATTTTGTACGGTTCATCTCGTATGGGCTTTATGAGCACCAAACCTGATCTTCCAAGCGATTCTATGAAACCGTTGCTCGATGCAATTATTGCAACCGTTCCGGGACCAGTATCAAAAGGTGATAATCTTCAGCTCTTGATTACCAACTTAGACCACTCAGACTTTCTTGGACCAATAGCCGTTGGGCGTATTTTTAGTGGTCGAATCTCAGTGGGCCAACAAGTGGTTTTCTGCAGAGATGAGTTTGTGAGTGCGCCAACAAAAATTACTAAATTATTCCATTTTGTGGGACTGAGCAAAGTTGAGACAGAAAGCGCTGAGTTCGGTGACATTGTTGCCGTTACCGGTTTTTCTCAACCACCAGAACTTGGATCTACTATTTGCATTCCAAGTGCACCAGACCCATATCCATATGTCAAAGTTGATGAACCGACTTTGAGCATGTACTTCTCGGTGAACGATTCTCCGTTTAATGGCCGTGAAGGGAAATTGCTTACTTCGCGACAAATTCGCGATCGTTTGCAAAAAGAATTGAAAACAAACGTTGCACTTCGTGTTGATGACACGGGCTCTCCTGATGTGTTCAAAGTTGCGGGCCGCGGACAATTGCACCTTGGTGTGTTGATTGAAAACATGCGTCGCGAAGGTTTTGAAGTACAAGTTTCTGCGCCCGAAGTGATCTACAAAACAATCAATGGCGAAAAATGCGAACCGATTGAGTTTGTCATTATCGACGTGCCTGAAGAATATCAAGGCGTTGTTATGGAAAACCTCGGCAAACGCAAAGCACATATGAAAAATATGTTGCACCTTGATAGCGGCCGTGTGCGTCTTGAATATGAAGTTCCATCACGAGCATTGCTCGGTTTTCGTAGCCAGATGCTGAGCGAAACGCGCGGTACTGGTACGGTCAACTTTAGTTTCGCGGGCTATCAGCCATATAAAGGCGATATCCCAACACGAACAAAAGGTGCGCTTGTTTCTATGGAGAATGGTACGGTGACTGCCTATGCACTCGATGCGTTGCAGCCACGCGGTATTCTATTCATTAAGCCAACTGACGAAGTGTATGAAGGCATGATTATCGGTGAACATAGCCGAGATAATGATCTTGACGTTAACCCATGCAAGGGCAAGAAACTAACCAACATGCGTGCATCGGGTACCGATGATGCGGTCAAATTGTCACCGCCACGTGTTATGGATCTTGAACAGTGCATGGAATGGATTCGTCCGGATGAACTTATTGAAGTAACACCAACATCAATTCGTCTGCGCAAAAAAGTATTACGCGCAACAATGCGTAAACGTTCCTAGAAATTTTATCTAGACTGGTTATCCTTGAGAAAGTGATATGGAAGAATATTTTCTCCACAACGCTTTCTCAAGGAGCAGTTCAATGATTAAAAAAGTTGCACTCGCAGCATCAATTCTCCTAATATCTTCATCTATCCCGACCGTTCTCCATGCGAAAGATATGGATCAACTGGCCACTTATTTGCGTGAAGGGCGTAAGCTCTCTAGCGAAGATCTTGAATTCATGATGTCTGCAATCCGTGCAAAAATTACCACAGCAAAAGGTGCCGGAGACAAACAGGCTTTCCTCGATTTGTCTAACACACTTGAATTAGTCATTGAACAACTTGATCGTGAGAAAAAAAATGAAGAGCGCCGTGCCAATAACGATGAAAATCGCGTATGGCGTGCCTGCTACAAAAAATCCAGCGCTGATTATGAGATGATTGAAAAAGGATTGGTTATTGGCGGATTTGTGTTATTTGCAGTGCCCCTTGGCATTATAATGTGGAAGTTGGCGACAGAAGTTTTGAAGGTCCCTTAAAAAAAAATTAATCTATGCAACGATTTCGCTTAACTATCGCCTATGATGGTACCACCTATGCAGGATGGCAGCAGCAGCCAAATTTGCGTACCATCGAAGGCACCATCCATTCAATTTTTTTTACCGTATTTGGTTCGCAGATGATCTTTCTTGGTGCATCGCGCACTGATGCGGGTGTGCATGCGCTCGGGCAAGTTGCGATGCTTGATACCGAGCTGCAGATTGGTGCGCAGAAATTGCAATGGGTACTCAATAATTCACTTCCCAATGATATTATGATTACGAAATGCGTTGCAGTGCCAGCAGATTTTCATACGCACTATAATGTGGTTGATAAAACATATCACTACCATTTCTTTACCGAACGACCACTTCCTTTTGTGCATCGCTATGGATGGCACTATTATAAAAAAATTGATTTTGAAAAATTAAAAAAAGCGCTGAATTGTTTTGTTGGCACCCATGATTTTCGTGCATTCTCAACTGATGAGCCAGCAGACCGAGATACCGTTCGTTCTATTCATGAGATCTTTGTGGATCAATCAGCAGAATTTAGAGCGCATCGGATTGTGGTTCGTGGTAACAAATTTTTGCACCACATGATCCGCCGTATGGTGGGAACTGCGCTTGAAGTTGCTTCACGAGAATCATTTTCTGTTGATTTAATTAAGGAAAAATTGGCATCAAAAAATCCGGCAGGCGGGATGCTCAATGCTCCAGCTCACGGATTATTGCTCTACAATGTTCGCTATGAGGGGGATTAACCGTGGAACATTCTCGTTCATCTTTATTTAAAAAAATTCTTATTGGTGGTTTGTTTTGTGCATTGCTTGCGGGTGGCATTTGGTCATGCGCAGGTGGGCAACTCAGTTCAACCTATTTTTCCAATGCTGCAATACAACCGTATCAAGACAGTGATATGGTAGACATGCTGCCCTTGTATGAACGTAATATCTATTGGGTGGATGTTAATCCCGATTCTTCTGGATTCAAATTTCATATGAAATATCGTACCTCGTCGTTCGATAATCCTTTTGATTTTGGCAAGCTCTACACCTATGTGTTGCGTGAAAAAGGGCGCTTCGTTGGATTTGTTTCTTTTTATATGAAGAAACCAACGGTGGGCCTTGTTTTATATTTGCTGGTTGATGAGACATATCGCGGTAAACGGTACGGACAAAAGTTGCTTGAATTTGCGATAGCTGAATTGAAAAAGATGGGAGCACGCAAGGTGAAGTTAGTAACTCGTCCGCATAATGTTGCGAGTCACGCACTCTATAAACGCGTTGGATTCCATGAGACCAGTCGGAACGAAAAGTTCTCCTATTTTGAATATGGCATAAAATAGCAAATCTTACTTTTTCTCCTTCCGATCAGCTAACTTAAGAGACAAGGGGAATCTTAATTTAGAGGGGATGGGCATGAAGAACTGTACCTATTTGATATTCGCACTCGTTTGGTCCGTGTCGCTCACTGGCATGGATGATGATCAAGTAATATTGCAATCGCGAGATGGGCAGGATTTCAAAGTTGAATATAAAGTTATCAAGCAAAGTGTAACGATCAAAAATCTTATCGAAGATGCGGGCGTGGCCGATCCTATTCCAGTGCCGAATATTACCGGTAAAACACTCGCAAAAATAATCGAATTTTTGAAACTGCTGCATGAGGGAAAAGGGAAAGATATCGATTTGACTCTTCTGCTGGAACAAGATCTGCTCGCTTTCACCATTGCCGTGAATTATTTGGATGCTCCAATTCTTTTTGATGCTGCTATCAATGAATGTGCACGACGCATATTTACCGACGATCTTTTTGAGAAACTTAGAGATGCAAAAATATATGAGAACTACAAACAAAACTTTCTTGATAGATTTTCTAAAGATCTCCAACATGCAATTATCAATCGTGGACAATTATATTTGATTTCTAATCGCACGCTTAAACTTCTTGCCACATTCAAAGCTTCGCCTCTCGTTGCTCTTGCGACCGATACATTTACCGCGGTTGCGTTTAGCCCTGACAATCGAAAGATCGCTATAGGAGGAGCGCATGGCTCGATAAATCTGTGGAACAATGAGCCAAGCGCAAATCCACAGTGGTTGCAAAGATTAAATCATGCAAACCAGCGAATCGATGCTATTGCATTTAGTCCCGATAGCACACGAATTGTTACTGCAGCAGCGGGTGGCACTGGCAAATTATGGGATGCTACTCAACAGCAGTTTCAACCGCTTGCTACATTCCCACATGAAAGGGTTCGAGCCGTTGCATTCAGTCCCGATGGCACACAGATTGCTACTGCATCGGCAGATGACACAATAAAGCTATGGGAAAATGCTCCGAGTCAAGATCCTCAACCGCTTACTATATTTCCTACTGAACATAACAGAATGAGAACCGGTATGATCGTTAAGTCTGTTGTATTCAGTCCAGATGGTACACGAATTGCTACCGTAACTTCTGATGGTTTAGTAGAAGCGTGGGAAAATAAACCGAACCAGAAGCCACGACGACTTTCCACATTCCCAGGATTAGATTTCATCGTTCGCATTATAGGAGGGAGGATCCTCATATCCATAGTATTCATTGATGATACCCACATTGCTATTGCCTCGCTTGATGGCGTGGTAAAATTATGGGAAATAAGTAAAGATTTTCGATATCAATTATGTGCCACACTCCATATGGGCAAAATGAATGCAATAGCATTCAGTCCAGACGGCACACGTATGGTTACCGTAGCAAAAGATGTTGCGGGATTATGGCAATTAGTGGATCCCAATTTTCTCAAAAATCTTAATCTTGCAAGTGCGCAAATTGTTGCGTATGTAAATAGGAATGAGATTAACGAATTGCCGGCTTACCTGCAGCAAGGCTTAAATGTCCCAACAACTGAAGTTCTTTTCCCAACGTGGTATCAACGAGCATGGAATTGGACAAAGGATAAATCTAAATGGATTATCGGTGGTGCTGCAGCGGCCACTGGTGGCTACTTGTTGTGGAAAAAATCACAGCAAGGTGAGTAGCAAAAAAAAGGGGCCGGTTTATCCGGCCCCCTTTTTATCTATTTTTTCATTTCTCGCGGCACCGGAATTTTCAAATAACTCAAAATGAATGGTGCAATATCCGAGAGACCTTTCAATGGCAATTCTTTGCGCATCTCCGCGCATGATGGACACATCATGATAAATGGTACCGGATTATTCGTATGCGCGGTGCAGGGTTGCTTCGCGTGTTCATTAAACATGCTTTCTGCATTGCCATGATCTGAAGTCAAAAATATGGTGCCGCCCATTTTGCGCACAATCTGCTCATATAATTTTCCGATCTGTTCATCGAGGCATTCAACAGCGAGTACCGTTGCTTCCATGTTTCCCGAATGGCCCACCATGTCTGCATTGGCATAGTTGATCAGATAAAAATCATACGGATCTTGTTGGAGTGATTCAAGCGCCGCGGCGGTTATTTCTAGCGCAGACATTTTTGGATGGTGCACATAATCCCGCGTGGAAATTGATTTGATCAATACCCGTTTTTCGTGCGGCAAGATTTGCTCTTTTCCGCCATTGAAAAAATAGGTGACGTGCGCATATTTTTCTGTTTCGGCAACACTGAAAATGTGATATCCATGTTCTTCCAAAACTTCCTTGAGTGTGTTGGCTGCTTTAATTGGTTCAAGCAACACATCGGTTTTGACATGATTCCGTTCATAGAGTGTTGGTGTCACAAAACAGGCAAGTTTGAGATGTTTTGTTTGGAATGCATCAAAATCTGATTTCATAAAACTGTGCGTCAATTGGCGTGCGCGATCAGGACGGAAGTTGAAAAAAATAATGCCATCGCCATTTTTGATAATGCCATCAGAATCAAGATTTGTTGGCACCACAAACTCATCACCGTTGCCTTCTGCATATTCTTGTTGCAGCACATCTTGCCAGCGGAGTGTTGGATGGTTGTGTTCCGATGTGAGCACCTCATATGTTTTTTGAGTGCGTTCCCAATTTGAATCTCGATCCATCGCATAGAAACGGCCATGAATCGAAGCGAGCTTCACATTCGGCATGTTTTTTATGTGACCATCGAGTGCCTGCAGATATTCGGCCGCAGAGCGGGGAGGCGTATCGCGGCCATCTAAGAATGCATGCACATATATTTTTTTAATTCCGTATTGGTGTGCTGCATCGATGAATGCAAAAAGGTGTTGTTCGTTGCTGTGTACATTCGCATCAGATAAGAGTCCCATGATGTGCAATGCGCCGTCATTTTTTTTGATAGCGGCAAGACATTTAACGAGAACGGAATGTGATGCTAATTTTTTTTCCGCAATGAGTTTGTTCAAGCGGACGGCTGGTTGATCAATCACGCGTCCAGAACCGATGGTCAGATGACCAACTTCGGAATTGCCAATGGATCCCTCAGGAAGGCCAACATCGCCTCCCGCGGCATTAATAATTGCGTGCGGATAATGTTTGAAATAGTAATCAAAATTTGGTGTTTTTGCCTGTCGTATGGCATTCCATTCTTTTTTCTCTGAATAGCCAAAGCCATCGAGGATAATAAGAGCGGTTGGTTTTTTCATCGGCGTTCCTTTCTGAAAAAATGCGCCTTCATCATACGAATAATTAGCCTCGCCAGCAATGTTTCATATTGCCTAAAGTGCGCCTCCTTGGTATGGTTAAGCGGCACTCGTATGCATATTTTTATAATAAAGTGGTGGAGAACGAGCATGATAAAGCGCTGCTCATTGTATGTAATGTTAGTAGGCTTTGTCTCGAACGGATTGAATGCAGAAAGCCCTTTGGTATTCAATTTTTCTGGGCAGGATGCGCTAATACACAAAGAATCGGTAGATTTAAATAAAGAAACATTAGATTTTGAAAATACAGCTGATCAATTGAATGGTATTGACGTCTTTCGTTTTGACGATGAAGGAGATGATTATGATTTTATTTGTAATCAATTACCTATTATTCAACCAGCTCGCTGGAAATTAGTTCTTGGCAATTTGACTGGCGCCGTTGTGCTCCGGTGGAATGCACTTGGCAAATTTGTTGGTCGCCATTGGGATCGTTTAACAAAAAAATCTTCCAAAAAGAAACTAGTACGAAATAGGAAACATGCGTAGCTCTCATGAATTTGCTCTCTATTATCCAACACTTGGCCGTCATGCGGACGTTGCTACAGGAATGGAATTAGTTATCACTGATCCAGATATTGTGCATCGCATCTTGCGCATTTTGCGTATGACCGTTGGACAAGAATGTATTTTGTTCGATGAGCGCACTAATGTGGTTGCAGTGATTGAAGAGTTATTTGGCAAAAAGAAAATTCACATGCGCATTAAGCATGCGGAATCCAATCAAGTGCTAACTCCCCACATCACAGTTTTGCTTCCGTTGCTCAAACGTGATGAATGTGATGCGGCAATTTATTCGCTCGCAGAACTTGGTGTGAATGATATTCAACTGGTTATGACCGAAAAAGTGCAACGCAAATGGGGCGGTGCAAAAGAGTTGGAACGGCTCGAGCGAGTGGTGATCTCTGCTGCAGAGCAAAGCAAACAATTTGTGATGCCGATTGTGCATGAACCGGAAGATCTGTCAAAAATTCTTGCGAATCTTTCGCCTGATGTGCGCAAAATATTTTTCCATCCAGCGGGAATGGCCATTTTGGAAATTCTTCAGGTATTTGCAAAGACAAAATCTTCGCATCTGGTGTTGCTTGTTGGGCCAGAGGGTGACATGAGCCGCACAGAGCAGGTGCTCATACAAGATTTCGGTTTCACGGCGAGTGCACTCACGCCGACTGTGTTGCGTGCGCAGCATGCAATATTTTTAGGTGCAGGAATAGTTCGATCAATGTTGACCTGAACTATGCCAATTTTAATTTCACAATAAAAACGAAGTAGATTGCTGGAACGTATGGTAACAACATGGTCATACACACGGCAGAAAAAGGGGTGGAGCGATGAAAAAGGGACGCTCCGATAGTGCGATGCTCGCAGTTGTTCTAACATTGTTTGGAGCAAGTGTGGGTTTTCTACAATGGCGAATTGCTGCACGCGTTACTGAACAAGCGGCAGTCAAGCGAACGGTACGATATCCTTATGTTTCTGATTTGAAAATAGCATCAGAACTGCAGCCATTGTTATACACACACAGTATCGGTTCAATAGTTGGTACATTCAAAAAATTCGATGCAGATACGATGTGCAGCACTGCACACGCAGTTGTTTTTGATAATGATTGTCCATTGAGTAATGATGAACGATTGTCTCTTCTATTAGCACTCGCGACGAGTGTTTCATACAACCGCAATTTGCAAGATCGTGTTTTTGCAATCTTGGCAGAATATGATCGAAAACATGGCATAGAACCATTGCTACTTACCACAACGCGTAGTGAATATGCAGCGATTACGGTGGATTTGATTGCATGGGCACAGCGGAAAAAAACTGATCTTGCGCGTAACTGGATGCAGGATGCATTTAAATTTGCGATCGATCAGGGTGATGCGCAGGTGCTTGAATCATTGTATATGCGCGGTGTGCGATTAACGCCAGAACAAGCTTCGGAATGTTTGTGGTACATCGTGCGGAATGATAAAAAACCAGATCTTATTCCGTTTTTCGCCAAGTGGGGTAAAGCTGATATGAATTATGTCAGTTCGAGTGGGCGATCACTGATTGCAGAAGCGATTGCACATCAAAATCAAGAAATGGCTCGTATGCTTTTGGCAGAAGGCGCCAGAATGCCATTGCGATTTGTGCGTCCTGAACTCGCGCATCTGGGAAGATTACCATCGCCATTTAAGGGGTTGAGCTGAGAGGACTGGGGCCAATGATTGTCTGATTATTTTTTTGCAATATCGCTTGTTCACCTTCCTTGTTTTCTTTTTTCTATAGTCATGTAGCCTTTTGCAGATCTTTTGCTCGCCCAAAAGACCTGCAAGAAAAGGCGCCAGCAGCCTGCTGGACC